>JAISQA010000009.1 GCA_031274525.1 Candidatus Margulisiibacteriota bacterium
AACCGTATACATAAGGATGGCCGGGGGACGATGAAAGACATAATGAAGTGGTGGGACTGGTATATAGCGTGGACAGGAATAGACAGCGCGGCGACCAAGGCGACGTGTAATAAGGAGACGATACCGTATCTGTATAAGTCCATAAAGTATTTGCATGAAGAAATGGGCTTAAAGCATGTAAATATAAACTTTATCTTTGAGGACATGAAATTAACGGAGGAAGACCTGAAACAGCTGGATAATGAGATGGAGAAGTCCATATATTACATACTGGAGCACAGACATGACCTGCATGTAAGCATGTTCGACAAGGGTTTCGGGATAGGTGAACCAATGAAAGACCCGGACAAGGGGTGGTGCGGGTCGGGGAGTATGCCGTGCTTGAGCATAAACGGGAAGATATACCCGTGCTTCAGGTTCAGTCCGAATACGATGCACAGCCGGAAGCTGGACTTTTATGTGGGGGATGTATGGAATGGCTTAGATCACAAGGAACGGTTCGAGACGGTGCGCAGCCAGACGCGCAGGAAGATCTCGCCGCAGAAGTGCATGGAGTGTGCGGTGGAGAGCGCGTGCGCATGGTGTATCGGGGGCGCCTTTGCGGAGAAGGGGGAATTTTACCGCCAGACGAACATTTGCGAGATACACAAGCTGCAGAGTAAGTGGAGCCGCAGGTACTGGGAGGAGTACGACAAATTAGAGGGCACAAAGTCCTTTGATGAGCAGGGGAAGGTGATACCGGGGGTATAACTATCACTAATGGCGGGACAAATATTTTGGCGCGGTGCGGCACTGCCGCTTTTGCTGTTAATTTAGAGCAGGGAGATCCATTTTCCAAAGACAGCAGTCCGCTGCGTCCGCCAAGCGCCTGCGGCGAATACAGCTAGAGTTAGGTCTATAGATAAGTGTTGGCCGGTAATAGTTACAACCATATCAAAGCAGCGGCGGCGTAAAAACACGGAACACATTGGGGGTGTGGGGCGCACAGCCCCACGAAGGCCGTTTCTTTCGGCAATTTCTTTGCGGCCTGTCAAAGAAATTGCCACGCGACCGACAGCGGTCTCATGCCGCGGAGGAAGTGTCAGCAGTCAACAAGACTGCTGACCCGTAGGCATTAAATAAAGAAAAAAAGGTATTGCAAAGAAAGAAAGAAAGGGACAGGTAAAATGTCAGAAACACATCTATGGCGCGCGCGACAAAATATTCGCGGAGCTGCGGTGCACCCCCGCGAAGCGAATGTTGGCATGCGAAGCAAAATATTCGCGGAGCTGCGCACGACCCCTCAGTCAAAAGATATGCGCGCATATCTTTTGACAGCCCCCCTTTATAAGGGGAGCTAACAGTTCAATTCCTTTCTTTGAGGGGAGGAATAAAAAAACAAGGAGGCAATCATGGCAGAGAAAAAAGATAGTAAGGAAGTAACCGTAACGGGAGGTAATACCTCACAGGAAAAAGACCCGCGGGTGTGCCCTAAGTGCGGGAAGATACACGATATACGTAAAGATTTGGGAATAAAGGCGACGCGGGAGGAAGTGGAGAGTCTGGTGCTTATAAACAACCGGGTGAGCGTGGCGGAACAGGCGGCGCAGCCGGTGGACGTGCAGCCGAACGTGACGAAAGAACAGGTTCAGCTGTTTGTCTCGGCGGCTCTTGAGGCGAAAGCCGAGGCTCTGGCCCTGCAGCGCAAATGGTGGCAGGAGATCCTGGCGAAGTATACGGAATTGCCGAAAGATGAGAACGTGTTCGTGGACATGGACAGCGGGGAGTTTTATATCTCCGTGCCGCCGGGGCAGGCCTTTAACCATTGAGGGTTTGTCAGTATTCAGGAGAGGTTATAGTATACTGTAGCCATGCCGAAAATAATTGCGCGTAAGGCCGGTATCAAGGATGTTCCCGCTATACTGACGCTGGTCAACGGCTATGCCGCGGAAGGCTCGATGCTGCCGCGCACGGAGGATATGGTTATTCAAAACCTGCGGGATTTTTTTGTGGCGGTGGCTGTGCCCGCTAAAAAAATCGTCGGCTGCGCGGCTCTGCATTTGTATACCGACCGCCTGTCCGAGGTCAAGTCTCTGGCGGTGGACAGGGAATACACGCGGCAGGGCATTGCGACCAGACTTATCAAACGCTGTCTGGCCGAAGCCAGAGATCTGGGCGTGCCCAGAGTTTTCACGCTGACCTATGTGCCGGAAGTTTTTCGCAAAAGTAAATTTCAGGCTTCGGTCAAAGAGCTCCTGCCGCAGAAGATACTGGAAGAATGTCAGGCCTGTCCTAAAAAGGATAATTGCCGGGAAGTCTGTCTGGCGTATTCAGTGACTCTCTAAATATGCTATAATAGTGGCCGGGGGTGGCTATCATGTCTGAAGTCAGCGGCTATAATAAAAACGTCAACAATAATATTCCTAATCGCCAGCAGGTCAACCGCTCCGGCGATGTCGCGCAGACCGGCGGGATCAAAAGTTCGCAGCGGGTGCAGCGGGCGGCAGACCGTGCCGCGGTGGAAGAACAGCAGCAGGTTGCTCAAAAACCTTTTCCCACCATAGCCCGGCGCATGACGCCGCGCGATGTGGTCAATCAATTGCTGCTGCTCGGCGTGCGTCCCAGCGCGGAGAACCGTTCGCTGGCCACCAAGATGCTGATGTACGGCCTGGAATTGAGCAAAGAAAATTTTGACGCGCTGGAAAATCTGCTCAAGGGCCTGCCCAAATCCCCCTCGGTCGAAAAAGCGGCGATCCTGATGATCACCAAGGACTTAAATTCCCGCGCCGGCGCGCAGAGTCTGGCGGATTTTCTGGAACAAAATCCAGAATTGAGCAAACAGCTGCTGGATATGCAGCAGGCTTCGGCCGCGGTGCGCGGGGCCTTGAGCACCGCCAGCGGCACGCTTTCCACGGCTTTGCTCAGCCAGCTGGGCGCCATGCTGTCTTCGCTGGAGGGGTTCATCAATATGCTGCCCAAAGAATTCCGGGATAAGCTCCAAAAAGGCACGGGCTTTTTTAACAATGCGGAAGTGCTAACCAACATGCGGGCGGTGCGCGCTTTGATCAACGGCGTTTCCCGGCAGGTCGCCGAGGCCAGTCCGGAAAAGAACAGTGGCGTGAATAATCTGCTGTCTGCGCTGGGCAATTTAAGCAAAGCGGCCAAAGACGTTTCGCAGAATCTGATAGTGCAGTCCATCCTTTCCCGGCCCGACGGCCGCGAGGATTCGGCTTTGAGCGATAAATTTGCCTACTGGCAGATACCCAACAGCATGGCTACCCCGCCCCAGACCATAGAGCTGCTTTTAGAAAAAGACAAAAAAAATAAATACCGTTCTATTAATGCCAGACGCACCAAATTAGTATTAAAAACCGAGACCGCAGCGCTGGGCGAGATCTCTGCGGAAGTCGAGGTCGAGGAAGATAAGCTGGATTTCAGGTTCAATACCAACGATGAAAATATCCGCAGGCTGATCAGCTCCAATGTGGATGAACTGCGCAAAAAAATGGAAACGTACAGCTACAAGACCCAGTCCGTCCGGGTGGTAAAAAGAAATCTGGACGTGAAGAAATTTTTGATACCGACTCTGGAGCTGAATGATCTGACCAGAGTGCAGACAGAGGTATAAAAATGGCTAACCGAAAAGAACTGGAAGAAAAAGAAAGCCGGCACCGCAGGAAAATCAAACATTCTCTGCTGGAGCTGGAGAGTAAGCCGCAGGGGCAGCGCTCGGCCATTGCCCTGCGTTACGATGTGGAAAAAGACGCCGCGCCGGTTATTCTGGCGGCCGGCCGCGGGGATTTTGCGGAAGATATTCTGCGTATTGCGGAAGACCACAAGATCCCGTTTTATGAGGACACCGGTCTGGCCGATCTGCTGCTGAAGCTGGAAGTCAGCACCGAAGTGCCGGCGGAACTGTACGCTTTGATCGCCGAAGTGCTGGCTTTTATTTTCCGTCTGGATCAAATGGCCGCCAGACGTGAAAAACTTTACAAGCGGGTGCGGGAAATGGATGATGAAGATAACTAAAATTATACTTGCTTTGGGGCTTTGCAGTTTGCTGCCGGCGGCTCCCTCAAATAAAAGCACAGTGCAGGCTTTGAATATTTATGAGCAGCGCTACGGGGCGATGATGAGCAATGTGGTCAATGTCAACACTCCGGGTTTCCGCGCCACGCAGCTGCTTGTCGTGGAAGAAAACGGCAATTTAGTTACGACGCGGGCGCCAACCCTGTTTGCCAACGGCCAGTTGATTTTTTCCGGCGATCCCCTGCATATTGGCATTGACGGCCCCGGCTTTTTCATGGCGCGCACGCCGGAGGGTGTTATTTTTATGCGGGACGGGCGTTTTACCTTGAGCGAAGATTTTACGCTGGTCACGCTGTCCGGGCATTATCCTGTGCAGGGCCGGAACGGGAATATTCAGTTTTCGATGAGCGGGGGGGAATCCAGCATGCAGTTCGAAGTGACCGAGACCGGCTTGATCATCAAGGACAACATGGTGGTGGATAAGGTGCTGGTCGGAGAGCTTGCCCCCGAAGCCACGCTGAGCCAGCTCAACGGCGTTTTTTTTGAGGCTCTGGAAGGGGAATCCGTTTATACTCCGCTGGAAACCCCCAGAGTAAGACAATACTATTACGAAAGCTCCAATGTGAACATGTCCGAGGAATTGGTTGCCATGCCGGATATTTCTAAAAAATATGACGCGAATGCCAAAGTCCTGCAGATCCTGAAAAAAATCCGCACTACCGGCCGGGAGATGGGCAGCGCGCAGTAATTTATGTACAGTAAAAAAGATCTGGAAGCCAGAGAAGCAGACACGCTGGCCGGGTACGCTGTCTTGAGTAAAGACTCCCGGGGGCGCGCGCATCCTGAACCGCCCGCGGATTATCGCACGGAATTTCAACGCGACCGCGACCGGGTGATTCACTGCAAGGCCTTTCGGCGGCTCAAGCATAAGACGCAGGTGTTTGTGACGACCCAGAATGGCGATCATTACCGCACGCGCCTGACGCATACGCTGGAAGTCGTGCAGATTTCCCGCGATATAGCCCGGACGCTGGGCTTGAATGAGGATTTGGCGGAAACTATCGGTCTGGCCCACGATCTCGGCCACACGCCTTTCGGCCACACCGGCGAAAAAGTCCTGAACGATCTGCTGCAGGACTTCGGCGGATTTGAACACAACCGCCAGAGCAAAAGGATCGTCGAACAGCTGGAGAAAAAATACACGCATTTTGACGGACTCAATCTTTCCTACGAGGTGCTGGACGGTCTGATCAAGCACCGAAGCCCTTATGACCACAGCGGCGTGGTTCAGGAACAGGGTCCGTCGCTGGAGGCGCAGACAGCCAATCTGGCCGATGAAGTGGCCTATAACAGCCATGATCTGGATGACGCTCTCGCTTCCGGCCTGCTGCGGCTGGAAGATTTGCGCGGTGTGACGCTCTGGGCTGAGCTCACGGCGCGGCATAAAGAGGCTGACGCGCGGCTTTCGGACGCGGCTTTGGTCAATCTGAACATCCGTGCCCTGATCAGCCTGCTGATCTCCGATCTGATGCGCGAGACAGAGGCTCGCCTGCGGCAGTACGGCATTAAAACGCTGGCGGATGTTTACGCTGCCCGGCAGGATTTGGTCGGGTTCAGCGCAGAGCTGGCCGGTAAAGTCGCGGAACTGCGCCGGTTTTTGGCGGAAAGATTTTACCAGCATCCGCAGATAGTGGCGCGCAATGCCGAAGCCGGACAGGTGCTGGCGCAGTTATTTGCCTATTTTGTGCGGCATCCGGAAAAGGCGCTGGAATCCTCGACTTTCCGCAAAGATCAGCCTGTGGAAATTTCGGTCTGCGATTACGTCGCCGGCATGACCGATCAATACGCTCTGCTGATGTATAAAACGATTTGCTGAATACCAAAAGGGCTGGCAGGGTTAAGTTCGGTCGTACTCGTCTTTGATCTCGCCGACGATTTCTTCCAGCAGATCTTCAAAAGTAACTATGCCGACAGTTTTTTTATTGTGATTTTTGACTATAGCGATATGCAGATGCTGAAAACGCATATGGCGCATCACCTGCGCGCTTTTTTGGTCAATGTAGACAATATAAGGCGGACGGAGCAGATCCTGAAAATACTTAATCTGGGTTTTTTTATAGTCCGCCGTGGCGGCGGTGATTTTTTGCAGCAGATCTTTGAGATAGAGTATGCCGATAATATTGTGTCTGGCCCCGACATAGATCGGTATGCGCGAGGGCAGGCGGTCTTTGATCTTGAGGAGCAGCGTCTCGATAGTGTCCGTGGCGGCCGCGGCAATGACATTATCCAGCGGCGTCATAATCTCGCCCACGAAAGAATCGCCGAAGCGAATGACGTCGTGAAGCATATTTTTTTCTTCTTTCTCAATGGCGCCGGTTTCCTGTCCGGCGTCAATGACCGAGAGCAGTTCTTCCTCCGTGATGGCCAGACTTTTCTGCGTCGGACGGCGCATTAAAAAAAGCAGAAATCCCGCAAATTTGTTCAGACCAAAAACGACCGGCTTAAAACAGTAGGAAAGAAAAACAATGACGCGGCTGGCAAACAGAGTATAACGGTAGCCGCTGCTCAGCCCCATAGTCTTGGGCATGATCTCGCCGAATACCAGCACAAAAAAAGTAATGGTAAAGGTCGCGATCACCGCAGTCCAGAGCTCGCTTTCGATGCCCGCGGAGTTCAGCAGGTTGAATACGATCAGGGTGCCCAGCGTGGTAATCAGGATATTGACCAGATTATTGCCGATCAGGATGGTGGCAAGCATAATGCCCGGATTTTCTTTGAGATAAAACAGTTTTTTGTAGCCTTTGACTTTGCGTCTTTTGAGCTGGGCCAGCTGGGTTTTGGACACGCTGGTCAGCGCGGTTTCCGTGCAGGAAAAAAAGCCGGAAAAAGATAAAAGGATGATGACGAGAATTAATTCTATATGCATTTGCTCAGACCTCAGGGAAAATTTTGGGCGCAAAAATCACCAGACCGATAATCACGGCGTTGAGCGAAGTGATCAGCACCGCTCCGGCCGCGACATCTTTGGCTGTCCGGGCTTCCGGTTTTTTCTGTTTGGTGACCAGATCGACATTGGCCTCCAGCGCCGTATTCAGCAATTCAGCCAGAAGAACCAGCGTAATGGTCAGGGAAAGCATCAGCCATTCATAGGGCAGGATTTGCAGGATCCAGCCGGCGCCGACCGCCAGACCGGCGCAGACCAGATGAATACGCATATTGGCCTCGTAGCGCACAGCCTGCCGGAGGCCGTTTAAGGCGCAGCCCAGACTGCGTATAAATCTGCGGTTATGAAAGCGCATTGATCCTCCCGGTGAGCTGTATATTATATTTTTTACGGGTATAAGCCAAGAGCCGGTTTTCGGCGCGGCGCATCCGGGCTGTGTCGGCCGGGCCGGAATGATCGTGCCCCCGCAGATGACAGAGGCCGTGAATGATGAGATACAGCAGCTCGGCCGTCAGCGTCTGCCGGTATTTCCGGGCGTTGCTCCGGGCTACGGCCGGCGCGATGACTATATCGCCGGAGTCAAAAGAAAGCACATCTGTCGGTTTATTGTCCCGGCGGAATTTTTGGTTCAGCCTCTGGATCTGCCGCGCGCTGCAAAAAGTTATGGATAGATCGCCGCGCCGTCCGGTTTTGCGGCATAGCTCCGCAGCGGCCCTGCGCAGGAAAGCCAGATCAGCTCTGACACGCACCAGCTGGTTGAGATACAGCATTTAGTCCGCGCTTTTGTCGTTGTATTTGATCCGGTTGTGGAACATATTGCCGATCGTGTGCTGAAAAGAACCGCGGATTACGGTGATGTCTTGAAAAGTCAGCTGGCTGTCCTCTAACTGGCCGGTGTCCATTTTTTCTTTGATGATCTTGCCGAGCATATTACTTATTCTGGACGGCGTGGGTTTTTCCAGCGAACGCACCGCGGCTTCGCAGGAGTCGGCCAGCATGATAACCGCCGCTTCCCGCGTCTGCGGTTTTGGCCCGCTGTAGCGGAAATCATCCTCGCTCACCACGCTTTTTTCCGAATCGCTGGCCTTAGCGTTAAGCTCCTGAAAATTACGGAAGAAATAAGTCATTACGCTGTTGCCGTGGTGCTGTTCGATAATATTCAGAATGATGCGCGGCAGTTTGTAAGTTTTGCCCAGCTCCACGCCTTCCTTGGTATGCGATGTGATAATTATCGAAGACATGCGCGGATTGATCTGATCGTGCGGATTGTCAAAAGAGCTCTGGTTTTCGACAAAAAACAGCGGCCGCTTGATCTTGCCGATGTCGTGATAATAGGCGCCTACTCTGGCCAGCAGGGCGTTGCCGTTAAGCGCTTCCGTGGCATTTTCGGCGAGGTTGGCCACGATCAGCGAATGATGATAGGTGCCCGGCGCTTCCATGGACAGCCTTTTGAGCAGGGTGTTGTTGGGGCTGGCCAGCTCCAGCAGTTTGGTCGGCGTGACCACATAAAAAATATCCTCAATGTACGGCAGCAGGCCGAGAATGATCACGACCGAGCCCAGCGAAGCGGCCAGAATAGCCAGAGCGTTGCGGTAAAAATCAAAAAGGTCAAACTGTCCCGCCAGCAGGTACAGCAGCGCGGCGGCCGCAATGCTGCCCAGCGCGCTGCGCAGACTGGATGACGCCAGCGAATTGCGCTCCACCAGCCTGTTGGCAAAGCAGATGGTAAATAAAGCGTTAGCGCTGAAAACCGTAAAATAAAAGAAAGAATTGGGCAGATTTATGGCCAGCAGGAAAGACAGGTAAATGCTCAGATAAAAAGCGGACGCTTTGTTGCCGTAAACGAGCGAGAAGATCAGCGCGGCGGAAGTTACCGGCGTGAAAAGCGGATTGAGATGCAATCTGATTAGATAGCTGGCGATAAGCAGAACCAGACAAAAAATAATAGCCAGCAGGAGCAGGATACGTTTGGTCAGCAGTTTGTCTTTATTTTGCAGCAGATGACAGAACAGCAGCGTTAGAAAAATACCGTTCAGCGCGGTGACGGAAAGAGCTCTGGTCCAGTTGACCGCGCCGGGCCACGGCCAGGCGATAATAGCGGAAGACAGCGCGAACCAGGCCAGACAGGTGCTTAACTCGATAATACCGGCCTGCTGCAGCAGTTCCAGCCAGTGTTTTAATTTTTTGACAGTCATTATCCTGCTCCTTGCTTCAAGCCACGCGCTTGATATTGGCGCCCAGCGCGGAAAGTTTGGCGGTGAGTTTTTCATAGCCGCGTTCGATGTGTTCTGCGTCATAGATCACGGTCTCGCCCTGCGCGGCCAGCCCGGCCAGCCAGAGCGCGGCGCCAGCCCGCAGATCGGTGGCTTTGACTTCCGCGCCGGACAGTTTTTTGACGCCCTTGATAATAGCCACGCGCTCCTCCGTGCGTATATCCGCGCCCATGCGCTGCAGCTCGCCGGTATGCATAAACCGGTTTTCAAAAATCGTCTCGCGGATCGTGCTGGTGCCCTGCGCCAGCGCCAGATAGGTCATCATCTGGGCCTGCATGTCGGTGGGAAAACCGGGATGCGGCTGGGTGATGAGATTGGCGCCGCTCCAGCTCGCGCCGGAATGGGCTTCGACGGAATTGTTTTTGATGTTTAATCTGGCGCCGGTGTCCGCCAGCGCGGCCAGCAGGGCGGAAATATCCTGCGGATTTACGTTATGGACGGTTACTTTGCCGTGCGTGATCAGCCCGGCGAGGAGCATGGTGCCGGCCTCGATGCGATCGGGAATGATCGCGTGCTTTACTCCATGCAGGCTGCGGACGCCCTGTATGGTTATGGTGGAAGTGCCCGCGCCGGCGATACCGGCCCCGGCTTTATTCAGCAGCGCGGCCAGATCGACGATCTCCGGCTCGCAGGCGGCATTGGTTATGATGGTGGCGCCTTCCGCCAGCGTGGCGGCCATCATGATATTTTCCGTGGCGCCGACGCTGGGGAAAGCAAAATTTACATAATTACCTTTGAGCTGCGGGCAGCGCAGTTCGATAAAAC
Source organism: Candidatus Margulisiibacteriota bacterium (assembly GCA_031274525.1). Taxonomy (GTDB): domain Bacteria; phylum Margulisbacteria; class Termititenacia; order Termititenacales; family Termititenacaceae; genus JAISQA01. Next base: position 9,991 of record JAISQA010000009.1, read on the forward strand.
CGTGCTCCAGTTTGACCGCTGCGCCGAGATCTTGAAAGCCTTTGAGATGGATATCCACCGGCCGCGAGCCGATAGCGCAGCCGCCCGGCATCGGAATACGCACCATGCCGACTCTGGCCAGAATAGGCCCGGCGATAAAAAAAGAAGCGCGCATTTTGGTCACCAATTCATAAGGAATGAGATGCTTGATATGCCCTTTGTTTAAGACACGGATTTTATGGCCGTTTTGTTCGGCCAGAATATTGATCGAGCGCAGCATGCGCACCATCGTGGTAATATCCGTCAATTCCGGCACATTGTCGATGGTGCTTTCGCCTTCCAGCAGCGCCATGGCCGCCAGAATTGGCAGCGCTGAATTTTTGGCTCCGGAAATATTAACACTGCCGTGCAAAGGCTGTTCGCCGATGATTTTTACTCTGGCCATAAAGTCCTTTACTGATTGTTGCGGAAAAAAAGATGTATTTTGACGGCCACAATCAGCAACCCGAATATTATCACTAAAAACAGGAGAATAGAATATAAATCTTTGCTGACGGCCAGAATTATGGCCAGTACATTCAGTGCGATAGAAGCGTAATAAATACGCACCACGGCTTCCTGCTGGGACGCGTGGTAATTGAGCAGGCGGTGATGCAGGTGCTCTTTGTCCGCCTTGAAAATATGCACGCGTTTTTTGGCGCGGCGCAGTATGGCCAGCGCGGTGTCGCTCAACGGGATAAGCAGCGAGATAGCCGGAATGGCCAGACTGATCAGCGTGGCGCTTTTGAGCACGCCTTCGATCGAGCAGGCTCCCAGCAAAAATCCCAAAAGCAGCGAGCCGGTGTCGCCCATAAAAATCGAAGCCGGCGGAAAATTGAAGCGCAGGAAACCCAGCGCCGCGCCGCAGATCGCGCTGAACAGAAAAACCGCGTGCAGCTGATTGGTCAGGAGTGAAATAATGAACAGGGACAGCGCGGAGATAAACACCAGCCCGCCCGCCAGTCCGTCCAGCCCGTCGCTGAGATTGATAATATTCATGACGATAAGCAGCCACAGCACGGAAATAACTTTGCCCCAGATACCCAGCTCGATGATCTGCAGGGAGATAGGATGCCGCAGGAAATTTATTTCAATGCCGCAGGCGACCGCCAGTATGGCGATGAGCAGCTGCCCCAGCAGTTTGACCGGTGGCTGCAGGCTGTAAACATCGTCCAGAAACCCCAGACCCGCTGCCAGCAGCGCCCCGCCGAGGATGATCAGCGTGTTTTGGTTGAAAACGCCGGCGTGAAATAAATTGACCAGCAGCAGCGAAACTACAATGCCCAGCAACATGGCCAGTCCGCCCAGCTTGGGCGTGGCCTGGGTATGTACTTTACGGCGGCCGGGCTGATCTATGGCTCCGGCTTGGACGGCCAGTTTTTTGACCGGCGGAATAGCCAGCATGGCCACCAGCAGGGCCAGAATGAACGTATCTAAATAGGCGATGATGATTTGTACGCTCCCTTTTCCGTGATCAATTTGCGCAGCTTTTGAATGACCTGTTTATAAATGCGCGTGGTCTGGGATTCGGAGATGCCGATCTGCTCACCGATCTCTTTGAAAGTCTTATCGTGCTTGAAACGGCTGATAATAATAAATTTTTCCTTGCGATCCAGGCTTTTCATCGCTTCATTGAGCATCACGCCGGATTCGATCTTATTTTCAAAACTATTGTCCTGTTCCACGGCCAGATACAGACTGGATGCGTCCGTGACCCAGTTGTACAGCCGCGTCGGCGAGGCTTTGGTGATATAGCGGATTTGATCGCGCATGGCCCCGCTGATGCGGGAGTAAGCCAGCGGCCAGACGTCCTCATTGCGTTCGGGATCCCAGACTTTGATCGTCTCAAAAAATTCAATGCGCGCCACATTGGCAATGTCGTCACCCTCGGTCGTGACCACATGCGACGGCAGAGAGGAAAAATACTTGTTAATAAGATAATTTATCTTGCTGTTATATTTCCGCAGGATTTTGTCAGAGTACCTGGTGGTCAGGTGTTTTTTGATGTCTTTATCTACAGCTTTTTTGACTTTTTTCCAGGTTTCCTGGGCAGGGGCGGACATATCAGTCTAACTCCCTCTCGATTTTTTTGAAGTATTCATCGTCCAGCGCGGTTTCCACGTCCGTGTCTTCCAGCAGGGCTTTGGCGTAAAAACTGTACGCCTTGCGCCACTGATCCTTAAAATACTGCCGGTCTCTCGGCGGGGCTTTTTTGAGCAGCTTGAATATCTCGTCTATAGAAGCGTTGGCGGCGACCTGCGGAACGGTAAGATCGACGTCTCCCCAGCCGGTCAAATATTTGAAACTGATTGTATTATACTCGGACATTTACGACCTCACGCAGGCCATTATAGGTTTTTTTGGCCATTAAGTCGATATTGCCCGTGTTCGTGGTTTTCGGCTGCGGTAACACAGCCCCTCTTCTTAAACTTGCCGGGCAATGGTAATATTATCAATGTATGAGTTTTCAGCAAATGATCCTCAAACTGCAAGCCTACTGGGCGGAAAAAGGCTGTATTCTGCTCCAGCCTTATGATATTGAAAAAGGGGCCGGCACAATGAACCCCGCTACTTTCCTGCGCGTGCTGGGTCCGGAGCCGTGGCACACCGCCTATGTCGAGCCTTCGCGCCGCCCGACGGACGGCCGCTATGGCGAGAATCCCAACCGCCTGCAGCATTATTTTCAGTATCAGGTCATTCTCAAGCCTTCGCCGCTGGAAGTGCAGGAAATGTATCTGGACAGCCTGCGGGCGATCGGCATAGCGCCGGAGGAGCACGATATTCGTTTTGTCGAGGACAACTGGGAGTCGCCGACACTGGGCGCCTGGGGCGTGGGCTGGGAAGTCTGGCTGGACGGCATGGAAGTCACGCAGTTCACTTATTTTCAACAGTGCGGCGGTCTTGATCTAAAGCCTGTCTCGGTGGAGCTTACTTACGGCCTGGAGCGGCTGGCGATGTTCATTCAGGGCAGGGACTCGGTGTATCAGGTCGAATGGGTAGAGGGTATTACTTACGGACAGATTTATTTGCAGAACGAAAAAGAGCAGTCTAAATATAATTTTGAGATCTCGGATACGGATATGCTTTTGCGGATTTTTAATCTGGCGGAAAAAGAAGCCGCGCGCTGTCTGGAAAATAAGATCGTCCTGCCGGCTTACGATCAGGTGCTGAAGTGCTCGCATACCTTTAATATGCTGGACGCGCACGGCGCAATTTCGGTAACGGAGCGCACCGGCTACATCGGGCGCATCCGTAATCTCGCCAAATCCTGCGCGCAAATGTATGTCGAGGAGCGGGAACGGCTGGGTTTTCCGCTGCTGAAGAGAAAATGAAACTTTTGTTATGCGAATATATATTGCTGGAGCGCGTTTTGGCTCGAACTTAACACTCCTGGCTTGTCGCCTGCGGGTACTTCCTCGCGTGCAGGGAATTACACGCTCGGCCGCAAGTACAACAAACGAAGTTAAGTGAGAGTCAACGGCGCGCGGCTGTCCACCTTATCAAGGGGGGACTAACCAGAGGGTGTATTTGTTGTCTCCCCTTGACAAGGGGAGATGTCGCCGCAGGCGACAGAGGGGTAGTGATGGATTTTTTACTGGAAATAGGCACCGAAGAAATACCGGCGCGGTTTATGAAAACCCTGCTGGCGGATTTTGAGCGGTTGTTTCAGAAAACCCTGCAGGACAATGCGCTGGGTTATGCCGGACTTTCCGTCTACGGCACGGACCGGCGCAGCGCTGTTCTGGTCAGCGGTCTGGCGGAAAAACAAGCCGATCGCGATTTGGAATTAAAAGGCCCGCCGGTCAAAGCGGCTTACAGTGCGGACGGCAAGCTCACTCCGGCCGGAGCCGGTTTCCTGAAAAAAAACAATCTGACCGCAGAAGATGTGCAGAAAAAAGATTTTGGCGGGACGGAATATCTGTACGCCAGACTGCATAAACCCGGACGCGCGGCGCAGGAGATCTTGCAGGAATTTTTGTCCGGCCCGCTGTATACCGCTCTGCATCTGCCGATAGCGATGCGCTGGGGTGATCGGCCGGAGCAGTTTGTCCGGCCGATACACTGGTTCGTGGCTTTGCTGGATGAGCAGATCATTGAT
>JAISQA010000052.1 GCA_031274525.1 Candidatus Margulisiibacteriota bacterium
CGCCCAGATATACCGCTTCCTCCACATCATGCGTGATCATAATCATGGAGATTTTTTCTTTTTTCCAGATTTTCTCCAGCTCCTCCTGCATATAAATCCGGGTCAGCGCATCCAGCGCGCCCAGCGGCTCGTCCAGCAAGAGTATTTCAGGACGATTGATCAAAGCTCTGGCGATAGCCACGCGCTGGGCCATGCCGCCGGACAGCTGATAGGGAAAAGCTTTCTCAAAACCGGTCAGACCGACTAGATTCAGATGTTCCTGAATGAGCGCGGCGCGCTGCTCTTTCGGCGTCTGGTGCAGGCCAAAAGCCACATTGTCCGCGACGGTCAGCCAGGGCAGCAAGCGGTGCTCCTGAAAAACCACGCCACGCTGTAAACTTGGTCCTTCAATTTGTTTGCCGTTTAGCAATACCTGTCCGCTGTATTCCGTATCCAGACCGAGAATAATGCGCAGCAGGGTCGTCTTGCCGCAGCCGCTGGAGCCGATAATCGAAACAAATTCACCAGCCTTGACCGAGAGATTGACATCCCGCAAAACCGGCAGCGGTTTATCCTCGATGATAAATTGTTTATTCAAATTAACTATTTCTAACTGTTCGCTCAATTTAATAACCCCCTCTGGTTCCGGCTTTTTGATAGCGCAGTAATAACTTTTTCTGCAAAATTTCGATCAAATGATTTAAGGTCAAAGTGATCACCACAATCAGAAAAACTCCGGCAAAAACCACATCCATATAAAAAAGTTCGCGGGCATCGGAAATCAACGCGCCCAGTCCCGTCTGCGTACTGATCATTATTTCCGCGGCCACCAGCAGGATCCAGGACATATTGAAACTCAAAACCACGCCGGTCAGCACCGCAGGCAGAGCCGCCGGCAGAATCACGCGGAAAAATAATTGCAGTCTGCTCAAACGGTAAACCTGTCCCAACTCCACATACTGACGCGGCACGTCAGTGATCCCGGCGTAAGTATTCAAAGCCATCGGCGTAAAAGCGCCCAGCGTGATAAAAGTAATCCGGCCAGCCTCACCGGTGCCGCACCAGATAATGATCAGCGGTATCCAGCCGACAAACGGCACCTGCCGCACCGCGTGAAACAAAGGCAGGAGCAGGCGTTCCGCGCGCCGCGACAAACCCAGCCAGGAGCCAAACCCAAAGCCCAGAATGCCGCCAAAGATAAAACCGCGAAACACGCGCGAAACACTCAAACCGATCGCCAGAAATAAATTCGTCTCAAACAATTCACGTGTGCCGCGCGTGGCTAATTCAAACAAAGCGGAAATGACGCTCCCCACTGACGGCACCAAACGCGGCGCCACTAAATGAAAAGTCGTTACGAAAAGCCAGAGCAGTAAAATACCGCCCGGCAAAAGATAGCCGTACCAATCCCGCGGCTTTTTTAATTCAACTCCGCTCATAAGCTCAGACTCTCCCCGCCATGCGCCAGCGCAAAATATGTTTCTCCAGTATAGACACGCCGAGATTCAACAAAACGCCGATCACGCCGATAATGATCACACCGACCATCACCACGTCCATTTGAAACAGCTGCCGCCCCCAGGTCATCATAAAACCGACGCCCACATCCGAGGCCAGCAGCTCCGCGCCCACGACCATCATCCAGGCAATGCCCAGACTCAAACGCAGTCCGGTAAAGATCGCCGGAAACGCCGCCGGAATAACCACGCGGAAAATTGTCGCGCGGCGGGAATATTCATACACTCTGGCCAGTTCCAAAAAAGCCTGCGGCACGGTGGAAATGCCGCTCATGGTATTGAGCGCCATTGAGGGAAAAGAGCCCAGCGCGATAAAGACATATTTCATCGGTTCGCCGATCCCGAACCACAGCATCAGCAGCGGCACCCAGGCAAATAAAGATATCTGGCGGAAAGCGTTAAAGGTCGGCATGATAATCCGTTTGGCTTTGGCAGAAAGACCCATTGCTAATCCGGTCAGTAATCCCAAAAGCGACCCGGCCGTAAAACCTATCGCCACGCGGATCAGACTGACGCGGATATTTTCCAGCAGTTCACCGGAAATCAGTAATTCCCAAATCAGCAGGGCCAATTGACTGGGCGGTACCAGCAGAGAGTGCGGCACCCAGCCCAGCCGCGTAATAAGTTCCCAGACCGCCAGCAGCGCCGCCGGCACAATAAATCCCTCATATTTCTCGGCCCGCCGGACGGTCATTTGGTTAATCCTTTTCCTCTTTTATAGTTTTCTCAAACTAAATCATTTCAATAAACGCTTCCACGCGGTTTTCCGACTGCTCGGTCGCTTCGGAACGCCCCAGTTCGCCGACCTCCACGAAAGTTGAGGGCTTGCCGGTTTTGTCTTTCACGATGTCCGAGATCAAACGCCCGACCGCAGTTTGATAATTGCAGCCCCAGTTGTACATAAAAAGCACGCCGTCGGCACGGGATTTTTTAACCATCTCCGCCACCCACTCCGCGCGCTGTTCGGTGGGCTGTTCATAGGGAAAAGCCAAAATCGCTTCCGCTAGATTGCGGTAAGGGTCGCCTTCTTCTTTGACCAGCACGCTGTTACAGCTAAAATTGTCGTCGCGCCCGACCAGCACTGCTCCGGCGCGCTCCACGCTGGTGGAGTTGGGGCCGACACAGGAGCCGCAGACGAAAACGCGCTTGGCGTTATCAACCACACCCGTGCCTTTAATTTTATTCTGCACGCGGTACTCCACTTCTTTTTTCGTTTCTTCCAGCACCTGAATTGTCGCCTGCGGATCACCGACAAAATCATTGGCCAGAAAAGGAATACTGAAAAAATCCGTGCTGTTAAGCGGCGGCTGTTCGGCAGACCACCACAATTCGATAATCTCCTGCGCCAGTTTACGCGCTTTGTTCTGCCGCTTGATTTCTGCACGCAGCACTTCGTCCGTAACTTCTTTTTTGGAAAGTTTGGCAACTTCCTTGACCAGACCGCGCAGCTGCTCCGCCAGATAATCCACAGTCCAGGGCTTGCCGGTTTGGTTAATCGGAAAATCCACCAGATATTTAGGCCGTTGATCTTCTTTGTGGCGGTGCGTCTCGACTAGGAATGACATATCCGAACAGCGCAGGCACAGATACGGCGCGATCAAATCCACCGGCACAATATTATTGGCCACCGCCGCATGCGCCGCCAGTTGATTGCAGGCCTCGATGCTGACTTTACGCCGTCCGGACTCCAGGATCTCCAGACCGCGGTTGTCAATTTCGCGCAGATTGAGGCCTTCCTCCACATCGCGCGCCCACTGCATGATATAGCCGGGGCGCAGGGGAATGCCGCCCGCCGCGTAATACGGATCGAGCGTCTGTCCGCCCTGGATCATCACGATCGGCACACCATTATCATGCGCCTTGTACAAACGGTCTTTCATCGTCAGCGTCAGATAGGCGCGCTTGATGCCCGAGAAAAAAGTAACATCATCGGACAATTTGCCGATGCTGTTGGCGCTGGCGTCAAAGGCGTGCGGGAAACGCCGCGGCCCTTCTTCGGTCATAAACCGCCAGATCTCCTCCGCGGAAACTTCCGTACCGTCGCCGAATTTCAGACCGCCGGTTTTCAAAAAATCGGCTTTGATCGTTTCGGGATATGTAAAAACTTTTGTCGCTGTTACCATACTATATACCTCCTGCAACATCGTTGCGCGTTCTGACTAATTCCAAAAAAGCTTCCACCCGCGTGCGGATCGCCTCAATATCCGACGATGCGTACTCGGTGTGAATTTCCAAAAATGGAAAACCTTCGTTATTGAGAATATCCTTGGTCTCGCCGGCCTTGAAAGTATAGGGATCGCAATAGCGCAAAGTGTGGTCAATGACCGCCTGCGCCCGGAACCGGCCCAGCAATTCTTTCAGTTTTTTGATACGGCTGTCCGTAGAGATGTTTAGATACGGCAAAGCCGCATGCGGCACTCTGGCCAGATAACCGTCGGCCAGCGCGTCCACCGTCGGCGCGGCGATCTGAATATCCAGATAGGACGCCAGCCCCGTCCAGAGATCGTCACCGACAATTTTGCCGCCCAGATCCTCAATAATATTGATGAGCTTCACATCGCCGGGCGACAACTGACTGCCGGAGATAAAGACCCGCGGCTCCGTGCCGGGGATTTTACTTTTGTCTTCGGGCAGCTCTTTCAGCTCGGCGATCAGTTCCTGTAAGAGTTTTAGATACTCCGCGCGATCCAGATAAAAACCGGCGTGGACTATCTCGAAAACATCGCGCCAGTTGAGATTGGCGTAATCCTGCGACTGATACTGATAGAGATACTGCAAAGACTCGCGGATCTTGGCGAGCAATTCGATCGCCGCTTTAAGTTTGGCCTGCTCCAATTTGCGACCGGAAAACTTCTCCAGAGCCGCGGTAAAATCCTGCAGCTCGTGCCGAAAATAGGCCTGTCCTTCCGGCGCGGTAAAACTGCGCGGCACGCCCAGGATCAGCGTCTCATATTTGAAATAATATTTGACCACTTCGGCCAGACGGAAAACCTGCAAACAGCTCGCGTCCACCGCCAGCAAATCCAGCAGCGGTGTGTAGGGGTCTTTTTTCTCGCCCAGCAGACCGACCGCGGCGCGCACAAACACGCAGTTTTTGGTGGAGATATAGCGGCCGCCGATATCGACCAGCTGCTCATCGCCGCCCACACCGACACGCACCGGAATAACGTCCAGCGCCAGCAGCAGCTCTTCCGGCACAAAATAATTGAGCCAGCCGACAACTTTCTGACCCTGCTTTTTGGCCGCGGCAATCTGCGCCGGGCGGTCAATGACCGCCTGCCGGATTTTTTCTAAAACGGTTACTTTTGTAACGCTGGTTGCTGTTCTTGACATACACCCTCCCTCACGGCATTTTTCCAGGCAATGGCCGCCGCGCCCAAGGCTCCGGTCAACTGCGGATCAAAAGTCGGCTCCACAATATTGACTTTCAGCACTTCCTGTATGGATTTGCGCATACCTTTATTTTTGGCCACGCCGCCCGAAAAAAACACATCGCTCTCGATGCCCACGCGCGAAAACAAACCGGAAATCCGATTGGCTATCGCGTGGTGAATACCGGCCTGAATATTAGCCGGCTTCTCGCCGCGCGCAATCAGCGAGATCGTCTCGGACTCGACGAACACCGTGCAGGTGCTGCTCATCGGCACCAGAGAATCCGCGCTCAAGGCCAGATCGCCGAGGTCTTCCAGCTTCACTTTGAAAACATTGGACATGACTTCCAAAAATCGGCCGGTGCCCGCCGCGCATTTGTCGTTCATGGCAAAATCCACCACATTGCCACTGCTGTCGAGGCGTATCGCTTTGCAGTCCTGCCCGCCGATGTCGATAATTGTCCGCACCGAAGGGTAGAGAAAATTCGCGCCGCGGGCATGGCAGGAAATTTCTGTTACAGTCTTATTGGCATAGTCTGCGGAGATACGGCCGTAACCCGTCGCCACAATGTACTTCACAGCCTCACGCGGAATCCCGGCCGAGTTCAGCGCGTGCTGTAAAACACTCTTTCCTGTTTCTTCCGAGTTAAACCCCGATGGTATCAGTCCGTATCCGGCGACTTTGCCGTCAACGATCACCACCGACTTAGCAGCCAGTGAACCTACATCCACTCCGGCCACCACATTGCCGCTTATTTTTACTTCCGTATCACTCATCTTGCTTACTCCTTTTTGCCGTTTTCGGCTTTTATTTTCGTCCCGTCGAAAGGCGTACCCTGAGCCTGTCGAAGGGTCTATTGCCAATAGTTCTCCAAACCCAGCTCTTTGAGAGCGGCATTCAGATAACTATCGTCAATCCAGTCGTTCACATTCGCCGGCTTGCGGATAATGTTATTGGCGACGGAAAAATCGATGCCTTCCTGAATCTGATCGCGATAGGCCTTGTTCAGCAGAGGGTTACTGCGGTCTTTCAGCGAATCACTGCCGAAATCTTCGGTCAACGTGGCGATCGAGGTTCCAGACCGGGCATTGAGCTGCAAATATTCTTTGCGGTTGGCTTCCTGCGACGACCAGTGCGCAGCCAGCACGATTTGCTTGACCAGCCGTTTGGTAATGTCAGGATATTTTTTAGCAAAGTCATCGGTCACGACAAAAGCGCCGCTGCCGCGCCAGTTGTAGGGATCATTACGCGTGTCATAAATAAGTTTCGCCACGCCCAGACTGGCTTGATCGAGACCGTTGGAAGCCGCGACATAAGCGTCGATCGATTTGGCCGCGACCGCCGCCACGCCGTCTGCCTGTCCCAGATTGAAAACCTTAAAATCTTTTTCCGACCAGCCGCGGGCGGCGATAATCTTGCCGAAAGTCAGCTGCAAGTAAGTGCCTTTCAAGAAACCTACTCTTTTGCCTTTTAATTCTTCCAGCGATTTGATCGTGGAATCCGCCGGCGCAATTATATAAACATTTTGTCCGCCGCCGGTACCAGCAATAATTTTAAGCGGCAGGCCACCTGCTATGCCGACAATGGCCGGCAGATCGCCGTAATAGGTAAAATCCACAGTCCTGTTGGCAATGGCTTCATTGATGGCCGGGCCGGTGCCTTTTAATATATTCCATTCGATCTTGATACCGTCGTTTTTAAATTATTCTTCAATTAACTGTTTGATCTGCGCCACGCCGATTACACCGCCAGCATACGGCTTGCCGTATTGATTGCCCACTCCGGCAATCCTGATCACTTTGGGCTTGGCCTCATCCGCGTGGAGAAAAGTCAGCATGGAAGTCAGGATCAACGCCGTCATTACTCCGATTAACTTTATTTTGTTTAACATAAAATTCCTCCTTTTATTTTTTAACCCGAACTTAACAAGCGTTCGCGAAGAGCGCCGTTAGAACCCGTACTGGAACTGCACAATAGTTTCCGCCTGATCCTTAATATCTCTGGCTTTATGGTTCTTGATATTATGATTGATCTGGAATTTCGTCGTTTCGGCGAAGAAGATATTTAAACCAACCGTTTTAATTTCAATATTATTGTCGTCAATTTCTGTGTCCGCATTCCAGTTATCAATACGCACGAACGGCTCCCAGGACAGCGGCCACCAGTCATCACTGCGGCTCTGATTCTTGTAGCCATTGACGAATTGCTCGCCGATCGTCCAGAAAAGAGTCAAGGTATCGCCCTTGCCTTTGCGGTCATATTTTTCAGTATTGCTCGCAGTAGCCACTTGATCCAAACCCGTAATCGTCTCATACGTAAAACCGAACGGCGTGCGCACGTAGGCTATATCAAACCCAGACCGTCTTTTTACGCCAGTTTCGATACCGGATTTTTTATCAGGGTCAAGCCACAATCTGGAAGAGCCGTCATAGACCGAAGCGCCGATCGAGAAACCGCGCAGCCAGTCATTGTAATTAATCTGACCGTCGCCGATATTCCAGGCGATCGGATTGATCACGATACGTCCCAGCGAATCAAACGTATCTTTATTCGTGCCGCCTTGATTGAAGCCGTTGCCGTTTATGACGCCAGCCGTATATTCAAGGAGCGGTACCCGGAAACCGTAGCCGAAATCATTGGACGGAAAAAGGTCGCCCTTGAAAATCAGGCCGACATCGCGCGCGACAAATCCGGTCGCGGCCACAAACTGCGCCTGATTGATCACCGGCTTTTTGTCCTCCAGCGCGCTGGCTTCCAGACCGAAAGGTTTGGTCTGCTGGCCGAAGCTGACCGCCAGACGCGACCTGTCGCTCTGATTGGCCGGCAGAATATTGTAATTCAGATAAGCGTCCAGAAATTGCGGCGCGCCGGGGTTACCGCCGCCGACGCTCAGCACATAATCCAGATTGCGCCAGTCGTCATAATCTTTTTTCAGACTGCCGCGGAAAGTCAGCGTAGCCAGCGGCACTTGAAATGAATTATAGGTATTGAGCGTTACCTCTGACGGCACGGTCAACTTGGTCTGCACAATGCCGGAAATCCGCAGCGAGCGCTGTGTCGCCGCCGTATTCGAATCATACTGGCGCTGAAACTGATCCTTGACCTGCTGGATCTCCGAACGCAGCGTGGCAATATCTTCCTGCGTGGCCGGAGTCTCGTCATTGGTCAGCACGCTGTCGGATAATAATCCGTCCGCCGCCCAAACCGCCGAGCATAAAAACACACTGAGGAGCAAAACTCCAAATTTTCTGCCTTGCCTTGACATATTTTTTCCTTTCCTTGTAGAACGCTTCCAGTGTGTCTGGTGAACTATTCAATTTTTTATTTTTTTAAATCACCAGGGTGTATCCCTGCTCGAACCAAAAACTTTTTATTTTTTATATGGCACCTCCCCCGTCCACATAATCCTCGCGGTGCACGCGAACACGCTCCAGTTTATCGATCTGCGTTACTCTGGAATTATGCACGGTAATCTGGACCGTACCGTAGTGCAGATTTTCCAGAGCCTGCGCGACTTTTTTCAAAACCTTTTCGTCACTGCTTGTTTTGGTTTCCGGCATAATTCACGTCCTTTTTATCTATACTATTCCTACCGTTTCAGTATGATATAAGAGTCAATCCGGTTTGTCAAGTGCTCAAGTTTGTGATCTCAAAATCCATAAGTCTCCGCTGTCTGGTAGTTTGTACGTCCTGTGCTTAGTCTTGCCAAAAATTCCTTTTTTCTTACATCCGGCGCGGTCTGGAATTTGCTTTATTCGGCAGCAGAAAAAAGACGGTAAAATTATCCGGGTTCATTATGTTAAGATAGGCCAATGCGCAAATATTTGCTATTCAGCTGCCTGCTTCTGCAAATCTTAACTGCGCTGGAGCTTGAACACAGCGGGCAAATGACGCTCTGGTTTAAAGAAACTCCGGTCAATCAAGCCAATCAGCTCGGCATACGTTATCTGCCGGAGTTTCATTTTACGGAGCTGCCCGGTTTTCCGGACTGGCGCCAGACCGGCTCCGGCGGACTCACAGAAGACGCCGCAAATATCGACGCCGATATTGTTTTGAATGCCGTAAATATGGCCGGCGCCGCCCCCAAATTAAAACCCTACCGGCTCTGGGCCCGCTGGAAATCCGAACACGCAGAAGCGCGCCTGGGCCTGCAAAAAATAAATTTTGGCTCCGCGACAATTTACCGCCCGCTGCAATGGTTTGACAGTATTGACCCGCTGGATCCGCTGGGTTTCACCGAGGGCGTGCACGCGGTGCTGCTGCGTTATTATGCGCACAGGTTTAATATCTGGGGCTGGTATTTAAATTTCAATAAAGAGCTCAAGGGTATGGAAACCCTGCCGACCGCCGCAGATGCTGCGGAAGCAGCTCCGGATGACGGCTCTGAATACGGCGGCAGAATAGAGCTGCCTTTGGCGTTTGGCGAAGGCTCTTTCTCTTTTCATCAGCGCAAGGCGGATATCAGCGGTATTCCCGGCATTGCCTATCTCACCAGCGACACGATCGTGCCGGAACAACGGCTGGGGCTGGATCTGAAACTGGATTTGCTGATCGGCTTCTGGCTGGAGGGCGCCCGGATCCAGAGAAAAACCGCAGTTAAAGAGCTGAGCGCAGAGGAGCTAACCACTATCGGCGCGGACTATACTTTTGGCCTTGGTAATGGACTGCATGTCCTGCTGGAAAAATTTAACCGCGAGCTGCCCGGTCACAGTGAACACTACTATGGTCTCTTGCTAGACTATCCGCTGAACATCTATGACAAACTCCTTGGCCTGCAGCAATTCAATGCGCGGGAAAACGCCACCCAGCTCAGCTGGCAGCGCGTTTATGATGACCTGACCCTGCAAGTGACCGCCATGCTGCAGGAGAAAAACAACGGCTGGCAGGTAATGGCTGCTTATAATTATTAGCTGTACATAAAATCATCCGCCCTTCGAACACGCGCCGGGAGCTGGCGCGAAACGTCCGGGGGGCTTCCCGCTTAACCGGCAAATTGCCGCCCGGCTATTCGCCTTTAAGGATTTTCAACGCGGCAGGCACATTCTCCAGAATATCCGAAGCGATCAGGCCGTCCACAGAAGTTTTCCGGGCGGCCAGACCGCCGGCCAGTCCGTGAATATAAGGGCCGACGGCGGCGGTGCGCAGAGTGGTCAAACCCGGCGTAGAAACCCACAGTCCGGCAATAATGCCCGCCAGCACGTCACCGCTGCCAGCCGTGGCCATGCCGGGATTGCCGTTGCAATTCAGAAAATAACGGCCGCGCTCCCTTACTATATAAGTCTTATCTGCATTTTTAAAAACCACTACCGTCCTGTGTCTGACCGCCGCCCGGCGCGCCGCAAAATAGGGATTTTTTTTGACATAACGCACCGGACTGCTCAGCAGTCCGGCCAGCTCTCCGGCATGGGGCGTGAGAATAGCCCGCATGCGGAAGCCCGGCCGCTGGAGCAGGGGCAGAGCCCGCAGAGCGTCGGCATCCAGCACAACTTTCAGTCCGGGCAGATAGCTGTTTATATATTGCAGTAAATCTCTGACCAAAACCAGCGCCGGCCGCCGCGCGCTCAATCCCGGGCCGAGCAGCACACAGTCAAATTTACGCAGCCGGGGCCCTAAAATTTCCAGCGCGGCCGGGGCCAGCGTTCCGCCGCGGCCGGGCAAAGGCAGGGTCAGTATTTCCCGGTTCTGCGCATCGACCAGATCCGCTAATTCCGCGGGCACGGCCAGCGTCACCAGCCCGGCGCCGGCGCGCAAAGCCGCTTTAGCGGCCAGCAGAGCCGCGCCGGTCATGCCGCGCGAACCGGCCACCACCAGCACCCGTCCGGCGGTGTATTTATGCACGCCTGCGCCGCGCCGCGGCAGCAACGCGCTGATGCTGGCCCGGCCCAGAATGATCTGCTTAATTATTCCGCGCATACAAGCAGCCGCAGTATTTCTGTCTGTACAGGCCAAGCTCACGGGACAATTCCAGACTGCGCGGATACAGTTTTTGAAAATTAAAGTCCAGAAAAACAGCCCCATAATTCCGCGCGGCTGTCTGCCCCGCCTGCTCAATCTGCGCCGGATTTTTGTGGGGTGAAATAGACAGCGTGGTGGCAAATCCGGCGTAATCCCGCGCCAGAGCCGCGGCATAGTCCAGACGGAAAACAAAACAGCGGGCGCAGCGCGCACCGCCTTCCGGCTCCGCCGCCCAATCTTTAAGCTCATTCAGCCACGGCTGCGGAGCGTAGTCCGGCGCCAGCAGTTCAAAAGTAAATTTATTTTTTAATTTCTGAAACTCCCCCAGCCGCTTTTGATATTCGCCGGCCGGCTGAATATTGGGATTAAAATAAAGCAGCGTCAGGGCATATTCACCGGCTAAATTTTCGAGAACAGCGGAAGCGCACGGCGCGCAGCAGGCGTGCAAAAGCAGCTTAGTTTTCTTCATTCTGCTGGAGTTCGTTGATCCTCGCCCGCACCATAGCCGCATTGGTATAGCCGGCTTCCAGCGCCTTTTGATAATACTGTATGGCCTGTCTGGTCATGTTTAGATTATCATAAGCGCTGCCTAAATAATACTGGTATTCCGCGTTCTTGACATTAGCCGCGGCCGCGGCGCCGGGCTCCAGCATTTCCAGCACGCCGCGAAAATCGCGGTTCAGCGAAGCGTTGGCGGCAAACTGCAGATACACATCCGTCTCTTTGTTCCCGGCCTGCAGAGCTTTGCGGAAATTATCCGCGGCGCTTTTAGAGTCGTCGAGTTTGGCGTAAGCCTGACCGATATATTTATAAGCACTGGCTTCCGGCGTATAAATTATGCCGCCCAGTTTAAGACCGTTGTTCAGCAGATCCAGCCCGGCCTGCCATTGGCCTTTGCGGACACTGAGCTCACCCTGCTTGAGATACAGATCCGGGTCGCGGAAATCCGCGTTAATGGCTTTTTGAAAATACGCTTCCGCCTGCACCAGATCGTTCAGCGTGTAGTAACTCACGCCCACATAATAGGCCAGCGGGTTGGCCGTCTTCGGATCAGCTTCGATCAGTCCGGTAAAAATATTTATGGTTTCCCGGTACTTTTTTTGTTTGGCCAGAGCTTTAGCCATTTTCTGCGCGGTCTCTGCTTTTTCCCCCGGAAATTTTAGAAAAAGCCGTTGATAGATCTCAACCGCCTGATTCGGATCGCCCCGGCTCTCAAAATAATCCGCAACATTCATGCCTATGGAATAAGTCCAATCCGGCATATCCAGCGCCAGTAAAAAAGCCTTGCGTGCCAGCTGCGGACGATTGACCCCGGCGTAAGCAGAGCCCAGATAATAATAACCGCTG
>JAISQA010000031.1 GCA_031274525.1 Candidatus Margulisiibacteriota bacterium
CCACCCACCACCCCTCCACCCCCCCCCCCCCCCCTCCGCGGCGCGGGCGCCCGGCGCCCCCCCCCCCGCACAATAAGACACATAAAAAAACTCCTTTTATTTGTTAATGATTATACATATAAATCTACACCAGCTAAATTTACTTAAAAGAAAGCTACTGCAAATACTGTTTCTTATCAAAACTCCACCTCTGCCAGAGATTGTACAGCCAGCCGCAGGGTGCGTAATCGTACTCTCCAAGGTATTCCACTTCCTGTCCGTTGAAGCCTTTTTTGAAGCGGTAAAAGCCGTGCATCGGGTGGATCTCATCCTTGACCAGCGGCACACCCTGCAGATCATAATAATGCAGACCCGCCGCCTGACCCCGCCGCATTATCTCCCAGTGAATTAGATAATTGCCCATGAGACTGCGGTGGGCGCTGTCAAAAGCGCCATACATATAATATGCCATACTTTTATATGTAAAGACCACCACGCCGCCGATAATTTTATGCTCATGTTTGGCCAGATATATTTTAGCGAGGGGCAGATTTTGCCAGATGTATTTATAGTAGGCATAGGGCTGCAAAGCATATTCCTGCCGGGCGGACATTTGTTCCATGATCCGGTAAAAATCTTTAAGTTCGTCTTCATTATTTAACCCGCTGACCGTCACGCCTTTGCGGCCGGCCAGCCGGATATTGTAACGGGTTTTTTCGTGAAAAGAAGCCAATAATTCAGCTTCCGGGCGCTGCAAATCGATCAGCATTGTCGCTTTGGTCTGCAACTGCTTCCGGGAAAAATGGAAACCGGACTGCCGCAAAATCTGTTTGGCGGCGTTGTCTGTCTCCAGATAATTCGGCGAGATACGGATAAAAAAAGCCCTGTGCTTTTTGGCCAGTTTTTTCAGCTCCGCCAGTATTTCCGCGGTGGCTGCCGCGTCGTTTATATTCCATAGAGGGCCGCGCGGCACATACAGTATTTTGATGCCGAATTTAGAGCGCAGTAAAACCGAGCAGGCCGCGGCTATCTGACCGTCTTTTTCCAGAACATACTGCCCGGCGTCCCGCCAGCCAAAAGCGGTTTTCAAATCGCGCCAGTAAGAGGTCTGCATAAAATGACCGTGTTCGGCGCGCTCGACAAAAGCATTATACTGCGAAATATTCCCGGCTGGCTGGAAAGGCATAAAAGAATTTTAACAAAAGGCGGCCAAAAGAGACAGCCGCCTTCAGGCTTTATGGGCGCGCGCGTACAGCAGCAGATACAGATAGAGAAAAAAGAACACCCACGCCAGATAAATAATCAGTTCGCCAAAATAGGTATACACGGTTTTGTCCGTGCGCAGCTCTATTTCGGCTTCCAGAAATTCTTTAGTCTCCATGCCGGATAATTTTAATATCCGCCCGCGATGGTCAATGATCGCCGAACGTCCGGTATTGGCGGACTGCAGGACAAAGCGGCTGTTTTCCACCGCGCGCAGCACCGCCGCGGCTAGATGCCCGTCCAGCAAAGCCGTCCGGCCAAACCAGGCGTCATTGGTGATGACCACATACAGCCGGCCGCCGGAACGGATCTGCTCGCGCGCCTGATAGGGAAATAACGATTCAAAACAAATCGCCAGCGCATAACCGGCGACTGCCTCACTCTTCCGGCCGGGCTGGTATACAGAATCAAAATAACCGCTGCTGGCCGCCAGCGGATACAGCAGCCAGCGCAGAGGCAGATATTCGCCAAAAGGCACCAGATATTTTTTATCATGCAGGAGCGTCACGTTGCCGTAACGATTGTACAGCACCGCGGCATTATACATAACGGAGGGATCGGCAGCGGGCAGCTCCGGCCGGCGCGGCACGCCAAAGATCAGGGAAAAATCCAGCGCGTCGCGCAGCGCAAACATAAATTCTTTATTGTTCAGCAAAAACTCCGGGACAATAGTTTCCGGCATTACCAGCAATTCGGTTTGCCGTTCCTGCGCATAGCCGCGCAGGCTGTCCGCATAATACTTTTTGAGCTCCGGCAGATTGCCGTAATCCAGTTTTATTTCCTGCGGCACATTCGGCTGGAAAACCGTGACCTGCCTGCGCTCATACGCCGCGGTGTCCGGCCGTTCCAGACTGAGCTGCGTGCCGTACAGGCTAAAACAACCCAGCGCCAGCAGCAGTAAAGTCATGATCTGCCAGTTCCAGCGTTCCTCCGGCCGCGCCCGCCAGATCCGCGCCAGCACAACACCGCCCAAAATATTGAGAAAAACCAGCACAAAAGTCAGACCATAAGGCCCGATATAGCGCGCCAGCTGAATAAACGCGGTGAATAAATACTGGGAGTAAGCCAGTCCGCCCAGCGTAAAACGGGAAACGCCTAATGAACGCGCCCAGTCCAGTAAAGTCCAGGCAAAGGCGTAACCGCACATAGTCCAGATCAAACCGGCAAAACCGGAAAACACCGGATTGCGCTGGAGAAATTTACCCAGCAGCGCCGCCGCCGCAATAAAGAGGGCTTCGTACAAAACCAAAAGCAGGATCAAGACCGCGATCAACCAGGCCGGTGCCCAGCGGGACAGCTCCTGCAGCGGCACCCACAAAAGCAAAAAATAAAAAACCGCGCCAAAGATCAGACTGTACCAAAACGTCAGGCGATAATCCGGCGCGCGGTATATCACATAAAAAAAGGGCATCAGCGCCACAAAAGCCAGCAAATACAGACTGACCGGCGGGAAAGCCAGCCACAAGATCGCTGCGGAAAACGCAGCAATAATTATGTTCAGCAAAACCGGCATTATTACTCCATTATTCTGACCGTGTAATTCGTAATGTCCAGACCTTTATAGCTGCTGATCGGCGTTTCGGTAGTGGGATCAGCTTCATTATAGTAGATCTGGCCGCTGCTCTGCGCATCGACCGGAATTAAGCCCAGTCCGTCCACGATCAGCCGGCGGGTGCTATCACTATTGCCGTCATAAACCGCCAGCAGGCCAAAGTAAAAATTATTATAAGGCGGCAGATTGATAGTCAAGCGGAGCTGATTGGCCGCGGGACGCGCCGGATAATTAGGGCGCAGATTTATCCGCTGAACATCGTAGTACGGCAGTGGATCAGCCCAAACATAAGGGCCGGAATACGCGCCCAGATTATAGTCGCCATAGCTATTATCATAGATGTAATACTGCGCCCATTTGCTAAAGAAATTCAGATACACTCTCTGCATATTGTCATAGTCGCCCGGCGACGGCGAGCCGTAATACTGCGTCATAAACCGCGCGTTCGTCGAAGCAGCGGTATCATCAGGAGAAGCAAAATAATTCAGATTACTGTCTGTGCCGGAGAGCATATTCAATAATTCACCGGTCGCGTTTGCTGTGGTAATAATTAAATAATACTTGTAGTTTTGCTCCATAGCCGGATCTTCCGCAAAAGTAAAAGTAAACTCCGCGTAACGCGCGCTGATCACGTTGCCGGAATCATCCGTCAGGGTTTTGTCCGTGATGATGCGGCCGCAGGCGGTCAGCAGCAGCAAAAATAAAAGCAACGGCAATTTACGCATCATATTATTATACATCTATCATACCTTTCAATCATACCTCCGCACATCCGTAGCCCGCAGCGTGTCGGAAAAAGCGTCAAAGTTAAATTCATTATCTTCATTGCCGGTCAGCTTAAACTCCTGCTGCGGAAAGGCTTTAAGCGTGAAGACCACATACCATTCTTTACGCGCCGGCGTAAAATGATAGCGCATATACCAGCAGTGCAGGTCTTTGCCAAAAGCAAAGGTATTGAGATTATAATACTCAGTGTTGAAATCATACGTGTTGCTGAGCAGAAAATGCCACTCCGACAGCCAGAAATTCCAGACATTCATCTGTTCATAAGGCTGTCCCCAGTAAAAATCCAGCTCGCTCGACGCGGTTTTTAGTTTACCGGCATAGGCATTGTCGTCAAAATTGCGGTTAATGTCTTTGGTGTAATTAAACCGGTAAGCGCTGCGGCCCCGGCTGATCTGCACGCCACCGACCAGATCCCGGTACAAATAAGTGTAACGGCTCTGGCCGGTGGACAGATTAAATTTGATCTCGCCGTTTTGCAGCGGGTCAAGGCGCAGATTGTAAAGATCGTCGTCATAGAGCAGATTCTCAAAATCCTTGCCGGCTGTCGCGGTGAACTCAAAAAATTTCCGGTAATAGAGCCCGGATGTGTGACGGCCGCGGTTGGTGCGGTACTGGCTGGGGTCGTCATAAAAGAAAGGCGAACCGCCCTCGCTCTGCGTATGCTCGTATTCCAGTTTGTTGCGGAAGAAGCCCCACCAGTCCGTATTAATATACGGCCGGTCAGAGATCTGATAATGCTGATCCTGCGTAGCATAAGCGGCTTGATTGTAGCTTTTGGCCAGCGTGAGCGACGCCCAGCCCGGCCTGTAGGTTTTATAAAAATTATAATTGGCGGTGTACTTCGCCGTCTCAAAAAAACGGCGGCGGTCCCGGCCGTTGATTTTGCCGAAATAATGGGCCTCGCGCAGCCAGCCGGAAGAATAACTCGAATCAATAGAAAACCAGGCGGACGCTTCGTCCTGCCCCAGCACATCGTAACGCAGAGCCTTGACCGTGAGCTCCGGGGCTTTTTCCACAAACTCCGCGGTCAGCGCGTCCGCCGTCACTCCGTCGCCGTCCAGATCATAGTAATAATTCGCCTCGATTTTAATATTGTCAAAATATTTCTTCTCCCGCGGATTTAACTGCAGGTCGGTGTACACATCCATGCGCTGTTCATAGGCTTCATTCAAAGCGGTTTTGGTGCGGTAATACACGGGATTGATATGATACCGCCATTCCGGGCTGAGCTGATAGGCCTCGTCCAGATTCAAAGCCTCGTAACGATAACCGTCGCTCTGGCGAAAATCTTTCTGCCAGGAAATGCGGTTGGCATTGGCGCCCAGCGTAGAACTGGACTGAAATTTCTGCGCTTCGCGTCTGGCCTGATAATCCTCACTAAAACTATATTCTGCCGCCAGCCGGTCGGCGCCATGCTCATAACGATAACGCAAAGTATCATTCAGGCTGTCGTCGTAACCCTGCGGCAGTAAATACATCTTGCGGTAACGGTGCTCCAGATCGAGCCGGTCATAGGCCGACAGGGTCAATTGCTGCTGCCAGCGCAGGGCATAGCTGCGGCGCAGCTGCGGCCGGGTATCCTGCTCGGCCACCTGATAAAAAGAAAAATAACCGGGGTTGCCCGGATTGTAGCGGTGCCAGAAACCCGAGCCGTTGCCTTTGGCCGACATCATATCCCAGTACACGCCGCCTTCGTTGAATTCATCAAGAAAATACAGCGTTTCTGTTTTCAGGAACCGGCCTTCCACCTCATTGGCGCCGACTTTGGGAAAAGTAAAAACCACGCGCCGGGGGCCGGTGTAAAAAACATAATACGGCGTGTACAGTACCGGCAGCGGCGAGAACCAGAAATGCGCGGTCAGATGATAGGCGGCAACCCGGTCATCGGGATAATACAAAAATTCGCTGGCAGAAAACCAGCTGTGCGGGGAATCCAGGTCGCAGGTCGTGAAAGACACGCCGTGGCCGGACCATTTATCCTGCGTCAGCAGGCCGGTCGGCGCATAATTGGCGCCCGTATAAAAACTCACAAAAACTTTGCTGGCGGAGAAATCCGGGGCAAAAGTCGTGTCAACATTTTGGATTTTTAATTGTTCCGAATTGAGGTCATACCAGAAATAACCGGCCTCGACCAGCGTGTCCGCCTGAGCAATACGCACCTGCCCGCGGCCTTCGATCTGATTGGTCTGCGTGTCCACCACAATATGCTCAGCGGTTATGACATATTCGTTATAAGCCAGCCGCGCATTGCCGGACGCGGTGATCTTATCGTCCTGATAGAGCAGATTATCGCCTTTGAGTGAAACCGGGATTTTTTCTACAGCAGAGACCAGAGCGCACAAAACCGCGCCCAAAACTAACAGTTTGGCTACCCCCCGCATACAGCAATTATAGCAGATTTTAGCGCATTATCAGGCGCGGAGGCCGGATATATTTTTAATATCCCGGCGGCCCTGATCAGTCTGATTCGGCCGCTGAATGTAGTTTGGTCAATTTCTCCAGCAGGGAACCGCCGGGCGCGGCTTTTTCCGGCAGGCTTAGCTGGTCGGAGCGGAATTCCAGACCGCACTCCGGACAATCGTGATATTTTTTCTCGCGGTCAATCTTAATTTTGACCCTGCACTGCGGACAGTCAATATAAATAAATTCCGGCACCCTCTGCCCCTTTGCCGCTTTCCAGGCAGCGGCTTTTTTACCAGCCCAGTTATGATATATTAACGCCATGGAAATTGTAAACCGCAAAGCCGGATTTGACTACGCAATACTCGAAACTATCGAGGCGGGCATCGTGCTGGCCGGCTGCGAGGTCAAGTCTATCCGCGCCAATAACGCCAGCATCAAAGAAAGCTATGCCCGCGCCAAAGGCCCGGAAATATATCTGGTCAATATGTACATCGCGCCGTATTTTCAGGGAAATATCCATAATCCGCCGGAAACCCGTGAGCGCAAACTGCTCCTCAAGCGCGGCGAGATCAATAAACTGCTCGGCAAAATCCAGCAGAAAAAATTATATCTGGTGCCGCTCAAAGTTTATCTGAAAAAAAACCGCTACGTGAAAGTCCTGCTGGGTCTGGGCAAGCCCAAAAAATTGTACGACAAAAAAGAAAAGCAAAAACAGCGGGATATTGACCGGGAAATCCGGCGGGATTTCAAGGCCGGGGTCTGACCCGGCGCGCCAGACGATAGACCAGCCCGCTCAAAACAGCCAGCAGGAGCAGAACCAGCACAAACCCAAAAGAATACCGGGTGATCATTTCCAGCGAAAATTTTAAGAACACCATTAAAAAAGACATCAACAGCCCGGCCAGCAGCGTGCCGAGCAGCGCGGCCAGAATAATCTTTGGTTTGTGCAGCCCCAGCAGATAACCGGCCAGCGAACCTGTCCAGACACCCGTACCCGGCAGGGGCATGCCGACGAACAGCACCAGACCCCAGAATTCCCATTTTTTGATCCGCTCGCTCCTGGCTCTGGTTTTCACGTATAGTCTATCCAAAAAATCACGTAAAAAACCAATTCTGCGCAGCAGCGGCTCGATATGCTCCAGCACAAAAACCACAAAAAAAGACGGCAGCCAGGAGCCCAGCACGCTCAAAAAAAGCGCGGTGCGGTAATTCAGGAGCGGCTCGGTCAGAAACGCATAAGGAATCGAGGCCCGCAATTCCAGTAAAGGCACCGCGGAGATCAGGAAAACCAGCAGGCTCTTATAAAAATAGGACATAAGGGATTTAAGCCTATCGGCGCGGATAAAGCAAGTTTTACAAAACACCAGCGATGTTATAGGATACGCGCATGGGTAAAGCTAACGGCGATTTGCGGGTATTTCCTCTGAGTTCACATCCCGATCTGGCCAATAGAATATCCGACACGCTGGAGATCTCCCGCGGCAATATCAAGCTGTCCCGTTTTAGCTGCGGCGAGCTGTATACCCGCGTCATGGAAAACATCCGCGGCCATGAGGTCTATCTCGTTCAGACCACCACCGCGGACGTCAACAACGATGTACTGGAATTATTGATCGCTGTGGATTCCTGCAAACGCGCCTCGGCCAGCTCGATCAATGTCATTGTGCCGCATTATCCCTACAGCCGGCAGGATAAAAAATCCGCCAGCCGCGAGCCGATCACCGGCCGCCTGATCGCCAATCTGCTGGAAGCAGCCGGCATAGACCGCATCATCACCATGGATCTGCACGCCGATCAGATTCAGGGTTTTTTCAATGTGCCGGTGGATCACCTGAATTCGCTGGTGCTCTTTGTCAAATATTTCCGCAGTATCGTGGGCGCCCGGCCCGCTGATTATGTCGTGGTCTCGCCGGACACCGGCCGGGCCAAAGCCTGTAAAAGACTGTCCGATAAGCTCGGCGTCGATCTGGCGATCCTGCACAAATCCCGCCCGGAGCATAATGTCTCCGAGATCCTGCACGTCATCGGCAGGGTCAAGGACAAGAGCTGTATTCTTTTTGATGACATTATCGACACCGCCGGTTCGATCCAGAACGCCTACAATGTGCTGGTCGCGCACGGCGCCAGAGAGGTTTACGTCGCCGCGACACACGCCGTGTTTTCCGGGCCGGCGGCCGAGCGGCTGAACGGCTGTAAATTCAAGGAAATCGTCGTGACCAACACTATCCCGCAGAACAAAGAGCAGCCAATCAAAAATCTATCCGTCATTGACACTGTGCCGCTGTTTGCGGAGGTGGTGAAGCGCAATCACAGACACGCCTCGATCAGCGAGCTGTACGAGATTTAAATCTCCACCCGGCCCTCGTAAGCCCGGCTGATAGTCAGTTCATCGGCATAATCAATATTCGCGTTGGTCGGCAGACCGTAAGCAATGCGCGTCATTCTTACGCCCAGGCCTTTCAGCAGATCCGCGATGTAGAGAATAGTCGCCTCGCCCTCGACTGTGGGGTTAATCGCAAAAAAAACTTCCCGGTAATTATTCCGCCGGATCTTCTGCACCAGATCGTCGATCTTCAAAACTTCGGGAGTAATACTGTCCAGCGGCGAGAGCAGTCCGCCCAGTATATGGTACAGGCCCCGGTAGCTGATTTTTTCGATAGCCTGCTGATCGCGCGGATCAGCCACCACGCAGAGCAGTCCGCGGATGCGGTCTGGATCGCGGCAAATCTCGCAGGGATCGGTCAGCGTAATATTGTGGCATTGTGAACAATAACGCACGTCTTTTTTCACGGCCTGCAGGGACTGAATAAAACCATCCACCCAATTTTGCGGCTGGGAGAGGATAAAAAAAGCCAGACGCTGGGCGGAACGTGCGCCGACGGAAGGCATTTTTTGGAAATACCTGGCTAGCTCGTCCAGCGGTCCCATTTTTTAGAGGCCGGGGAGCTTGAGTCCGCCGGTCACCGCGGATAATTTTTTCTGGGCCAGATCGCTCACCTGAGTCAGCGCCGCATTAAAGACTTCGTATAAAACGCTCTCGACCTTGCGCTTATCGCTATTATCCAGATCTTTCAAAACCTTCACACTTTTTAATTTCATTTTGCCGGTGAGCTCGACTTCCACCGAACCGTCTTTGGCCGCGGTTTTCACGACCATATTTTGCAGTTCTTTTTCCACGGCGGACATTTTAGCTTTCATCTCGCCGACCTGCTTCAGCATTTTACCCATGTCGCCAAACATAATTGACCTCCCGTTTCTACTAAGTTATCTTAATATCATTCAATATTATTTACAATCCGGCAGTTCAGGCGCAGCGGATAATAGACGGCATCCTGCACGATAAAATCACCTTCTTCATTGCTCTGGGTATGCACAACCTTGCTGAAAACCAGCCAGAATAAATATCCGCCTGCCGCCGTGTGTTCGCCGGTCTTGATCGGAAAAGCGTATTTCTGTTCGGCGCCGGGGCCGAGAGTAAACTCTCTGGCTTTCTCCAGCCCGGCCAGCAGTTCCAGATAATTGTCCGGCTGGCCGTCCGGATATTTTTCCAGCAAATAATCCACCCGGATATTTTCCGCCTGCGGCGTGTTGTTTTTGAGCGTTAATTCCACCCGCGCGGTCTGGCCGCGCAGCACATCGACCGCCGCCTCCGTACCCGCAATTTCCAGAGCAGCAGCGCAGGCGCCCAACAGCAGCAATAAAAGAATTTTGCGCCGCAAGTCAATCAACCTTTTTATGAATAATACTTTCCAGAATCGCCGCTTTGGCGCGCCGTAAAAGACCGATCGGTTTGTCCACCTGCAAGGGCTGATCGCAATTTTTGATCAGGATAGAATAGGCGCCCAGCAGTTTGGCCAGCAGCACATCCGACCAGAGCGCGTCGCCGATCACCGCACATTCTTCGGAACGCACCGCGTACTGCGTCAGAATAGCCCGCACCGCCGGCAGGATCGGCTTCAAAACGCCGTAATACACGGGCACTTTAAGCAGCCGGGCAATGCTGTCCAGCCGGTCTCTGGCCCAGCCGCTGGAAATCAGCACCGTCTGAAAAGTATAATTCTGCAGCTGTTCAAACCAGTGCAGAGTCCGCAGCGACGGATACACCGCGTCCGCCGGCAGGATCGTGTTATTCACATCTATGAGCAAAAGCTTAATGCCCCGGCTCTTCAGGCTGTCCAGATTGACGGCAAAAATATCCTCCAGATATTCCCGGGGCGCGATCAGCTCGCGCATGGTTTCCTGCAAAGTCACAGCCATGGGCTTATTTTAACACAAAAAACTAGCGTTTTTTCTTGAAAATTTTGGCGGCCGATCTTTTGGCCCGGGCTCTGCGCGCCGCAGGTCTGCGCCGGGCCGCGGCCGCCGCGATCTCTTCCGCAAAACTGTCATCGATATCTTCCAGATCGACATCCGCGGAATTTTTGAGCAGGGCTTTGTAGCGGTCAAGCACCTGCGCCAGCTTGCGCGAGTACCAGTTTTCCACTATATATTTGGAAAAAATCGGCAGGCGGCGCTGCAAGCCCAGACCTTTTTTCTTCAAATCTTTTTCCAGCTGTTTCAAATCTTTGCTGTAATCCAGCCCCCGCCTTTTTTCCTCGACAATATCGTAAGCGCCGATATCACGCACGCCAGCATTGATAAAAGACAGAATATTCTCCTCGGCGACGCCGGGTACGGTGATCGGCACATCGTGCGGCAGGATGCGGCGTGCAAGTTCCACGACCCTGAGCAGCTCCGTTTTTTTCAGTTTATCTTTCACTGTAAATCTGCCGTTATTCGAGGGCTCATAAGGGCGCAGGATCACATTCTGAATATTGCCATACTCCGCATGCAGGGCTTTGATGATCTCCAGAGCCTCGCGGCGGCTGCGCTCCGATTCACCCAGCCCCACCAGCAGGCCGGTAGTCACCGGCACTTTGCCCGCTCCAGCGTAGGCGATAGTGTCCACGCGGGACTGCAGAGTTTTACGCGGCGAATACTCCTGCAGGATCCGCTCATCCGCGCAATCGATCATCATATACAGCGCGGAAGACATCCGGCGGATGATCTGCATTTCATCTTTGGAGATATAGCCGATATTGATCGAGGGGAGCAGGCCTTCGAGAAAGACCAGCTCGCAGACGGTATACACATACTCGATATAGGAGCTGAAGCCCCAGAGATCGAGCCGGGCGCGCACCGCGGCAAAATTATCCGGCCGTTCGCCGGCCTGAAAGATCACTTCTTTGACGCCGGCTTTCTTGGCCTGCGCGCACAGCTTGATCGTCGAGTAGGGAATAGTCAGCTCAAATTGATTCTGGTCTAAATTATTGACCGGATAATCGCAGTAAGCGCACAACGCCGAACAAATCCGCGACAAATCAATCGTGGCAGACCGCGAGTAAGTGACAATACTTTTATCCATAAATAAATTGGCTCCTGTAAAATCCCAGCCGCCGGGCTCCTGATATCGTAAAAGCGCGGGGCGCTGGCGAGATTAAAATACTAAACGGCGAATAATCCTAAAAAACATAAACACGGAAGCAAAAACCACACCAAAAACCGCGGCGCTTTGTTTGTCCAGAACAGTTTTTACATCGCCCTCGATGCTGTCCGAAATAGTCACCAGCGAGCGCACCGAACCGGTCTTTAAATTTTTGGCCAGCACTATGGCGTTGCCGCAATTGGTCTGATTGATATTCTGGCCTTTGAGCACGCCTATGCCGGAATTATCGATCTCAATACGTCCGGCATTGATCGATTTGACACCGGCTTTGGAACAGGTCACGTTTTCCGCATAAATCGCCTCCACAGCCTGCTGATTAACAGTCGCTGTCTTTTTCAACTGCTTGTCTTTTTCCATTGAATAGCCTCTTTCTCATGAATCGACAAAAAATCTGTGGAATTGTACACTATTCAAGTGCCCGCTGTCAAGAATACGGCAATACTTCTATCGATAGTGTATATTTTTTATACATAATGTATAATTTTTATACGTACTCGCAAGCGCACGCTGGACCGTAAAATTAACTGCGTAAACGTACAAATGTGTATTATTAACAGCTGCGCAAATATTTTACTGGAGTGCGCTCTGCGCAACGAACTTAACGAGTGTAGCGAAGTTAAGTGAGGTCCAGCCGCCAGCTTGATTAGCTGGCGACACTCCTGCGGCGACTTGTGGTCGCTCGCAGTCGCAAGCACACCGTTAGACGCGCCGTGCTGCGCAATAGCGCACGGAAGTAAACATATTTGTCCTGCAAGGATAAATGTTTACGCAGTTAATTTTCCAGTCCTGTCCCTTTCTTAATGCGTTCCGGTATAGGCTCCGCCGGTATAGCCCTCCGGCAGCCAGACATCTTCATCCAGGGCAAAAGTGCAATTCAGAAAAGCGACATTGTATAAATTAACCTCTTTCTCAATTTTTATATTCTGGACGTTATTCAAAGTCACGCCGGACAATTGCGCGCTATTTTCCACATGCAGGCCGTAACGGCTGCCGGTAATGTCGCTGATAACAGTGTTGCTCAACACCATGTTGGACACCGCCACGCCCGCGGTCTGCCCGTTCACATTGCTGAGGCGCAAATCGTTAATCTGTTCGATGTCAAATATAAGCGCGCCGTAAATGCCGCCCGCCACATCTTTGATTTCCAGCGTATTTATCGCGCAGTCGGCCATAATCACGCCCTGAGCATTGGCGGTAACATTCTGGATCACCACCGCGGAAAGCTCCGTCTGGCCGAGCTGCAGGCCGATCCCGGCCGCTAAGTTATTCTCGTCAGGAGCAAAACCGACAGCCGTAACATTGCGGATCGCGGTGTTTTTTAAGGACGCCGCGCGCAGGGCAATACCCATATATGGGCTGGAAATATTATCAATATTAACATTCGCCAGAGCACATTCCTCGCCATAGATGCTCACCGGGTAAACATCGCTTTCCGCGCCCGCCGCCGCGGCATCCTTTACAATATTCTGGATAGACGCCTCGGTTAAAATAACCCCCGGATCAAAGCCCAGGCTTGCAAAATTCTGAAATACCACCTTATTGGTCGGCGCGTATTCTGCGGTAAGCTGCAGGGACTCGCCGGCTTTGCCGTTTACAACCACCCGTTCTGCGGTGGAGCTGACCGCCGTATTGGCGGCCTCAGGCTTGCCGCTTCCGGCATTCCCCGCCCGTTTGGCCAGCGAGCCGCAGCCGTACAGCGTCAGCAAAAAACCCACGCCGAACGCCAGAAATGGATATAAAAATTTATGCTTAATCTCGTGTAAACTCATACTTTCCCCCTTATTTTAATCAACAAAACATATATGCCCAGTTAAGGGCCAAAATATACCTGCCGGTTTTTGAATTCAGGCCGGGAATTTCCGGCAGTTTTATTTTTTTTGCAGTAAGTACAGCAGTATGCCCGCCGCGACAGCGGCGTTGAGGGATTCGGCTCTGGAGCGGTCAAAAGGCAGCGCCACCCTCTGCCGGGCCAGCCGCAGCACTTCCGGAGCCAGCCCCTGCCCCTCATTGCCCACCGCCAGAATATAACCGCCGGACAGCCGCAAATCTTCAGGAGCGGAGCCGGTCAAATCCGCGGCAATGATCTGACCGGGGAAGTCCGCTATCTCGCCCCGGAGCAAGTCCAGCGTGAACACCGCGCCCATAGAAGCCCGCACCGCTTTGGGCGCAAAAATATCGGCGCAGCCTTTATTGCAGATCAGTCCGTCCAGACCCAAAGCCGCGGCCGTGCGGACTATAGAGCCCAGATTGCCGGGATCCTGTATTCTGTCCAGAAAAATATATTTTTTGTGCGCCGCAAAAACCGGCGGCTCCGGCATAGCGCAGACCGCCAGAATACCCTGAGGGCTTTCTACATCGGACAGGGACTTAAAAATTTTCCGGGAAATAATCTTCCGGCGGCAGGACGGCAAATCCGGCGGGGACACATCCTCGCGCAGATAAACAGTCTGGATATTTTTCGCAAACTGCAGGATCTTAAAACCCTCTATGACAAACGCCCGGCGGTCGCGGCGCTGCGCCGGATCAGCCAGCAGTTTCCGCAGATCTTTAATTTCGGGATTGTCCGGCGATGTGAGCAGCACTAGATCCGGTCGATGAGCACAACGGCTTCCGCGGCAATGCCCTCGCCGCGCCCGGCAAAACCCAGCCGTTCGGTCGTGGTGGCCTTGATGCCGATAGTATCCGCGGGCAGGGAGAGCGTGGTCGCGATATTGGTCTGCATATCCTGAATATACGGAGCCAGCCGGGGTTCCTGACAGATAAGCACGCTGTCGATATTGGTAATCTTATAGCCCCGGCTGATGAGCAGATCGTTCACCTGCCCGAGCAGCACCAGACTGCTGATATCCCGGTACTCCGGTTCGGTGTCCGGGAAATGTTCGCCAAGCGAGCCGAGAGCGGCCGCGCCCAGAATCGCGTCCATCAGGGCATGCAGCAAAACATCCGCGTCAGAATGGCCCAGCAGGCCGCGGGTATACGGAATATCCACGCCGCCGAGAATCAGCCGGCGGTTTTCGGTCAAAGGATGCACATCGTAACCTATGCCTATACGCATAAGTAGTATTATACTACCAGTTATGTTAAACGGAAACCGCCGCATCGCGTCCTACGTCCTCGCCGGAATTTTGTTATTGTACTGCTTCGAGCATTTTTTCCTGCTCAAAGAAATAACCAGCCAGCAGTATACCCTGCACACCATCACGGAAATCAAAGTCCTCTGCCGCAATGAAAGACAGGGCCGGCGCGCCGTGCTCGCGGCTTTTGCACGCCTGAAAGAACTGGAAGAAAAATTTAATTATTTCAGCCCGGCCAGCGAATTGTCCCGGCTCAACAAGGAAGCCCACGCGCGGGAAATGCCGCTGAGCGACGATATGTTCGGTATTCTCACTCTGGCGCTGGAAGGCAGCGCGCTGTCGGACGGCGCTTTTGACATCACCGCCACGCCAATCACCAGACTGTACGGCTTCGGCACGGACATCCGGCGGGCGCCGGACAGCGCGCGGCTCCAGACCGCACAAAAACAGGTCGGCTGGCAAAATATCCGGCTCGACCCGCAAAAACAAACTATCCGGCTGCTCAATAAAAATACTTTGCTGGATCTGGGCGGCATAGCCAAAGGCTATGCGGTGGATGAGGCCGTGGAAGTTCTGCGGCGGCACGGCATCAAGCAGGGACTGGTCAACTCCGGCGGCAATATTTACGCGCTGGGCCGGAACCGCGGCAAACCCTGGCGCATCGGCATACGCAATCCGCGCGCGGATACTCCGGCTGCGCTCAGCGCCCGCGAGACAGCCCTGCAGACACTGGAACTCAGCGACGCGGCCTGCGCGACTTCCGGCGATTACGAACAGTATTTTATGGACGGCAATAAACGTTACGCGCATATTTTTAATCCGCGCACCGGACAGCCGGCCAATCAGGAAAACAATCTGGCCAGCGTCACGGTCATCGCCGCCACGGCGGCCAGAGCAGACCTGCTCTCCACGGCCTGTTTTGTAATGGGCGAGGAAAAATCCGCCTCCCTACCGGAGAAAAAATTCTTTTATTATGCGGAGGAATAGTAAGCAACTATTGCTTACGGATTTCTTCTGAAGTCATTCTAATGATCGCCATAGGGGCTTACTTCGCTTTCAGCGCCTTGAGCTGTTCTTCCACTATCCGGTATTTATCGACATAGCTTTTTTCTTTTTCCCGCTCTTTTTCGATAACCTCCGCCGGAGCTTTTTCGATAAAATTTTTGTTGGACAGTTTGCGCTTGATACGGTCGATCTCTTCCTCGCAGCGGTTTTTTTCGCGGGAGAGGCGGGCGGTCTCGGCCTCCAGATCGATCAGATTGTCCAGCGGCACAAAAACTTCCGCGCCGTCAATCACGGCATAGGAAGAATTGCGCGGCTTGGCAGCCAGTTTATCGACCAGCTCAATCTGCTCCACGCCGGCCAGCTGCTGAATATAAATCCGGGCCTCGGTGAAAGCCTCAGCCGCGGCTTCCTTGCTGTACAGAATGATCAGGTCGGCTTTTTTACCCGGTACAATATTCATCTCCGAGCGGATATTGCGCACCGCTTTGACCAGTTCAATAACCATGGCCATTTTTTTCTCGCGGGGTTTATTGACCAGCTTATTGTCCGCCTGCGGCCAGCCGGCGTTGATGATCCGGCCGGTATTGCCGAGCTTGGCCCAGAGCTCCTCGGTAATGAACGGGGTCAGCGGATGCAGCAGGAGCAGCACGCCGTTGAATACGGTCAAAAAAGTCTCGCGGTGCAGGCCGAGCTTGGACATCTCAATGTACCAGTCGCAAAATTCGCTCCAGACAAAATCATACAGGCCGAGCGCCAGCTCGCCAAAATAAAAATTCTGCAGGGCGTCGTTGGTTTTGTTGATGATGTATTGATAGCGCGAAAGTATCCATTCATCGGCCAGAGATTTCTCCGCGGCAAATTTATTGTCCGCCAGTTTCAGCAGGGCAAAGCGGGCGACATTCCAGAGTTTATTCATAAAATTACGGCTGGACAGCACTTTGCCGGCCGCCAGCTTGAGATCCTGCCCGCCGGAAGTCACCATAGAAGCCAGCGTGAAACGCAGGGCGTCCGCGCCGTATTCTTTGATCAATTCCACCGGATCGACGGCATTGCCGGTGGATTTACTCATTTTACGCCCCTGCTCATCGCGGATAAGGCCGTGAATGACCACCTTATGAAACGGCGGTTTTTTTAGAAAGGCCAGCCCCATGGCGATCATCCGCGACACCCAGAAAGTAATAATGTCATAGCCGGTCACCAGCACGGAAGTAGGATAATATTTTTTCAAATCAGCGGTCTTTTGCGGCCAGCCCAGAGTCGAAAAAGGCCAGAGCGCCGAGCTGAACCAGGTGTCCAGCACATCCTCGTCCTGCCGCAGCTGCGCCGCACCGCATTTGGGGCAGGCCTGCGGGTCGTCCTTGGCACAGATAATCTCGCCGCACTCGCAGTACCAGACCGGGATACGGTGCCCCCACCAGATCTGGCGGGAAATACACCACTCGCGGATATTTTCCATCCAGTCAAAATAAACCTTGCTCCAGCGTTCGGGATAAAATTTTATCCGGCCGGATTTGACCGCCTCGACCGCCGGCCCGGCCAGCCTGGGCATATCCACAAACCACTGCTGGGACAGATACGGCTCCACCACCGAGCCGCAGCGGTAACAGACGCTGAGCTTATTTTGATAATCCTGGATAGAATGAAGCAGGCCGCCCTCTTCCAGATCGGCCAGCGCCAGCT
The DNA here is from genome assembly GCA_031274525.1 of Candidatus Margulisiibacteriota bacterium. Lineage (GTDB taxonomy): Bacteria > Margulisbacteria > Termititenacia > Termititenacales > Termititenacaceae > JAISQA01. The sequence continues at coordinate 17,228 of JAISQA010000031.1, forward strand.
CGCGCGCCTTAAACCGCTCCAGTCCGCGGTAACGCAGCGGGACATTTTCATTGAGATTGCCGGAAGTGTCCATGATGACCACCAGCGGCAGCGCATGCCTCTTACCGACCTCATAATCATTGACATCGTGCGCCGGGGTGATCTTGACCACGCCGGTGCCAAAATCCTTATCGACATAAGTGTCCGCAATAATTGGTATTTTTTTGTCAGAGATCGGAAGAGCACA
>JAISQA010000037.1 GCA_031274525.1 Candidatus Margulisiibacteriota bacterium
AAAGAAAACCTGAACAATAAAGTGACTGTGCTCTCCAGCACGTCAAACAACACCCAGTATCCTGCGGCCAAAGCGGTCTATGATGCGCTGGCCGCCAAGGCTAATACCGGCGACGTGCAGGTTAAACTTCCGGTAGGGACGATACTGATGTATGACGGGACAGGCTGGCGGGATAATGTCACGCTGGTCGGCTGGTATGCCTGCAACAAGGCCAATTCTGACGCGGGCCGGACGCCAAATCTACAGGATAGGTTTATTATGGGCAGCAGCACCAGAGGAAGCGTCGGCGGGAATAATTCGGTAACTATAAAATCCAACAATCTGCCCAATCACACCCATACATTTACCGGAACTAACGCGACCGGCGATCTGGAGGCCGTGCTGGGCAATGATGTAAAAGGCAAGAATCCCTCCGGAGTATTCAGCAACACCGTCTCCAATGACTGGAATAGCTGGACTCCCGGAAGCGGGGTAAAAAACGCAGACACCCAGGTTAGATTTTCCATGACCCCGGCCGGTTCTGTAACCGGCGGCGGCTCGAACACGCCCACCGCGCTGGACAACAGGCCGAATTATTATACGGTAATTTATATTAAGAGAATAGCCTGAAGACCGGACTGGCTTCCGCCCGGCTCCCCGGCGGAGGCCAGCCTATCAGCTTATTTTCAGCAAGCCGCTCATGTAGGGGAGCAGAACAGCGGGTATGGTCACCGAGCCATCCGCGTTTTGATAATTTTCCAGAATAGCGGCAAAGCAGCGGCCGACTGCCAGTCCGGAGCCGTTGAGCGTATGGACAAGTTCCGGCCTGGCATCCGGGCCGCGGCGAAAGCGAATGTTCGCCCGGCGCGCCTGATAGTCTTTAAAATTGGAGCAGGAAGAGATCTCCCGGTAAGTATTTTGCGCGGGAAACCAGACTTCCAGATCGTAAGTTTTGCTGGAAGAAAAACCAAGGTCGCCGCTGGACAGCGCAACCACCCGGTAAGGCAGCTGGAGTTTCTGCAAAATACGCTCCGCGTCCGCTGTAAGTTTTTCCAGCTCCGCCGGCGAGTCTTCCGGCCGCGTGAATTTGACCAGCTCGACTTTATTGAACTGATGCTGGCGGATAATCCCGCGCGTGTCTTTGCCGTAAGAACCGGCCTCGCGGCGGAAACATGGCGTGTACGCCGCGTACTTGATAGGCAGACGCGCGCCGTCCAGGATCTCCTCGCGGTGCAGATTGGTCACCGGCACTTCGGCGGTCGGGATCAGATAAAAATCATCGCCTTTGTCGCAGGCAAATGAATCCTCTTTAAACTTCGGCAGCTGTCCCGTGCCGGTCATCGCCTTGCTGTTGACCAGCGCCGGCGGCAATACTTCCTGATAACCGGATTGAGCATGCGTGTCCAGCATAAAGTTAATTAACGCTCTCTCCAGACGGGCGCCGGCGCCGTGATACACCACAAAACGCGCGCCGGAAATTCTGGCGGCCTCGTCAAAATTCAAAATACCCAGCCGGACGCCCAGCTCGTCATGCGGCAAAACCGGAAAAGTTTTCGGCTCCGGCTCACCCCAGCGGCGCACTTCCGGATTGTCCGCCGCGGAACTGCCAGTCGGCACGGAAGCATCCGGCAGATTGGGGATATACAGCAGTTTGCTCTGCTGCGCTTCTTCCAGCGCGGCCAGCTCTTTTTCCTTTTGCTTGATCTCTTCGGAAAGTTTTTTATTGGCCGCAATTATCTCCGGAGAGGGTTTGGTTTTGGAGGCGTTCTTTAATTGAGCGCGCAAATTGTCCGTCTCCGCCTGCGCCGCGCGCCAGAGTTTATCCGCGGTCAGAAAATCCTCAAATAAAGCCAGATCAAAACTGCGTTTGGCTAAAGCCTGTCTGACCATATCTGTATGCTCTCTGATTATTTTTTGATCCAGCATTTTACCGTCTCCTTTCGTCCAACCCCGCCTGCGCCAAAACCGCCGCGCGAAGTGACCGGTGAACTTGAGTCAGCAAGTAGCGCCGAGCCACCGGGACCTTATTTTCGCCGCTGGTAAACGCCCAGCAGTTTAAAAAAATCGCTGTGTTTTTGAATACTGTCCAGCGCCGCCTTAACTTTGGCCTGGAGAGCATAGTTGCCGTCAATATCCACAAAAAAAACATAATCGCCGATGACACCTTTGCCGGGGCGCGATTCAATTTTGGTCATGTTGATCTTATCTCTGGCTAAGAAACCCAGCATTTCATACAAACCGCCGGGACGGTCTTTTTTGCAGGAAAAAACAAAAGAGGTTATGGCGTCTCTGGCCGGATATTGAATTTCCCGCGCCAGCACCACAAAACGGGTGACGTTATCTTTATAATCCGCAATATTTTGCTGCAAAATCTGCAGGCCGTATCTGCCGGCGGCAGCGCGCGAGCCGATAACCGCTCTGCAACGCAATTGTTTTTGCAGGACATTTTTGACCGCGCCCGCCGTGCTTTTGGCCGTAATAATTTTGGCGGAGGGATATTCTCTTTCTATAAAATCGCGGCACTGCTCTATCGCCTGTTCATGCGAGGTAATTTCCCTGATCTCTTTTTTGCTCTGGACAGAATGTAACGTCAGCAGCTGATGTTTGATCGCAATGTCCACTTCCGCGATAATATACAATTTTTTCCTGACCAGCTTGTCCAGCGTGGTGCGCACGCTGCCCTCAATTGTGTTCTCGATCGGCACTATGCCGTATGTATATTTTCCGGCGCTGACGCTGTTAATGATCTGCGAAATGGAATTTAAAGGCTCCGGCTTTATTTTTTGTTTCTGGCCGCGCAGGTATTTCTCCGCAGCTTCGCTGCAATAAGTGCCGGCCGGCCCCAGATAAGCAAGCATCCCGCGCTCCTTTATTTAGATTTATTCCCCGCAAATAAAACCAGTTCTATTTGGGATTCATTGAGCATCTGCACAGCCAGATCATCGGGATAAAAATTTTGAAAAACAATGCGGGTAATCCCGGCATTGATAACCATTTTGGCGCAGGTCACGCAGGGCATATGCGTGCAGTACAGGGTCGCGCCGCTGATCTTGACGCCGTGATAGGCCGCCTGGGTCAGCGCGTTCTGCTCGGCGTGCGAACCGCGGCAAAATTCCTGCCGCTCGCCGGACGGGATTTTCAGTTCCTGCCGCAGACAAACCCCGATCGCCAGACAATTCTCCAGGCCGCGCGGCGCGCCGTTGTAGCCAGTCGCCAGAATGTGCCGGTCTTTGACCAGCACCGCGCCGACCTGCCGCCGCAGGCAGGTAGAGCGCTTGGCCACCACGCCGGCCATTTCCATAAAATACTCGTCCCAGCTCGGCCGCGGCGGACGGCCCGCCTCCGGCAGCTCAAACATGCTCAGCGTTTCCACTAAATTATTCTCCATACAGAGGCAGCCGCGCGCAGATCGCCTGCACTTTCTGCTGTAATTCTTTTTCCAGCTCCGGCTTAATTTTTTCACCAGCGACACCGGACAGCGCAGCGCAGATGATCTCCGCCACTTCCCGGACATCTTCTTCCCGGAAACCTCTGGTCGTCACGGCCGGAGTGCCGATACGGATGCCGCTGGTTACGAACGGCGATTCGGTTTCCTGCGGGATAGTGTTTTTATTCACGGTGATCCCCAGCTCATCCAGCACATACTGGGCGGTCTTGCCGGTAAGCCCGGTTTTGGCTTTCACATCGACCAGCAGCAAATGATTGTCCGTGCCGCCGGAGACCAGCCGGAAACCGCGCTGCTGGAACACCTCCGCCATAGCTGCCGCGTTAAGCACGGTCTGTTTCTGCTCCGCCGCAAATTTCGGCTGCAGCGCCTCGCCGAGAGCCACCGCTTTGGCCGCGATCACATGCATCAGCGGCCCGCCCTGAATGCCTGGAAAAACCGCTTTATTGAAATTGTATTTTTTATCTACCTCTGCGGAGCAGAGGATCAGACCGCCGCGCGGCCCGCGCAGGGTCTTGTGCGTGGTAGTCGTTGTAACGTGCGCGTAAGGCAGCGGGCTGGGATGCAGACCGGCGGCCACCAGTCCGGCGATATGCGCCATATCGACGAATAATACCGCCCCGGCCTTATCAGCAATTTCCCGCAAGCGCCTAAAATCAATGATCCGCGGATAGGCCGAGGCTCCGGCCACCAGCATTTTGGGCTTTTCGCGCAGCGCCGTTTTTTCTAACTCGTCATAATCTATTCTCTCGGTCTGCGTAGCAACACCATAAGGCACGAATTGATAATATTTACCGGAAATATTGGCCGGCGAGCCGTGGGTCAAATGCCCGCCGTGCGAAAGATTCATGCCCATTACTTTGTCACCCGGTTCCAGCATGGCAAAATACACCGCCGTATTGGCCTGCGCGCCGGAGTGAGGCTGCACATTGACATACTCGCAGCCAAAAAGCCGCCGGGCGCGTTCTATGGCCAGATTTTCGGCTATATCCACGCACTCGCAGCCGCCGTAATAACGCTTGCCCGGATAGCCTTCCGCATATTTATTGGTCAGGCAGGAGCCCTGCGCGGCCATGACTTCCGGCGAAGTGAAATTTTCCGAGGCGATCAGCTCGATCTTATTCCGCTGTCTCTGCAGCTCCTGTTCTATAGCCTGATAGATCTCCGGGTCTTTTTGGGCCAGCTGATGTTTGAGCAAAGCGGTCATGTTTCCTCCTCAAAAGCACGGTAAATAACCGGAGGATTATATCATAATTCCAAAGTCTGGCGGTGCATGGCCGCGGACTGCACCAGACCCAGACCCAGCCAGGACATCACCAGCGCGGTGCCGCCGTAGGAAATAAAAGGCAGGGGCAGGCCGACCACCGGCGCCAGACCGATATTCATGCACACATTGATCACGCTCTGAAAACTCAAAAGCGCCAGCACGCCGATCGCGATATACCGCCCAAAATCAGTCGGGATCTTCAGCGCGATCTGATAAATGCGGCGCAGCAGATAGAAGAGCAGCAGCACGCTCAGGGCCGTGCCGATAAAACCAAATTCTTCGCCGATGACGGAGAAAATAAAATCGGTGTGCTGCTGGGGAATATAGCGCAGATTGGTCAGCGCGCCCTGCAGCCAGCCTTTGCCCCAGAGTCCGCCGCTGCCCACCGCGATCACCGCTTTGGTCATGTGATAGCGCACGCCGCGCGCCAGCGGATCGATGTCGGGATTGATAAAAGACAGGATACGGTTGCGCTGATACAGGGAGAGACTGTTCCAGAAAAAAGAAGAAAAGAGGCCGGAACAAAAATTAAGCGCAAAATAAACGCCGGAGTCCAGCAGCGGAAAACGCAGCCGCCAGAGGCAGAACAAAAGCAAGACCAGATAGACGCCCCAGGCCAGCAGCGGATCGACCGGCAGGACATGCAACGCCAGGATGCTCAAAAGCGGCGAAGCGAGCATAAGCAAACGCGACAGCCGCATCCCGCCCCAAAAGGACATGACCAGAAAGATCACCGCCAGCACTATCGCCGAGCCCAGATCCGGCTGCTTGAATATCAGAAAAAAAGGCAGGCCGACCAGCGCGAAGCCCGGCAGAACATCCAGCAGCGTGTCCAGCCGCCCCTGCTTCTGTTCCAGAAATTTGGCCAGCAAAAAAATCAAAGCCAGTTTTAGCAGCTCCGTCGGCTGAAAAGAAAACAGCCCCAGATTGAGCCAGCGCTGCGCGCCGTAAGCCGTGTGTCCCGTGTTCAAAACCACCAGCAGCAGGAAAACCGCCGCCCCGAATAAAATTTCTGCAAAGCGCTTGAACTGCCGGTAGTCCAGCGCGGTCGCCAGAAAAAATACCGCCAGCCCCAGACCCAGAGAGAGCAGCTGCCGCTTGAACTGGCCGGGACTGCTGACGGCCGCCAGCACCAGCAGGCTCCAGAGGGACAGGGCCAGCGCGGTCAAAAACAAACGCCAGTCGAAATGCCGCCAGATCCTCGCGCCGCTTTTAAAAATATCCATTATTTTTGCGCCTCCCTGCTGCGTGCGTCATACCAGACATAAATATCCCGCGCAATGCCGGCCGCCACGGTGCCGCCAAAGCCGCCTTCCTCCACAAACACCGCCATGGCCAGATCGGGCCGGTCATAGGGCCCGTAAGAAATAAACCAGGCGTGGTCTTTTTTCAGATTTTCCGCCGTGCCGGTCTTGCCGCGAATGACCAGACCCGGCACCCGCGCATTAACGCCGGTGCCCCTGTCCACCGTCTCGCGCAGCAGGTCGCGCACCAGATCTATATTTTTCTGCTCAAAAGGCAGCACGCCCGCCTGCTCCGGCTTATTCTGGACAATGAGTTTGCCTTCTCTGGAGACGATCTTTTGCAGCAGATAGGGCCGGCACAGTCTATTCCGGGCATTGGCCAGAGAAGCGGTCAGCGCCGCCATTTGCAGCGGTGTGGTCAGCAGATAACCCTGACCGATTGCCATATTCAGCGAATCGCCCGGATACCAGTCTTCATTATAACGGCGCTGCTTCCAGCGCTCGGTCGGGACGAAGCCGCTGCTCTCAAAAGGCAGATCAATGTCCGTGGACAGCCCCAGACCAAAAGCCGCGGCGGTATTCGCCAGCTTCTGCGGTGTAAGCAGCAGCCCCAGATTGTAAAAAACGATGTTGCAGGAATTAATAAAACCCGTGAGTAAATTTTGCGCGCCGTGTCCGCCGGCCCGCCAGCAGTCAAACCGGCGGCGGTTCACCACCATAGATCCGCCGCAGATAAAACTCCGCGCGGTGTCGATCCTGCTCTCCAGCGCCGCCAGCATAGTCGCCACTTTGAAAATAGAGCCCGGTGGATAACTGCTCAGGGCGCGGTTGTACATCGGATGATCCTGCGTGACCAGCTCCTGCCACTCCGCCGCGGACAGGTAATTTGTGAAATAATTGGGATTGTAGTCCGGCTTGGAAACCATGGCCAGCACTTCGCCGGTATCCGGCTGGAGAATGACTATCGCGCCTTTGCGCGCGCCCAGCGCCCGCGCGGCCTGACGCTGCAGGGCCAGATCAATGGTCAGATACACATCGTGCCCCGGCACCGGCTCCAGCGCGCGCAGCCCGCTCACGGGATTATTGAGCGCGTCCACTTCCAGCGCGCGGCCGCCGTCCACCCCGCGCAGGTAGGCGTCATAATAGCGTTCGATGCCGGCCTGCCCCACAATGTCGCCCACCTGATAGCCGTAGTTTTTTAATTTGTTCAGCTCCGCCGAACCGATCTGTCCGACATAGCCCAGCACATGCGCGGCCTCATTCGCGTAAGGATAATACCGGACTATTCTGGTGCTGATGATCACGCCGTCCAGCAAAGCCTTGTTTTCTTCTATATAGGAGATCTGGCGCGGCGTCAGATCCGCTTTGACCGCCAGCAGCTCATAGGGCAGATAATTTTTGTCCCGCAGCCGCGCCTCCAGCGTGCGGGTATTGATGCCGATCTGACGCAAAAACTCCAGCACGAACCGCTGATTTTTTAGCTGGTACGGCAAAACATCCAGACCATAAACCAATTTGCTCTCCGCCAGCGCCAGACCGTAGCGGTCATAAATAACGCCGCGCGGCGCAATACTCGGAATGATGCGCGAGCGCACGCCGTCCGCCAGAAAATCATAATAACTGTGCTGAATGATCTGTAGATAAAATAAACGTCCCAGGACAACCGCCAGGAGCAGCAGGCCCAGCCCGGCCGTGTAGCGTGCGGGCAGATGGGGGGCGCGCGGCGGCTTAGTCATGGCGCCGCCCCGGTATAAAATGCAGCAGCCAGAGCAGCGCCGCATTGACCAGCAGCGTGCTCAGATAGGGCAGCAGCGGCGCATAAATAAACCGACCGGCAAACAAACGGGTCAGGAGAGGATAACCGCAGTTGAGGAGCAGCGAACTCAGCAGCAGACCGACCAGAGCCAGAGAACGAAAGCCCCGGAAAACCACCGGCGGCAGGAAACCGCAGGCCGCGCCGGCCAGCAGGTACAAAAACGTGTTATAAAAACTGTAGCCATTGACCACATCCAGAGCCAGGCCGGTCAGCCCGCCGGCCAGCACAGCGGCGTAAGCGCGCCCGGAAAAAAACAAACAAAAAATAATCAGGACCAGCTCCGGCCGGAACCAGACGCCGGGCCAGACCGTCTGCCAGAGATAACCCAAAACCACAGCCGGTATATATTTCAGGCAGATCATCGGAGCAAGAAAATAATGTCCAGCCCGGCCAGATCGGCCGCCGGCTTGACCACGGCTTTTTTGGTCAGGCTGTTGGGGGGCAGACGCACCGCGGTCACCGTGCCGACCGGCAGGCCTTTGGGGTAACGATAGCTGTAGCCCGAAGTCAAAAGCCGGTCGCCGACGCGCAGATCCGAGTGTACTGTCGCATACTGCAGATCCAGCCGGTCAAAATCCTGGCCGGTCAAAACATATATCTCGCCGGTGCGCTCATTGACCACGCTGACACTGGACAGGGGATCGGTGATCAGCAGCACCTGCGCCGAATGTCTGCCGGCCGCATAGACGCTGCCCACCAGACCTCCGGCGTCCACCGCGATCATCTCCGGCCGCAGGCCGTCCGCGGCGCCTTTGCCAGCCGTGACAAAACG
>JAISQA010000039.1 GCA_031274525.1 Candidatus Margulisiibacteriota bacterium
GTTATGGCTGGCTAAACACCAAAAGCGCCTCAAAGTCCGGGTTATGCTCGGCGTCGGAGGGGCTATCGATGTATTGTCGGGATACAAACGCCGCGCTCCGTATATTTGGCGGAAATGCCGTTTAGAGTGGTTTTACAGGCTTTTAAGGGAGCCCTGGCGTCTGCGCCGGCAGCTCAATTTACTGCGGTTTTGGCTGGCCGTGCGCCGTGAACGAAAATAGGTCTTGCTTTTTGCGCTGATTTTGGTATAATTCACCTACAAGAGGTCAATTATTCATACCCCCCATTGATAATTGACCTTCGTGAACAAAGCCCCGTTCTTTCGAGCGGGGCTTCCTAATTTGGTCAGGGATTTCCTGAATTTAATTAAGCTCTGCAGAGCGGCAGCTATGATATAATACTATAAGCGTGCTTTTAGGCTGTGACGGAGATGAAATTATGATAAACATACAAAAAATGATCGATATACCGGATGAACATAGAATATACCTGGATGTTCCAGCGGAAATTCCGGCTGGCGCGGCTTATATTGAGCTGACGGTTATTCCTTCACCCGGAGCTAATACCCGTAAGCCGCTCGCCGCTTATTTTGGGGCCTTGAAAGACAGCAAGGTTTTTGCCGGTGATGCGGTGGCAATACAACGGAAGATCCGGGCGGAATGGGATAGATGACTGTATGAGTAGAAAGACTTTTCTGCTGGACACAAACACCGTAATAACCTTATTGAATGGCGATACTAAAATCAAAAAAGATTTCCCAATAACAGAGCAGACCGATTTGTTTGTTAGTGTAATAACCCGTATGGAGTTACTGGCTTTTTCCGGGCTTACTGCAGAAGCAGAAAAATGTATCCGTGATTTTTTAAATTATAATACCAGCGTTGTGTCTATTAATAGTTATATTGAAGAGGAAGCCATTAAAATACGCAGAACAGGCGGGCTAAAACTTCCGGACAGTATTATAGCTGCCACAGCAATTGCTTTGGGGACGGTATTACTGACAAATGATCGGACATTATTGCAGTTTAACTGGCCTAAATTGCAAACCCGGAGTATATTTTAGCTTTACATTTCCCAAATTTATACTTTCATACAAAGTATCATCTGACAAAATATATAAATTTAGTCCCTATTTGTTAATCAACTTTAAGGGTTAGCATCCGTTTCCTCTTGCCCGTGTCTTCCAAATACTCCTTGGTCTTCCAGTATTCCTTCAGTCCCTTGTTGTAGGGCGGTTTCGCGAAATGGGAAGAGCTGGAGCGCTGCAACCACTTTGTTGATGGCATCTGTTTCCTCTTGCCTGTGTCTTTTATGTGTCATATGTGTTATATCAGGTTCCGCAGCTGCTCCGCCCACTAACACTGGCACATAGAGATTATGTGTCCTAAATACTCCTTGGTCTTTCAGTATTCTTTCAGATCCTTGTTGTAGGGCTGTTTCGTTCACAAAATCTTCAAATTTTATTTGTTTTTTAAACATAGTAACTCCTTAATTAAGTTTATTTTTTTGAAATTCAAATACAAAATTTCAGGTGAGAAATTAGATTGTGAGCACCTCCTTCGCTGTAAAGGAAGTAACAAAACAGGAAATTATTATATTACAAGAGAGAGAGAGAGAGAGAGAGTGTGTGTGTGTGTGTGTGTGGTAAGCAACAACTATAAATAGCTTTTGAGATTATGTTATGTGCAGCTTGTTTAAGCATTATATTTTCCTCTCGAGAATATATCGTAACTTTTTCATATTTGTTGCAATAATACCCTGTTTTTGGCTATTTTATACCTGGAAGCCCAGAGATGAAGATGGCAGTAAATATACCCGCCAAATATGTCCTGTGTTATACTCTGTCTCATGCGAATTTCCAGACTCCTGATGCCGACTCTGCGGGAAACCCCTTCCGATGCCGAAATAATCAGCCACCAATTGATGCTGAGAGCCGGTTTGATCCAGAAAGTTGCCGCCGGTATCTATAATTATCTGCCGCTGGGCTACCGGGTCATCCGCAAAGTCGAAAATATTATCCGCACGGAGATGAACAGGGCGGGGGCGCAGGAAGTCCTGCTGCCCTTTGCCGTGCCGGCCGAGCTGTGGCAGGAGTCCGGCCGCTGGGATAAATACGGCAAAGAATTGCTGCGTTTTCAGGACCGCAAGGGCGCGGAATACTGCCTCGGCCCGACGCATGAGGAAGTGATCACCTCCATAGCCAGAGCTTATGTGCGGTCGTACAAGCAGCTGCCCCTCAATCTTTATCAAATACAGGACAAATTTCGCGACGAAATACGCCCCCGTTTTGGCCTGATGCGCGGACGGGAGTTTATTATGAAAGACGCTTATTCTTTTCACGCTTCGCCGGAGTCTCTGGACGCGGAATATCAGAATATGCATGACACCTACTGCCGGATTTTTGAAGCCTGCGGTCTGGAATACAAAGTGGTCGAGGCGGACAGCGGCAATATCGGCGGCTCGGCCTCGCAGGAATTTATGGTGCTGGCCGCTAACGGCGAGGATGCGCTGCTCTCCTGTACCGGCTGTGCCTACTCGGCGAATGTCGAAGCCGCGCAAAGCACCCTGGAAGCCGTAGAACACAGGCCTGTGACCGAAGCGCTGAAAGAAGTTTCCACCCCGGACAAAAAAACTATCGAGGATGTGGCGGCTTTCTTAAAGCTGGAGCCTGCTAAATTGCTTAAAACGCTGATTTACTATTACAAAACCGGCGCGCAGGAAGATTATACGGCGGTACTGCTGCGCGGCGACCAGCAGATCAATGAAATAAAACTCAAAAATTATCTGAACGCCGATGTGGTGGCGCTGGCGGAAGACAGCGCGGTGGCCAAAATCACCGGCGTGGAGCCGGGCTTCTGCGGGCCGGTGGGCTTAAAAAATGTGCGGATCATCGCGGACAATTCCCTGCGGCAGATGGGCGGCGGCGCGGCCGGCGCCAATAAAAAAGACACGCATTTGCTCAATGTCCTGCCGGGGCGGGACTTTAGTTTGACGGAAGTGACCGACCTGCGCCTGGCCGCCGCGGGCGATAAATGCCCGCGCTGCGGTGCGCCCCTCGCGGCTATCCGCGGTATCGAAGTCGGGCATATTTTCAAGCTGGGCACAAAATACTCGCAGGCGCTGAATGCGGTCTATCTGGATGCCTCCGGAGCGAGCCAGCCATTCATTATGGGCTGTTACGGCATCGGGGTGGGGCGCACCGCCGCCGCCGCCATTGAGCAGCATTTTGACGAGAACGGCATTGTCTGGCCGGCCGCGCTGGCTCCCTATCACTGCGTGGTTATCCCGGCCAATATGCATGACCCCGTGTTACTCGCCGCCGCGGAAAAACTCTATCAGGAACTGCTGGCCGCCGGAGTCGAAGTCCTGCTCGATGACCGCGAGGAGCGCATCGGTGTCAAGCTCAAGGATATGGAATTGCTTGGCATTACCAGCCGCCTTGTCGCGGGCAAAGCGCTGTCCTCCGGGCAGGTGGAATTTCGTCTGCGACATTCCCCGCAGAATGAACTGGTTCCGGTCGAGGCCGCGGCGCAGACCGTTCTCCAGAAACTGGCGGAGCTGAAGTGAAAGTCTTTTTAGCCGGTTACAATCTGGACAGTGAGGTTATCGAGGAATTAAAAGCGGCCGCACCGCCGCGGCTGGACGCCACGCCGGAAACTCTGTCCGCCGCTTACGCGCGCATCTCGCGCGATCCGCGTCCGGTCAATGAATTGCGCCGCGCTGCCCGGCAGGAAGTGGAAAGATCCCGCCAGTCCAATCAAACCATAATTTTCGGCCTCGGCCACAGCTCTGTCGCCGAGCACGCTGTGTTTAATTTTGATGTGCTGGAAGTGAGCCGCTGCGCTATGGAAGAGCTGGAAAAATTCCGCCTGTGTTCTTTTACCGAAAAATCCCAGCGCTATATCACGCTGGACAGCGCCTATCATACGCCCGCGGAGCTTAAAAACACCCGCTGGGCAAAAGTCTTTGCTGCCTTAATCCAGCAGCAGCAGGATTTATATTCCCGCCTGTTCGAGCAATTAAAACCTTACGTGGCGGATAAATACGCCGCGCTGGCCGCCGACCCTAAAAATAAAAATCTGCTGGAGGGTTATGCCAAAGAGGACGCGCGCTATATTACCGGTCTGGCCGTCTATGCTCAGGCGGGAATGACTGTCAACGCGCGCAATCTGGAAAAAATGCTCCGGCGTTTTGCCTCGCATCCCCTGCAGGAGCTCCGCGCTCTCGGACAGGCGCTGCACGCACTGGTGCAGGATATAGCCCCCTCGATAATTAAGTACCAGGAAGCTAATGATTTTGATAAGAACACTTACGGAGAGCTGGCGGAATGTACGACTGGCTTTATCCGGAACCAGCCGGCCGAACCGGCTGTCCAGCAATGCCGCCTGCTCGATTATACCGAAGATGGCGATGCCAAAATTCTGGCGGCCTTGCTCGCAAAGACCCAGGCGCTGGACTGGCTGAGCGCGCAGAAAATAGTGCAGCAAATGAGCGGGGCGGAGCAAAAAAATATTTTCCGGATCTGTGTCAAAAATATGCAGCCCTGGGATCAAATGCTGAGGGAATTTGAATTAGTCGATTTGACTTTTGAACTGGTGGTTTCGGCTAGTTGTTTTGCCCAGCTCAAACGGCACCGCATGGCGACCCTGCTGGCCGGACGCTACGCGCCTGAACTTGGCCTGCGTATTCCGCCGTCCATTGCCGCGGTCGGTCTGGCCGCGGAATTTGAGCGCGTGGCGCGCGGCGCGGCAGACCTTTACCGGGAATTACAGGCTGAGCTGCCGGCGGCCGCGGATTATGTCCTGACCAACGCGCATCAGCGGCGGGTGCTCTGCAAGGTCAATCTGCGCGAGCTGTATCATATATCCCGCCTGCGCGAGGACGCGCACGCCCAGTGGGATATTCGGGAAATCGCCGGGTTAATGTGCGCCGCGGCTAGAGAAGTGCTGCCGCTGACCGCCAGTTTTACCGGCGGCAAAGATGTTTACCCGGAGCTTTACGCGGCAATTTGCGCTTAATTTACGTGCAGTGCAGGCTTTCTTGCCTGAAAACCTATTTTGTGGTAAGTTAGCGGGCATATTCCAGATGGAGGTAATTGATGACGGACACTATAGAGATCCGCTGGCATGGCCGGGGCGGGCAGGGCGCCAAAACTGCTGCGCTGCTGGTGGCGGACGCCGCTATTGCCACGGGCAAAATGGCGCAGGCTTTCCCCGAATACGGCCCGGAAAGAATGGGCGCGCCGGTCAAGGCTTTTAACCGTATTTCAGAGCAGGAAATCCGCGTGCACTGCGCGGTGGAGCATCCCGGCATTGTACTGGTGCTGGACGAGACTTTGATCGACAGCGTGAATGTGCTGGAAGGCGTCCCGGATAACGGGACGATTATCATTAACACCGAGCAGAAACCGGAAGATTATCAGAAAAAACTAAATTTCAAAGGCAGTGTTTTTACGGTCAATGCTTCCGGGATCGCGCGCAAAAACATCGGCCTGAATAAACCGAACACGCCGATGCTGGGCGCGTTGATCAAAGCCACCGGTATTCTGGATTATGCCAAAATGCTGGAAGACACGACCCACAAATTGCAGAAAAAATTTAAGAACAAGCCGGAAGTTATTGAAGGCAATGTCAAAGCGATTCAGGATGCCTACGAGGAGGTTACAAGATAATGACAACTACACTGAATGAGGAAAAATACACAGCCAATCTATCCGCCTCGGAGCTGCCGGAAGGCGGTATCTGGACAGAAGCCGGTTCCTCGCTGATGCGCAAGACCGGCGACTGGAAAGTCGAGCAGCCGGTATGGGACAAGACCAAATGCATCAGCTGTTTTACCTGCTGGGCCTACTGCCCGGATTCCTGCCTCAAGGTCGAGAACGGCAGGGTGGCCGGCGTTGATTATGACCACTGCAAAGGCTGCGGGATCTGTGCCAATGTCTGCCCGCCCAAAGTGTCCGCGCTCACAATGGAAAAAGCCAGATAAGGATAGAGACAGACTGGAGTGTCTGTCCGATTATGTCAAAAGGAGATAAACCATGACCGTAAGCACCGAAATAAAACAGCTTGTCGTTGCCAAGACCGGCAATGAAGCGATGGCCGAGGCGATGCGCCAGATCAATCCCGATGTGGTGGCGGCCTATCCGATCACGCCGGCCACGGAAATAGCCCAGATCTTTTCTTCTTTCGTTTCGGACGGACTGGTCAATACAGAAATGGTGACTGTCGAATCCGAACACTCAGCTATGTCAGCCTGTGTTGGTTCCGCCGCAGCCGGGGCCAGAGCAATGACCGCTACAGCGGCGCAGGGCCTGATGCTCATGGCCGAAATCCTGCCGATAGCCGCGGCTTTGCGTCTGCCGATCGTGATGCCGGAAGTCAACCGCACTATTTCCGGGCCGATCAATATTCACTGCGACCATTCCGATACGATGTTTTGCCGTGATTCCGGCTGGATACAGATTTTTTCGGAAAACACTCAGGAAGCCTATGATAATGTTTTGCAGGCTATACGTATTGCCGAGCATGCCAGAGTACGGCTGCCCGCGCTGGTTACGACGGACGGTTTTATTATTTCGCACGCGATGGAGACTATCAAAATACTGCCGGACGAGGAAGCCAGCGCTTTTGTCGGGGCGTACAGGGCCAATTATTCCGTGCTGGATAATGCTAACCCGATAACTGTCGGCTCGATCGATTTGCAAAATTATTATTTTGAGCACCGTCTGCCGATGATTAACGCCCTGAATGAGGCCAAGGCGGTTATCAAACAGGTGGGCCGGGAATTTGGCGAAAAATACGGCCGCGCTTATGATCTGCTGGAAAAATATAAACTGGAGGACGCTGAAGTGGCCATTGTCTGCCTCGGCTCCACCGCCGGCACGACCAAAGATGTGGTCGATACCCTGCGTGCCAGAGGCCAAAAAATCGGATTATTAAAAATCCGCGTTTTCCGGCCTTTCCCGGTAGAGGATATCGCCGCGGCTTTGGGCGGCTTGAAAGCTGTCGCGGTGCTGGATCGTTCCGATGCGCTCAGCGGCTACGGCGGGCCGGTTTTTACCGAAGTCTGTTCGGCGCTTTTCAATAGCGCGGCCAGGCCTAAAGTCATCAACTATGTGTACGGTCTGGGCGGGCGGGACATCGATTTGCATATGCTGGAAGCGGTGTTTATGCGCCTGCTGAAGATCAAAGACGGCGGAGATCTTGGACAGATCGTGGATTATCTGGGCGTTAGAAAATAGGAGGACAGACAAAATGGCGACATTAAAAGAATTAGCGACTCAGCCGGCGGGCGAAAAATTTGTCGGCGGGCACACATCCTGCGCGGGCTGCGGTTATCCGAATATTTTCCGGCTGGCGCTGGCGGCGGTCAAAGACCCTGTGGTGGTGGTGGGCGCGACCGGCTGCTGTGAAGTGAACACTTCTATCTTCCCGTATACTTCCTGGAAAGTGCCGTTCCTGCATAACGCTTTTGAGAACAGCGCGGCCACCTGCTCCGGCGTAGAGGCCGCCTATTATTCGCTGTTGAAGTCCGGTAAGATACAGGAGAATAACACCCGGTTTATTGCTTTTGGCGGCGACGGCGGCACTTATGACATTGGCCTGCAGTCGCTCTCCGGCGCAATGGAGCGCGGTCACGATATGCTCTATATCTGCTATGACAACGGCGCGTACATGAACACCGGCATTCAGCGTTCCGGCGCAACGCCGCGCTATGCAAATACGACCACAGCTCCGGTCGGTAAAGTAAAGCCCGGCAAAATGCAGAAGAAGAAAGATCTGGCCAAAATTATGGTCGGTCACAATGTGCCTTATGTCGCCCAGACTATCGCCGGCAATGCTCAGGATCTGGTCAAAAAAGTGGAAAAAGCCATGAGTATCCGCGGCCCGAAATTTCTCGTCGTGCTGGCGACCTGTCCCTTAGGCTGGCAGACCAAAACTCAGGATACGGTCAAACTGACCAGACTGGCTGTGGACGCCTGTTTTTGGCCGTTGTATGAGGTAGAGAATGGCAAATACAAACTGAGCTATGACCCCAAAGATAAGAAGATCCCGGTAGCGGACTGGCTGAAACTGCAGGGGCGCTTCAAACATCTGTTCAAGCCCGGCAATGAACAGCTGCTGGCGGAAGTACAGGCGGAAGTGGACAAAGACTGGGCTGACCTTAAAGCGCTTTGCGAATTTCACTCGAAACAGGTTTGATTTTCTGCTAGAATAGGGGAGTAAAGAGAGGCTTCTATGAATAAAAAAGAACTGGCTAATCTGGTGTCCAAGCAGTTAGATCGTAATAAAATAGAAGTTGAAGAAATTATCGACAGTTTTCTGAATAATATTATCACTGAAATGTCCAACGGCCAAAAAGTCCGTTTGGTCGGGTTTGGGATTTTTGAGGTGCACAGCCGCGCCGGACGCGAGGGACGCAATCCGCAGACCGGCGAGAAAATTTTTATTCCGGAAACCAAAACCCCGACTTTTGTCGCCGGCCGGGTGCTCAAAGACGCCGTCAAACATCGCGACAGTCATCAGGGCTGATGGGTGAAAAACCGCGGATCAATTAATGTTTATCACCTTTGAAGGGCCGGACGGCTCCGGTAAGACTACTCAATCCAGACTGCTCCATACCGAACTGCTCCGTCAGGGGCATGCTGTGGTCTGGACCCGCGAACCCGGCGGCACGGAAGCCGGCCGCCAGATCCGCCAGATGCTTCTGGAAGATCGTACTTTTCAGCTTTCCGCGGAAACGGAATTATTCCTCTTTGCCGCCGACCGCGCCCAGCACATTGCCGAGGTCATCAAACCGGCGCTGGCGGACGGTAAAATCGTGCTCTGCGACCGTTATATTGACTCCACCACAGCCTATCAGGCCGGCGGCAGGGGATTTGCGGCGGAGTTTATCGCCGGACTGAATAAATATTCCACCGGCGGCCTGGTGCCGGACCTGACTTTTCTGCTGGATATACCGGCAAATGTTGGCCTTAAACGCGCCACCCGCCAGAAAACCGATAAGTTTGAGCAGGAATCGCTGGATTTTCACCAAAAAGTCCGGCAGAAATATTTGGAATTAGCGCAAAATGAACCCCGCTTTGTCCTGCTGGACGGCGCTAAGCCCAGAGAGGTCATTTTTCAAGAAATTAGCGCTTATTTGCGCGTCAACTGTTCAATAATAAACAAATAATTCTCAATATATAGATTTATCCTGGCATAAAAAATGGTTTCACTACGCTGTAATCCATTCTGTAAGGAGGAGCAGTGTAATGAAAACAGCCGTATCCGGGGTAATGCGTTATATAAATAAAAACTTCAACAGCGGTAACTCGCCCAAATTAATCATGGAGCTGGATGATATAGTCAATCACGAGCTGGAGCTGATTGAAAGCAGCGCCAAGGAGCTGGCTATTAAAGAAACTATCAAAGAGATCAATCAAAGCGCGGTAAAAGCTAAAATTGCCAGTAAAAATAAAGAATATTTTGAAAATCTGAACGATTATTGCAAGGGCAAATTATTTTATATCGCTTATAAAGAATCAAGAAAATACCTTAAATTCAAGGAAATCGACAAAATTCTGGACAAAAACACCCTGCTTGGTTTTGTCAGCGAAATCGAGACAGGGCAGGAGTACGGCTGGAAGCTGATCGACAATCTGCAAAATAATAAATTAAAGAATTTTTTGTACGGTATTTTTACTTATTTATATTTTTAGGAGGCATTATGTCCAAAGCGCGCGTTAAAGAACTGGTCGGATTCGGAGCTTTCGGTACCTCATGGAGCGATCTGGATGAAACCAAGACCAAAGAGCCGCCGCAGTCCGGCGTCAAAAAATCCTGGCCAGTTCATATAAAAACCTGGTAATCAGCTAATTATATACAGGCTTTCTTAATTCAGAGTGCGGCTTCCAGCCGCTGTCTTTTCGTCTACTGGCCAATTTTCTGTTATCTTTCAGTCAACTATACATAACATATATTATGCGACGTTGCGAATAGCAGCGTATAAGATTTTTTCCTTGCGCAGGCAACGCGAAGCGTATGCGCCGTTGCGTCATACAGCATATAATAAGATCTCTATATCATACTGTGACATCGACTGTATAAAGTTTCCACTGGAGTTATCAAAGCGCAGTGCTTGCCGCAGTTTACTCCTCAGGCTCTTTTTCCGGCGGAGTTCCGGCGCTGCTGATCGAGGCGGGGATCTCCTGAGGCTGGAATGGTTCTACGGGGATGACTCTGGAGTCTTCGGGATTTTCCGTAAAATCCGGAGAATTTTTAATAATATGGCTTTCCATGTTTTCAATATTCTGCGCTTTTCTCAAGCCGGTTTTGGACTTGCTGTCCCGGTTCAAGTCGATCAGCGCATCCAGCGTCTCACCAAATAGATTGACTTCAGAACGTTCCAGCGTGTAAGCGGGCAGATTTTTGTACAGAATATATTTGGTATTGCGGCCCTGCCCTACCGCGCCCAGTATTTTTTTCTCGACTAAATCGCTCAGTTCATTATGCGCTGTCTTATAGGACACTTCATTTATGTCGCGATACTGCGAGTTGGAAATATCCTGATGCGTGTCCAGATATTCCAGACAGCGGGTCTGGCGTTTTTTGACCGAGTCCAGTGAAACATCCTCTGTGGTTCGGGCCTGTTTTTCCCGCACGTTGAATAACGAACCGCCAAAAATACTGTGCGGTTTATGCGCGCCTTCCTCGATCTTGACGACAAAGATGCGCTTATTATTACGAATGAAGCCCAGGATCTCGAAACAAATAGCCGGTTTTATTTCGTTGGCCAGTATAGCATTCAGCCATTTACTGTCGAAATTGCAGCCGTACAATTGCAGACTGTAGCGGTCAAAACCCAGAGTCAGATAGCCGCCGGATTTATTGGCCAGCTCCACCGCCTTTTTGGTAATGTCCTGCGACATTGATACTTGCGGGACGCTGTGTATAGCCACATCCCGTGAATTGATAAGCGTCAAAAACTTAGGCCACTCCAGCATCTGGATCATGCTATAATCTTAACATATCCGCGATGCTGTCACAATTCTGGAATATATTTTTTCCTTTGCGCTGTCCGGTTTGCGGCGCTGCGACGGACAACGCTCCGCTTTGTCCCGGCTGCCAGAAATTAACCGTTTATAATGAGAGCGCTCAGCTAAAAATCGGCTATCCCTACACAGGTGTTTTTGAATATGATGAGCGGGCCAGAAAAATAATCGCCGAAATAAAATACCGTAAAAATCGTGAATTGATGCCATTTATCCAGAGAGCTCTGCTCCGGCACGCGCCGGCAGCCCGGGCGGAGATCTTAATCCCGGTTCCGCTGAACCCGGTGCGTTATAAAGAGCGCGGTTTCAATCAAACCGCAGAATTGGCCAGAGACTATGCCGCTTATTACGGTCTGCAGTTGCGCAGCGATATTGTGTACCGGGCCAAAAACACCCAAAAGCTGGCCGCGCTCTCCCCTGACCTGCGCCGCGCGGAACTGGATTATGTATTCAAAGTCTGGGACAACAAACAGGCCGAGCTGCCAGACAAGAAAATTTTAATCGTTGACGATATTATCACGACCGGCCAGACGGTCAAGACTCTGGCGGAAACGCTGGCACTTTATAAACCGGCGTCTATTGAAATACTGGGAGTGTTTCGACCCCGCCTGTAATTCCTTGCAGGCGGGGGAGTCCCGCAAGCCAACAGGGCTGCGGGGCGACCGGCACATGAAATAAGGCTTATCCAATCGCCAGCTTCATCTCGCGGACAGCTTGAGTGAGACCGACAAACACTGCTCTGGCAATAATATTATGGCCGATGTTTAGCTCCGTGAATAAATCCTGCTGTCTGGCTATGGGTTTCACATTCGCATAAGTCAGGCCATGCCCGGCATTGACCTGCAGACCAAGTTTTTGAGCAGCGTCCGCGGCCCGGAATAATTTTTCTAATTCTTTTTGTGCCTGCCGGGGATTATATTTTGGCCGCTGCGGATCGGAATATTCGGCATAAGTTCCGGTATGCAGCTCGACCATATCCGCGCCCGCAGTTTGCGCGGCTTTTATCTGGACAGGCGCCGGGTCTATGAATAGAGATACTTTTATACCTGCCTGCCGTATTTTTCGTGAAATAACAGTAATTTTTTTTAATTGTTTTTTTACGTCCAATCCGCCTTCGGTGGTTAATTCCGCGCGTTTTTCCGGGACGATACAGACCGCATTCGGTTTGAGGCGGCAGGCAATAGCGGCAATACTGTCCACCGCGGCCATTTCCAGATTAAGATGCGTTTTGGGAAATGTGCTGCGCAGTAAAACAACATCTTCATCCTGAATATGCCGCCTGTCCTCGCGCAAATGCACGGTGAGACCGTCGGCCCCGGCCCGGACACATTCTCCGGCGGCCGCCAGCAGATCGGGATGCACATCCCGTCTGGCCTGCCGCAGGGTGGCGATATGATCTATATTAATACCCAAGCGCATTTTGCAGTCTCTCCTTTACTTTGTCCGGCCCCAGCAGCGTCAGCAGGAATTTCAGACCCGGCCCGGATTTCTGCGCGGTCAGGGCTATTCTCAGAGGATGAAAAACCTGACCTTTTTTCAGACCTGTACATTGTACAACAGTGTCCAGCAAAGCCTGCGCCCGGACATATTGCTCCTCGATAGAGCCGTAATATATATCTCCTAATTTAGCTATTATTTCACGAAAAACCAGCTTTGCGGAGTCGGCTCGCAGCTCTTCTTTTTGCTCAGGTGTATGCTCTATGCTGGCGGTTAAAAATACGGCCGCTTTGTCCGGGATATCATTCAGCAGCACCAGCTCATCTTTTATGACAGCCAGTATCTCTTTAGACACACCCCGGCACAGCTCTGCATTATTTTTATATAACTCATCAACGCTTAACTGTTTAATTTTTTGACAGTTTAGCCAGTTAAGTTTTTCAAGATCAAAAATAGAATTGGATTTTGACACTCTGTCGAGGTCAAATTTCTGACCTAACTCCGGCAGCGCCAGCAATTCCGCACCGTCCGCCGGAGTCCAGCCCAGCAGGGCCAGATAATTGACCAGCGCTTCCGGCAGGTACCCTGCCCTGCGGTATTCGTTGACCGAAGCCGCACCGTGTCTTTTGCTTAATTTGGCGCGGTCGGGGCCGAGTATCATCGGGATATGCGCGAATTGCGGCAGCGGAAAACCCAGCGCCGTATACAAAAAAATCTGCTTCGGAGTGTTGGAGATATGATCTTCGCCGCGGATAATATGCGAGATGCCCATTTCCGCGTCATCGACCACCACGGCGAAATTATAGGTCACCGAACCGTCGGATTTGCGCAAGACTTGATCTTTAAAATCCTTATTTTGAAAAGTGATGTCCCCTTTCACCAGATCCTTAATGACAGTCTCGCCCTCCGCCGGCACTTTGAAAAACACCGCCGGCGAGCCTTCCGGATCTTTGTAGGCCTGACCGGAGTCCAGCAGTTTGGCAATATACTGCAAATGCAGAGCGCGGCGGGCGTTTTGGCGCACCGGCGGCTCGTCGCTCTGCAGGCCGAGCCAGGCCAGACCGGCGAGAATATCCTCCTCAAATTCTTTTCGGGAACGTTCCTGATCCGTATCCTCGATACGCAGCACAAACCGGCCGCCGTGATGCCGGGCAAATAAATAATTGAACAGAGCAGTGCGCACCGAACCGATATGCAGATAGCCGGTGGGACTGGGCGCAAAACGCACGCGGACTGCCATCAATACACATCCTTTTGCCGCAGCACATAGCCCAGCGTCCTGAGCAGGATCATAATGTCGAACAAAAGCGACCAGTTCTCGATATAATAAATGTCATATTCCAGTTTTTCCAGCGGAATGGCGCTCAGCTCCGCGCGGCCGTTGATCTGCGCCCAGCCGGTCAGACCGCCCGGTACGGCCAGCCGCTCCGCCCAGTGCGGGATTTTGGCCAGATACTGCTCGTGAAATACCGGGCGCTCCGGACGGGGGCCGACTATGGACATCTCGCCCCGCAGGACATTGAATAATTGCGGCAGCTCATCCAGCGAGGTTTTGCGCAGAAAATAACCAAAGCTGGTGGCGCGGTGTTTCTGGTCTCCGGTCGAAAGCACCGGGCCGTTTTTTTCCGAATCCACCGGCATGGAGCGGAATTTCAAAAACTCAAAATGCCGGCCGCCGGCGGTGACTCTGGTCTGCTTGTAAAGCGCCGGCCCCGGTGAGGTCAGCTTGATGCCCAGATAGATACACAGCATCAGCGGCGCGGCCAGCGCGAGCAGCGGCACGGTCAGCAGCAGGTCAAAAGCCCGCTTCAAAAACCGGTTTATTCCTGAAAATTTCTGGACTTTGACGCCGATCAAATTTACCGCATCCAGATCCTCCCAGAATATATTTTTTGACAGCAGTTCCGAATGATAACGGAAGTAAATGCCCTGCCGCTGGCAAAACTCCGTCAGCGCGCTGATTTGCCGCGCGCTCAGGCCGTCCGCAAACACCGCGTCCGCCCTGTTGAGCCGCAATAGTTTTTCCCATTCCCGCAGTCCGCCCAGCCGGACAAAACGGTTTTTCAGAGGATGGATTAAATGCGCCGGTTTGCGGTCGCAGATGAAGCCGCAGTAATTAAAGCCGTACTCTGGATAGTTGATTATTTTTTCGGCGATGCGCTGGGCGGTCAGAGTAGCCCCGATGATCAGCGCCCGTTTGTTGCCGTGGCCGCGTTTATGCAGCGCAGCCATGACCCAGGCGAGCAGCGTGCGGCAAATAGAGAGCAGGACGATCGCGGAAAGCCCGGCGTAGACCAGCACATAACGGGAGTCCGGGAAAGTCGTGATCAGAAAAGTAAAAGCCATAACTTCAAAAACACCCAGAATCACGCCTTTAATAATCGCGGCTATTTCCCGCATCCGCGCCGTCGGCCCCGCGAAATAACGGTACATGCCGCTGTAAGCAAAAGCCACCAGCCACAGGCCGATAATATAGGACAGCACCTGCCAGTAACCCGTGAACACCGCGTGAGGCGTGATCTCGCCGATGCCGAACCAGTACATTTTGAATTTGAAAATATAACCCAGACAAAAGCTGGCCGCGATGACCGCTGTATCCAGCAGAATTTTGACACAGGTAAAAAAACGGCGCAAACGGCTCTTAAAAAACATTTAACACTCCTGAATCGCTCTGGACTGTGCTGTCCGCGGCCAAAACCGTGCCCGGCGACAGCCGGACCTTGTCGCCTATCACACAGCCCGCGCCGATCAAGCAATTGGGCAGCTCGCAGCTCCGGCCGATTTTAACATTTTTTTGCAGAATAGAACCGCTGATCCGCGCGTCTGCGCCGATAACCGTCCTGTCCAAAAAAACAGAATCGCTCAAAATACCCCGCGCTCCTACCCGGCAGTCCTCGCCGAAAAACTGCCGGCCGCGCAGCTCCACCGAAAAATCGATCTCGCAATTGCCGCCGTAATAAGAATTATGAATTTTGGTGCCCGGCAGCTCAGGACTGTCCAGCAGCCGGCGGGTGGCCTGATAATAAGCGGCATAATTATTCACATACTCGATCCAGTCCGGATTGGGCAGGCAGTAGATCTGGCGGCGGTGCTTGCGCATTTCGGTCAAAAAAGCCTGTATGTCAAAACGTTCGTGAAAATAATAAGTAAGGGTCAGCGGATTAATGATATAAACATTGTCCGCCGCGTCGCCGGAGCCGAAAGGGCTGAGCAGTTCCTGCCGGGTGTTCTGCTCCACCGCATAAGTCTCGCCGTGGAAACTCCCTCCGGTCAGGCAGAGAATATCCGCCCGCAGGGCGCAGAACTGTTCGCGCAGGTTATGGAGCGGAAAAGCGCTCAGCACCGGTCCGTAAAGCAGCAAAAACGGCTGGTCATTCAAGACCTTTTTGAGCAGTCCGTATTTGGGCAGGCCGCGGCAGGCGTAATAAGCAACATTATCTTTTTGGTAGTTTTGGGTAATCCAGTCCGAGAAAATAACTATCTCCTCCAGCTCTTTGTCCGCACGCAGCCAGCTCAGCTGGTGGGCAAGAATATCCCGCCCCAGAATATCCCGCAGATCTTTTTTCTGGCCTATGTCGATGAGCAGAGCGCGCACAGCCTCATTCCTCCCGCGGCGGTTTTACTGCTGCTGGACAGGCGCGCCGCTCTGGAAGGGGTCATACAAAGCCAGACAGAGCGCCAGACAGAAAAACTCATAAAAAATAACCCTGGTCGCCACCACGCCGAAATTGAAAAGCACCTGTCCCAGATAAACGAACAGGCCGCTGAACAGGCCGATCAGCACATAATTGCCCGGCGTGAAACCTTCCCGCCAGAGTTTGCGCAGAATAATAAAAAAGCCCAGAGGCAGCAACCAGAGATAATATACCCCAAAACCCAGCAGGCCGCGCGTGGCCAGCATATTGACATAATCATTGTGCAGTTTGTCCGGCGTGAACTGATGCCCGCCCTCCAGCACGCCGTAATCCGCGCGCCGGTATTTGGGATACATCTCCTTGATCATCCCCGGCCCCTGCCCCAGCAGCGGCGCGTCCCGCAGCATATAACTGCCGGTTTTCCACATCGAGGTGCGCGCGGTGCCTTTGTTAAAAGCTTCGGCGTAGGTCTGCGTGCGGAAAAATATATTCGCGCTCTGATCGGAGATTTTCTTTTGCTCCCGCAAATTATTAACTTCCGACATTATCAAGGCGGCCGAATGGGGGTCATTAAGATTTTTGACGCCCTGACGGGACAAAGTTATTTTAATTAGATTGGAGGCATAAAGATTGGGCGCGGAAGGAATGACAATGACCAGCATAAAACCGATCAGCACAAAATTTAAGGTGAGCCTTTCCAGCGTATTGGGAAAATTCCGAAAAATCCAAAAATTCAGGAAAATGATGGACAAACAAATCACCGCGATAGCGTTTATATCCACCGAGGTAAACTGCAATAAACCGCCATACATGACGGTCAGGGTAAACATCAGCAGTTTTAACCAGTTACCCCTGCGCAGCCAGACGAAAACTATGTAAGCCAGATAGAGCAAAGAGGCCGCGATCAAGCCGTACAGCATTATTTTATGATAGGCATAGACCTTAAACACATACCAGGCGTTGAAAAGAAAACAGCCGTAACCCGTAAAAACCACATCCTGCCAGATCTCTTTGGGGTCTCTGGCCAGCAGAATAGCCAGACAAAGCGCAATGGACAGGGAAAATCCGATCCAGGTGGCCCGGCCAAAAGAGAGAAAATTGCCGACAAAATACAGCAACATTATGGAAATCAATCCTGTCAGCAAAAAAACGGCGTGCCTGGTGTTCTTAAAGGCCTGCAGGCCGTTGAGCTTGAATTTCTGAATGTAATAAAAAACCAGACCGATCAGCAGCGGAATATGCATCACCACGTAGGGCGCGTAGTGCACGGGGTTATTGATACAGCCAAACACCCGCGCGGCGGGATCGACTGACCAGCGCATAAAGTCCAGCCCCACGGATTGAAAAACGCCGTAAATAGCAGAAAAAACCGTGCCTATTACCAGCGCGCCCAAGATCCAGAAAAGAGTCTTGCGGTCGCGCACATAATTGATGTAAAAGAACACCAGCAGCATATAATTAAGCTCGGTAATCAGCCCTTCCCAGCGGTCATAAGCGCCCAGCAGGGCAATATAGTGATTGCTGGAAAAAATTGCTGAAAAAATATTCACAATAACAAAGGCCAGCAATGGCCAATTGAGCGGGGTTTTAATAAATTGTAATCGTTCTTTGTTAAGAATAGCTCTAAGTAAGACCACCGCCACGATCCAGATCAGGGCTATGCGCACATTGAGCAGCTTGGAGACCTCGAAAACCGAACGGGTCAGCGAGGTAAAAATGATCGGCGTGCCGACCGCAATATTGAGAAAAGGCAGGCCGAGCAGTTTGTCCCAGGGCGATTTTATTTTAGAAAAATTCCAGTAAAGAATATCCACCACGATAATGAACGCAATGGCAATTTGCAAGATGTATAAACCCATGGTTATTAAATACCCCCCTAAAAACTATTGTAGCAAATTTTTAACATTTATTGTAGATGCTTCAGTGCTATAATTAAGTGTCCATGCAAAAAAAATTAAAAATCCTGCAAATAAACAAACTCTATTACCCGGTCATCGGCGGCGTGGAAAAAGTCGTCCAGCAAATCGCGGAAGGGTTAAAAGGGACAACTGATATGAAAGTATTGGTCTGTCAGCCCGGAGGGCAAAGCAGCCTTGAAACTATCCACGGGGTCGAAGTGCATAAAGCCGCCAGTCTGGGCTCTTTTTTTTCTATGCCGGTGTCGCTGGATTTTTTGCGGCAATTTAAGATTTTAAGCCGGGACAGGGATATTCTGCATCTTCACCTGCCCTTCCCGCTGGCTGATCTGGCGGTTTTTCTTTTCCGGCCAAAATGCCAGATAGCTCTGTGGTGGCATAGTGATATAGTCCGGCAGAAAAAATTTTTGCTATTTTATAAGCCGCTGCTGCACTGGCTGCTCCGCCGTGCTGACGTTATATTTGTCGCCACGCAGGGACACATCGACGGCTCGAATTATTTGCGGGCTTATAGAAAAAAATGCCGAATTGTACCGTTTGCTGTAGATGACAGCATACTAAAAAAAGGACAAAATTATGTGAAATCACGCCAAAAAACAGGACGGACCAAACGTCCGGTATCTATACTATCTGTGGGACGGCTGGTTTATTATAAGGGTTATGCGGTATTGCTGGAGGCTATGGCCAGAGTGCGCGGAGCGACACTGGATATTGTCGGTTCCGGCCCGCTGGAAAAATCTCTCCGCGCGCAGGCCCGGAAACTCGGCATTGCCCAAAATATCCGCTTTTCAGGTTCTGTCGGTGACACGGAGCTCTCCAGAGCTTTTGCCCGATGCGACATTTTTGTCCTGCCGTCTATCGCAAAGACCGAGGCTTTTGGTCTGGTGCAGATCGAGGCTATGGCTTACGGCAAGCCGGTCATCAACACCAATTTGCCCGGCGGTGTGCCTTATGTCAGTTTACATGACAAAACCGGCCTGACTGTCCCGCCCAAAGACATTCCTGCCATGGCCAGCGCTATACAAAAGCTGGTGGATGATGAAAAGCTGCGGCTAAAATTTGGCAAAGCCGCCTGCAAGCGGGTGCGGGAATGTTTTACAATGGAGCAAATGCTGAATGGAGTTATGCGGGAATATCGAAAACTGGCTAACAGACGAATTTAATTACGTATAAGGAATGCTGGTTGATAAGAAATAGTAAAGAAACGGGGAAGTAATAATGCAGATCGCCATTGACTGCCGTATGCTGGGAAAATCCGGCATTGGTATTTTTACGAAAAATTTACTGGAAAATCTGCCAGACAAACATGAGTATATTTTGATAGGAGAAAAAGCGCGGCTGCTAAAATATACCCGGCCGGCAAATATAATAAATTTTACAGCTCCTATTTTTTCCCTGCAAGAAATGCTGGCCTACCCTGCCGCGGCGGTCAATAAATGCGGGGCGTTCTTTACGCCCAACTGGAATATCCCGGCCGGGATCAGGGTGCCGATATATGCAATGATCCACGACGTGGTTTTTCTGGATCTGCCAGAACTCACTTCATTCCGGGGGCGGTTAATACGCCGCGCGCTGTTATGGCGGGCGGTAAAATTATCCCGGCATATTTTTACCGTTTCAGAATTTTCCCGCCGGAGAATAATTCATTTTTTTCAGAACAGCGCTAAAATATCCGTGATCTATAATGATGTCTCCGCCGAAGTGAAAAATTTTGCCAGACAAAAAAAGCCCAAAGCCGGCGACTACTATCTCTATGTCGGTAACATTAAAAAGCATAAAGGACTGGGCACTCTGATCGCCGCGTATACCGGGCTGCGCACCACCGCCAAGCTGATAATTGTCGGCGCAAAAGAAAATTTTCGGACGCGGGATGAAGATATAATCAACATTAATAATCCCAATATAGTTTTTACGGGCTTTGTGTCCGAGCAGAAGCTGCTTGAGCTGCTGGGTCAAGCCAAAGCCTTGATCCAGCCCAGTCTGTATGAAGGCTTCGGCCTGCCGCCGCTGGAAGCCCTCTGGTTAAAAACGCCGGTCATTTTATCCGATATACCGGTATTCAAAGAAATATATGCTGATCTGCCGGTAACTTTTTTTAAAACTGGCGATAGTTTGGATCTGGCGGAAAAGCTGTGTGATATTAAACCATGTAAATATACACCACAAAATTTGCTAAAAAAATACGACGCGGCTTGGATAGCCGGAACTATTTTTGCTAAAATTCAAGACACGGCGGGCAAAGCATGAAAAAAAAGCTTATCGTTCAGCTATTTTTCAGTTATTACCCTATTAATTTCAGCGGCGGCGTGGAAAAAGTATTGGCCACGATGTCCAATCTGGGCGTGCAGAAAGGTTATCAGGTCATTGATATTTGCAATGATGCTCCAGGGAAAAAATTATTTTTTCCTCTGGACAAGCGGGTAAAATTTTATAATCTGGGGCTGCTGAGAGCCAGAATACCGTTATACAAAAGAATAATCACCGTATTTTTACGTAAACTGTGCCTGAATATCAAAAATCCCACCGATACCCACGCGGTAAAACTGCTCGCCGCACAGATCAACCGCATTTTAAAAAATAGAGAAGTCTATGCCTTTATTTGTTATAGCTACAGGGATGCGGTTATCGCCAGTCTTTTGGCCTCTTCGGCGCCTAAAATACTTATGGATCATGGCGGTAGCTCTGCCGGCACTATGCTGGAAATCGATTCCCGGCCGCCGGTGGAATTATCTGCATTGAAACATATAGCCGCTTTTCAGACGCTTATGCCCGGTTTTGTCAAACAGGCTAAAAAACTTCTAAGCCTGAAAACTGTCTGTATTCCCAATATCGTGCCGCAGGTAAAATCATTGCCGCGAGCCAAACAGGTAAAAGCTAAAAAAATTATCATCAACATTGGCAGAATGAATAAAAAACACAAATGTCAGCACCTTTTAGTAGAGGCTTTTGCCAAAATACCGGCTGAACAACGCATGGGCTGGGAGCTGCATTTGTACGGCGAGGCGCAGACTCTGCGCGGCAAAATATATCAAAAGAGCATAGAACGTTTGATAAAAAAACAGCGCTTGAGCAGCCAGGTATTCCTCAAAGGCCTGACTAAAGAACCGTTAAAAGTCCTGCAAAACGCGGATATTTGCGGATTTCCTTCTGCTTATGAAGGATTTGGCCTGTCCCTGGCCGAGGCTATGAGCGCCGGACTGCCTGCGGTGGGTTTTAGTTATGCCCCGGCTGTCAATGAGCTGATAAAAGACGGCCAGAGCGGTTTTTTGTGCCGGGATGTAGACGATTATTCGGACAAACTTGCTTTGTTGCTGAAAGATGGGAAATTACGTGAAAAGATGGGAAAAAATGCGCAGAGACAAATGAGGGAATACTCAGCGGATAAGATCTGGGCAAAATGGGAGAAATTGTTTGCGGAACTAACCCCTCCGGCTGTTTAGGCGGTCTGGCTGCCTGCCGTTAATGGCGCAGAACACTGGATAAGCGGCCCAAAATATCCAGAGGATACAATCCTAAATCCCACAAATAATCATACTCAAAACCTTGAGACATCAGATATACTGCGCTCGTGCCGGCTGTATTTCCGCCAATAAAACAGGGACATCGAGCCAGTATATTCAGGGAAGAAAGATAATCCAGCGCGATCTGGCGTCTTTCTGCATTTGACATGCTGACCTGAGAAAGCAGTTTCTTTTTGCCATAATCTTTGCTCCAATCAAAATGTCTTTGCCTATTGGTCAACAGTTTTTTTCCAAAATACGCCAGAAATAACTTATATATAGCTTCATCCTCGGTGGCCAGATACAGATGAGTGCACTTATGCGCCAGCATAACCCGCCGGGCTTTTTGGAGGACTACCTGCGGATCCGGCTGAATTGGCAGGTTAAAACGCTTTATATAATCAGTGCCGCGGCATAATACACCTAAAACTTTCCTATTTTTTTGCTTCACGATTTTTTTATAATCAAACTCTAGATAGGCTCTGGTCTCTTTATTAAACCTGATGTATTTTTGAAATAGTTTTTTGTGCCGCAAAGAAACGGCATTATGCGCTATGGCGTATTTTTTGGGCATGAACAATCTGTATTCAGGACTCAAAATTATATGTCTGCTCCGGCGGATATCGGTCAGAGTGTAGCCGCAGGGTTGTTCAAAAAAATACTCCCAGATATTTTCTTTTTGTGCTCCGTGATACTG
>JAISQA010000034.1 GCA_031274525.1 Candidatus Margulisiibacteriota bacterium
ACCTGCAGGGTCTTGCCCAGACCCATATCGTCCGCCAGTATGCCGTGAAAATCCTGATCATGCAGAAACTGCAGCCAGTAATAACCCTGCAGCTGATAACGGCGCGGCTCGCCCCGCACACCGGCCGGCAGCGCCGCCTCCGGTATGCCGGAAAAATCCTCCAGCCGCTCCAGCAGCGCCCGCAGCGAATCATCCAGCCGGGACTTCATCTGATCGCGCACGCCGGAATACAGATAGTAAAGGTCGTATTTCTTGACCTGATATTTGCCGCCGGACGCTTTCTGGCTCCGGCCTTCCAGATAGCTCTGCAAATAAGCAAATTCTTTCCGCGGGATTTTGACCAGCGAACCGTCTTTCAAACGCGCGTATTCTTTGTCCTCGGTGATGAGCCGCTGGATCTGCTCATGCGTAAAAACGGTGTCTTTTACTTTATATACCGGCGCAAACTCGAACCAATCTATGCCGGAAGACTGGTGAAAATCCAGATCAATATCAAACTCCTGATCGGCGTAAACATACTGCTCCAGATGCTCGCCCCAAACTTTTAGGCCGATGTTCTTCTGCAGGCCCGGAAATTCATAAGTCATAAAATCCACAAAATCATCATGCTCGATCACATAGCCATTGCGCTCCAGCGTGAAACGCCGCTCGCCCAGATAATCATGCAGCCAGTCTTCGCTTTTTTTATCTCTCTTCAAGAAATATTTCTGCCCGTCCAGCCGCACAGTATAAAAATCCGCGTTATCCGCAGCGCGGTACTCCGGCAGGATCTGGAGGCCGTAATCATATTTTATTTTCACGGTCAGACGGCCGTTTTTCTCGCCCAGCACTTCCAGCACAGGCGCCGCCGGGCCGCTGAGCACGGACTTGCCGGTCGCGGACAGGGAGTCCGGCAGCGTAAAATCCAGCCCGGCCGCGGACAGCACCGGCAGACAGTCCGTGGTAAACCGGGGCACTTCCGCGCTCTCCAGAAAAATACCGCCCGCCAGATACCGCTCAAACAAAACAGCAGAAAGATAATCCAGCGTGTACACTGCGCCGGCATGAAAGAGGACAAAATTTTTCTCGCCGATGAGCTGGCAGTTTTTGCGGTGCAAAACCTCTCCGGCGCCGGACTGCAGGATAAATTCATAACGGCCGTCCTGTTCGGCAAAGCCGCAGCGGTAGGCCAGCGGAAAATTATTGATGACGAGCTTATTGCCGGAGCGCACGGACACCTGCGGCAGCTTGGCTAAAAAATAATACATCCGCGCCAGCGCGTGCTGGCCGACAAAAAAACAGCCGCCGTTGATCGGCACGCCGGCCAGAAAATTGATGAACACCCGCTCGGCCGCGGACAGCCGGTCTTTGGGCACCTCGCGCAGAGCCGCGCAGCCAGCGGCCGCAAAATCCACCCAGACCTTGCAGTTCTGTTTGGTCGGCTCGATCAGATAGCGCAGATTCAAGCCCGGCTGCTCCGGCGGCAGAGCAATCCGGCCCGGCAGGATATCGCTCAAAAAAAACAGAACTCTCTCCTGATATTCTTTATTAATCAGATAGCGGCCGTTTTTTTGCGGCTGATGGATCAGGATATTTATCAATAACTGTTCCGGGATAGACAGCCACTCCCGCGGCAGATCTTTGAGATTACCGACTGCCGCCTGATCATAAGCAAGCGCAACGCTCAGGGGAGCCGGCCGCACATCGTATTGAAACACTATATTTGGATTGGCGCGCGCGACCGAAGCCAGATCCAAAAAGAACTCTATCACAAAATATGCCCCTCAACGGTTAAAAAATAATTATAACACAGCCCAGGCAAATAATTAGCGGCAAAATTTTAGCCCGGTTATTTCTTTTTTCCCCCGGGTTAACCGCTTTTTTTACACTGCCACCTGCAGCTAATACCGCGCCTTGAGCAGCTCATTGGAGAGCCAGCGGCCGTCGTCCACTTTTTGGTCAAAGCGCACAAAATGCTGCGGCGGCTCCACCGTAAAATACAAATAATATTTGTCCGGCGCGAACAAGCCCAGCACGCCGTCCACGGCCAGCTCCAGCTTGTGGCACAAAAACTCGCCGCCCGGCGTTTTTATTTTTTCCTGACCCTGATAGACCGCGCGCAGGGGCAGCGCATTGCCGTACTCAAACATGTAAACATTCAGGACTACTTTATCTTTTTGCTCAAAAGGGAAACCGCTCAAAGACAGCAGGAAGGCGTAACGGGAATAAACATTGGGGCCGGCCGCAGCCGTAAGATTGATATTCCGGTCTTTGTGAAAAAAATTGATCCCGCCATCCGCTAAACGGGCAAAAGATTCCACCAGCTGTCCCTGTCTGTCGTATCTTTTTTCCTCGACCGTCGTAAAATCGTCGTAATTCAGCGTCGCGCTGTTGCGGTAATAACCGCCTTCGTAAGATTCGAGGCGGATATATTTCCGGCCGTCCACGCTCACCGTATCGATCGTTATATCCGCCGTCACAAAACCGACATTCCGGTCAATGTAGTCCTTGATCTGATACCGCGCTTTGTCCGGAAAATTATTATTCCGCAGGGGCGGGGGCGCTGCCTGGGCCTGCGCAAACAGTAGAAACAACAGGGCCAGAAAAATTATTCTCTGCAACTTACTCTCCCGTGAAAAGTTTTGAGCCTATTCTTACCATATTTGCGCCTTCCTGCACAGCAACAGAATAATCCCCGGACATGCCCAGACTCAAAATCTCTAATCCATATTGTACACTATAGCAGTCAAAAAGTTCCTTCATTTCCCGAAAATACGGCCGCGTCTGCTCCCTGTCCAGCAGATCCGGAGCCAGAGCCATCAAACCCAGCGTCTGCAGCTCCGGCCGCCGCGCGCAGTACTCCAGCAGCGCGCCAAGCTGCTCCGGCGCCGCGCCGGATTTCTGCGGCTCACGGCCGATATTCACCTGCACCAGAATTTTCTGGCGTTTATTTATTTGCGCGGCCGCTCTGGCCACCGCCGCGGCAATCTTTTCCGAATCAATGCTCTGAATAAGCTCAAAAATCTGCACGGCCTGTCTGGCTTTGTTCGTCTGTAAATGGCCGAGCAAATGCCACTGCACGGGATACTGCCGGTACTGTTCAGCTTTCTGCCGGGCGGACTGCACTTTGTTCTCGCCCAGCGTAAAATACCCGGCGTCCAGCAGCTCCTGCATCTGCTCCGGAGCGGCGTATTTGGTGACCGCGACCAGCTGGACGGAGCCGAGCTCCGCCAAGATCTTTTGCAAATTACCGCTCACTGACATAGATTTAATCTAACATTTTAAGGGTTATAATCCAATAATCTACTCCTCAAAAAAATGAAAAAGTATGGGTAAATCCGCCGCAGAAAGTTCTATAAAATCAGGCTCACGCAATCTGCATAAATCTAATAATGGCTCGGCTTCATTAAGCAGTTTGTCGATTTGGCCGATTTCATAGCTGATTTTTTCTTGAAATTTATCAGCCAACTTTTTCCACCTCATCTATACGTTCCAGCAAAGCATATAAATTAGCGTTTTTGTCAAAATCGACTAAATCTATTTTATTATCCAGCGTTTGATTTAGCTTAAAGCACACGCGAAAAAAACTAGCCGGGGGAAGGCCCTTTACGCCAATATCTATAATCTGAATCATTGCGGTTTTTTCCGGTCAGCAGCGAGCCAAATAAATAAACAGACGAACAACCTTCTGCTCTGAGCATATCCGCCGCAGTTTCAATGTCTTTACGATATTTAGCCGGTATTTTTTGTAAATTCATAGCAATAAATTATAACACATCAACCTGATCTGATTTTCCGTATTTCCGCCACGCTTCCGCCACCGCCTGCGCGACATGCTCCGCGACATTTTTGTCGAACACGGAGGGGATAATATTGTCCGGCCGCAAGTCTTTGGCCGCAACGCAGTCCGCTATCGCGCGCGCGGCCGCCAGACACATGGCCTGTGTGATGTCTGTCGCGCGCGCGGCAAACGCGCCTTTGAACATACCCGGAAAACACAGCACGTTATTGATCTGATTGGGATAATCCGAGCGTCCGGTGGCAATGACCGCCGCGGCACCGGCTATCAGCTCCGGCCGGATCTCCGGGTCAGGATTGGCCATGGCAAAAACTATAGAGCCCTCATTCATGCTCTCCACCGCCGCCGGAGTCAGCACGTCTCTGGCCGACACGCCGATAAACACATCCTGCCCGGCGAGAATTTCATGCACAGGACCGGACAGTTTTTCCTGATTGGTCAGGCCGGCCATAACCGTTTTTTCCGGGTTCAGGCCCGCGCGCCCCGCGTAGATAGCTCCCTCGCGGTCGCACAGCGTGATCTGCCGCGCGCCAAAAGTCAGCAGCAATCTGGCAATAGCCACGCCAGCCGCACCGGCGCCGTTGATGACAATTTTTACCTTTTCAATTGTTTTGTTCACAACTTTTAAGGCATTCAGCAGACCGGCCAGCGTCACGACCGCCGTGCCGTGCTGGTCATCGTGAAAAACCGGGATATTCAGTCTGGCTTTTAAGCGGCGTTCTATCTCGAAACAGCGCGGCGCGGAAATATCCTCCAGATTGATCCCGGCAAAGGTCGGCGCGATATGCAGAATTGTTTCCACAATCTTATCCGTATCTTTGGTGTTCAATAAAACCGGAAAGGCGTTGACTCCGCCAAACTCCCGGAACAAAGCCGCCTTGCCTTCCATGACCGGCAGGCCGGCCAGCGGGCCGATATCACCCAGACCCAGCACCGCCGTGCCGTCCGTGACAATAGCCACGGTGTTGCCGGCGATAGTATATTTTTGGGCCAGAGCAGGCTCGGCCTCAATCGCCTTGCAAACTCTGGCCACGCCGGGGGTATAGACTCTGGACAGGGTGTCACAATCCTTGATCGGGGCATTACTGGCCACA
This sequence comes from Candidatus Margulisiibacteriota bacterium, assembly GCA_031274525.1. Classification (GTDB taxonomy): domain Bacteria; phylum Margulisbacteria; class Termititenacia; order Termititenacales; family Termititenacaceae; genus JAISQA01. Next base: position 4,873 of record JAISQA010000034.1, read on the forward strand.
TTGATTTTGCCGCCCTCGTGCACGGCCAGTATTTCATCTAAATCTGATTCTTTGACTTTTTGCATTATAATAACCCTTTCTATTATATGTGTATCTTTTGCTCCCCTATTTAGAGGAGGCTCCGGCATCAGCCGGTGAGGGACTGGCCTTTAGCAATCTGCAAAATCACCTGCGCGTACAAAATATGTTCTGCGGCCAGCACCCGCGCCGCCAGCAATTCCGGCGTATCGTCCGGCAGGACAGGCACCCGGCTTTGCGCGATAATTTTACCCGTGTCCACACCGGCGTCCACATAATGCACCGTACAGCCGGATTCTTTTTCACCGGCCGCCAGCACTTTTTCATGCACATGCAGTCCGGGGTATTTGGGCAGCAGCGTCGGATGAATGTTAATTATTCTACCGGCGTATTTTTGCACAAAATCCGCCGAAAGGACGCGCATATAGCCGGCCAGACAGATCAAGTCTATCGGCTGTCCGGCCAGCGCGGCCAGCGCGGCGGACTCGGACGGACACACCGCGGTACTCAAGCCATGCTCTTTAGCAAAAATCAGGCCCGCTGCGTCAGCCTTGCTGGCAATCACAACCGCTATCCGCGCTTTGTCCCGCAAAATGCCGGACTCGATATTTTTTTGAATGGCCTGCAGATTGGAGCCGCGGCCGGAGATGAGGACGGCGAGAGACAACATATTTCATATTATAGCACGGAGTTTGCGGCTAAAATCTACAAAGCGGATTTTAGACCTGCCACCTATAAATGAGGAGCTATTGCATACCTATCTTTTGTCTGAGGGGCTGTGCCTTCTCACAGCGTAGCTGCGCGAATATTTTGTTTCGCACGCCATAGATATGTTCTGCCTCCTTTACTCGCAACGCTCTGTTCAGGCCATAGATACTTTTTGCTAAGACTTTTTGTTATTTTAATTACTTAGCCATCTTCGCCGTTGGCATGAGGCCGCTTTTGCTCCCATCCGTGTAACGGAACAGCTATTCCGCCACAAGCTATCTTCCGCACCGCGGCGCGCTTCACCAAAATATTCGCTCCGCAGGTGAAGGAGATGTGTCTGCCGCAGACAGACGGATGGGTTATGGCTTCTCTCATTACAGCGGATTTACACATACTATTTCATTTTTTTAATGTAGATTACTACATAATAGGCCGGCATATTATTAAAAGCTGTTCCGGAGCCGGTGTTATTAATGGTAATCCCTGTTTTTGTGCTGGATGTAGTTACCGTGCCAGGCGTCTTGGATGTTGGCGTTGCTCCGCCTCCCGAGTTGTTAGCGGGGCTTGTATTAACATTTTCAACGGTGTGTGTATGTCCATCATCCATAATAGAATGATTATGGCTGGGCATATTAGAAATAGTTAATGTCTGCCAGTTCGCGCCGGGCCTTGTTTCGCTGCCATTACCTTTAATGAATTTATCACTTAGATCAGGAGTGCCGTTATTTCCATTGCATTGATACCAGCCAACCAGCGTGACATTATCCTGCCAGCCGCTTCCGTCATACATCAGGATAGTGCCTATCGGCAATTTGGCCTGCACGTCACTGGCGTTGGCTTTGGCCGCCAGAGCCGTCACCACCGCTTTTTCTGTAGGAATAGCGGTGTCTTCCGCGGAATCTGCCGCGCGCACGCTGGTTGTTCTGGTCAGAGTATTCAGCACCCCAGCTACCCCGGAATAAGCCGCTATATCATCAACCGTGCCAGCGGCAATTTTGTCCTGTTTGGCGGTCAGATTATCATAGACCACTTTGGCTGACGGATACTGCGTGCCGGTGGCTGCGTTGGAGAGAGTGGTCACTTTGTTACTGGTATTTTCTTTGGTGGTTAAAGCCGTGTACACTGCTTTGGCCGAAGGATACTCCGTATCTGATGAGGCGCTGGATACAGCGGTTTTTTTATTACTGGTGTTTTCTTTGGCAGACAAAGCCGTGTATACCGCTTTGGACGTGGGATATTCCGTGTCTGAGGTGCTGGATATGGTAGTCTTTTTGTTACTGACATTTTCCTTGGTATCGAACATCGCATTCACTTCACTGGCTTTGATGGGCTGTCCGGCTTGTATGGGCATTTTTCGCTCCTTTGTTTTTGGTAAGTTATCCTAAATATATTATACGCATTATTGTACTAAGGTCAACCCCCGGAAACAGTTAAAATGATTAATCTTGTGGAGGATCTGGTGGGCGAAGAAATTACCAATGAACAGTTAAAAAAATTATTGAGCTATAAACTGGTCATGCTCCGGGAACAGAGCGGACAAACGGTGGAGGCCACGGCGGCCAGTCTGGATATGGATCTAAGCGAATACTACCGGCTATTGCGGGGCAGCAATTTGCCGCATCTGCGCACCCTGCTGCGCATCAGCCAGAAATATAATGTAACGCTGGACTGGTGGTTTGACGGCTTGAACACGGTGTCCCCGCAGGTGGCCCGCAACGTGGAGCGGCTGCGGCGCAAAAGTCTGGAAGAGCAGCTGCTGTCTTTTCTGCGTGCGCTCGACACCAAATTGCAGGAAGCAGTGCTGGATCTGGCCAGATCGCTGGCCCGGAAAACAAAAAAAAACAGGTTTCGTTAAATCAGCGCCATTGTATACTGGCGAGCTTTCAATTAGCCAACTCCCTCAATCACGACCGCTTTATTACCCTCCACAATTTTCCCGATAACCCGGCCGTTAATTTTCGCCGCTTCGGACGGCGGGACGATGAGGCACATACCGATGCCCATATTGAAGGCGCTGTACATTTCTTTGGGTTCGATATGACCAGCAGCCTGTATTTTTTTAAATATCGGCAACGGCTCCCAGCTCTGCGGGTCCAGCACGACATTCACCCTGGCGGGAATAGCCCGCGCCAGTTTTTCGTAAAAACTGCCGCCGGTGATATTGGCAATGGAGTGTATTTCCACGCCGCTTTTTAGATAGCCCAGAACTTCCCGGACATAAATTTTAGTCGGCGTCAGCAGTTCGGCATAGTCCGCCGCGCCCAGCACTTTGCGCGCCAGCGAGTAACCGTTGCTGTGCAGGCCGGACGACGGCAGACCGACCACCACATCGCCGATTTTAACCCGTTCGACATTCAGTATTTTAGATTTCTCGACAAGGCCCACCGCAAAACCGGCCAGATCGTACTCGCCCGGCTGGTAGACATCGTTCATCTCGGCTGTCTCGCCGCCAATAAGCGCACAGCCGGCCTGACGGCAGCCCTCAGCAATGCCGGCGACGATCTGTTCGACCTGCGCCGGAAGCACTTTGTGCACGGCGATATAGTCCAGAAAAAACAGCGGAGTCGCGCCGGAACAGATCAGGTCATTGACCGACATGGCCACCAGATCAATACCGACCGTGTCGTGCCTGTCCAGAGCCGCGGCCAGCTTGACCTTCGTGCCCACGCCGTCATTGCTGGCCACCAGCACCGGCTCTTGAAGCCCGGACAAATCCGGCTGGAAAAAACAGGCAAAAGAGCCGATATTGCCCAGCACGCCGGGGATACTGGTCGAAGCGACGTGTTTTTTTATTTTTTCCACCACCGCATAACCGGCCTCCACATCGACGCCGGCGGCTTTATAGGAACGGGGTTTGTCAGACATGCGGAGATTTTAACATACTTCAATATTCTTTTATAACTTTATGAATCACACTCGCACGCCATTTCTGGAAGCACCGGCAGTTACGGTTTAGGCTCGGCTGCCGTATCAACAGTTCCAAGCTACTACACGGTGATATACATTATGAAAGTAAGTTAGCCGCTATCGACTTTCGGTACAGGAGCAGCCGCTACAAAAACTTCAGCGCCAGCGCGGTAAGCGCAAAACAAACCCATTATTTTTCTGTTAAAAATTCAAGCGCGTTTAAATGTTTTATGCCGTCATAAGATTTATTCGCGTCATAATCCAGCGTGATCAGAAATCTCTGATTAAAATCTTTTATGCCCCTGAGCGGCGCCAGCTCTCTCTCTAAAGTTTCTCCGGCTGATACGGTTTGCGCTATTTGATAGTATTGTGTTTGTCCGTGAAGCGTGGCGATAAAATCAACTTCACTACTGCCAACCTTGCCTGTATATATTTTATAACCTCTGCGGCGCAGTTCAAGATATATGATATTTTCCAAAACGCGCCCCCGATCCAGACCTTTATAGCCCAAAAGATAATTTCTCAACCCGATATCCGCGATATAATACTTTGATAATGATTTCAAATATTCTTTTCCTTTAATATCATAGCGGCCTACTTTATACAGCAGATAGCTATTGGCCAGAAAGGATAAATAGTTTTCCACTGTCGGCTGGGATATTTTTCTATGATTTGAGGTTAAGGTATTGCTTATTTTATTGGAAGACACCGGATTGCCTATATTATCAAAAAGAAATTTTATAATATCTTCCAGCATTGCGGCGTCGGAAATTTTGTAACGTTCGATAATGTCCTTTTTGAAAACGGTATTATACAAGCCTTCCAGATAATTATTTATCTGTTTTTCGTTCCCGTTAAATGTCGGGACATAGGGAAACGCCCCGTAGCGGATATAATCTCTAAATTTTTTTTCTAAACTATCCTCGTTCTTAACCGCGGCAATATATTCTTTGAAAGAAAAGGGCAGTAGCTCTATAGTAATGTAGCGTCCTGATAATAAAGTCGCCAGCTCTCCGGAAAGAATATGCGCATTCGAACCGGTGATGTATAAATCCACGTCGTTTTTTATATACAGGCTGTCTATCGCTTTTTGAAAATCACGGCAATTTTGCACTTCATCTATGATCACATAGTTTTTCTTGCCGCGGCACAATCTGCTGGTTACATGTTTATATAAGGATTCGTAGCTGTACAAATCTTTGTTATCGATAGATTCCAGATCCACCAAT
>JAISQA010000068.1 GCA_031274525.1 Candidatus Margulisiibacteriota bacterium
AAATTAAAAATTCAGCCTGATTTCACGAAAAAAGAGACTGCTATCCGCGCGGCCATAGTCGGCCGGCCCAATGTCGGCAAATCCTCTCTGCTTAACGCGCTCCTTGGCAAAAGCCGCGCCATAGTCTCGCCGCTCTCCGGCACGACACGGGACACGATCGACGAGGAAGTACTCCGGGACAAAACGCTGTTCCGTTTTATCGATACGGCCGGCATACGGAAAAAAGCGAAAGTTAATGAGGACATCGAGTATTTTTCTGTGCACCGCGCGATCAACGCCATTGAAAACTGCGATGTGGCCCTGCTCGTTCTGGATGCCAGACGTCTGGTCGAGGAACAGGATCAGAAAATCGCCGGTCTTATTGCCGATAATAACCGCGCCTGTTTGATCCTCGTCAATAAATGGGATCTGATCACCAAAGACAGCGCGACTATCAATAAATACGCAGAGCTGGTCCGGCAAAAACTCAAATTTCTGGCCTATGCTCCCCTGCTCTTTATTTCCGCACAGGAAAATATCCGCACCTATGATATTTACCAGCGGATCATCCAGATCTACAGCAATTATAATTTTCAGAGCGCCACCGGCCAGCTCAATAAAGCGGTCGCCGCCCTGCTGCAGCGGCATCCGCCGCGTATGCACAAAGGCCGGCAGCTCAAGATATATTATGCCGTGCAGACCGGAGTCCGGCCGCCGGCTTTTACTTTTCACTGCAACAACGCGGAACTGGTGCATTTTGCCTATGAGCGCTACATAGAAAATCAGCTGCGTGAACACTATGAATTGACCGGCACGCCGCTCAAGCTGTGCTTCAAAGGTAAAAATCGAAAAACCTAGCTATACGGAAGCAAAAGTTTGCAGAAATTCCTCGCGGATAATTTCCGCCAGTTCTTTATACGTATATTTATACATACTTTTATCCGTATAAGTCAGACATTCCTGAATATTCGTTGAATGTTGTTTTAGCGCAGTTATATCCAGTAATTCCGCAAACACCGGCAGCAGCGGCTCCAGAGCCAGCGAACCGTGCTGCAAGAGCGAATGTCTGCCGCGTTTCTGCGCCGAACCGAGCAGTTTTTTGCCGTTGACCAGCACTTCATACCTCGCCGGGCGCGCAAAACAGATATTGCGGTCATAATCTCCTGTAAATCCGGCCTTTTCCGCCAGCGCGGCCGGAACACCGATTTTCCAGAGCGCTTTGCAGAATATTTCGGAGATAAAATTGCAGGAGGGAATGATACCCTGCGGCAGAGCAGTCAGCGGCGCGACCAGACTGTAAGTTAATTCATTCGGCTGATGCAGGACCATGCCGCCGCCGGTGATCCGCCGGGCAGTTTCAATGCCCAGATTTAACGCCGCGGCCAGATCGATCAGTTCATTCGGCAGCTGCGCATAGCCGAAAGTAATGGCCGGCCCCCGCCAGGAGTAAAAACGCAATTGGATCTGCTGTTTTCGGGCGGCGTCGTGTTCATAAAACAACGCTTCGTCCCGGCACATATTATCAAAGGCGGGGCGCGGAAAGTCTATTTCGCAATTAATATTCATCTACGGAAATAATGCCGATAGACTGCACTTTGATCTGCGGAACAACCTCATTATAGGACAGCACGACAATATTCGGGTAATTGCGTTCGGTAAAACGCTTGAAATGCGGGCGCAGACGCGGCGAACACAGCACAATGACCGGACTGTTAATTTTCTTGAAATACGGCATATATTCCTGCAGCTGGGACAGGATTTTTTCACCGACCGAAGGATCAATAGCCAGAAAAGACCCGTATTCTGAATGATGCAGTGAGCCGATCATCGTCTCTTCCAGCCGCGGGTCAATAGTCAGCACGGTGATCGTGTCGTCTTTATCCGCGTACTGCGAACAGACCTGCCGCGCCAGCGCCTGCCGCACATACTCGGCCAGCAGACTGGTGTCGCGGGACACATGCGCATAATCCGCCAGACGCTCCAGTATAGTCGAAAGGTCGCGGATAGAGATGCGCTCTTTGACCAGCAGCTGCAGGACTTTATGCACCTGCCCCAGCGAGAGCATATCCGGCACCAGCTCGCGGACGATCGCGGCGTTGGTGTTTTTGACCAGCTCCAGCAGCGACTGGACATTCTGGCGCGTCATTATCTCATCCGCATGCTGTTTGACCACTTCCGTAAAGTGATTGGCGATATAATCCACCGGCGACATCACCGTCAGACCCGCTTCCTGCAGCTGCGGCAGGAAATCATCGACCACCCACGCGCCCGGCAGCTTTGTCACCGGATCGACCGTTTCTTCCGCGGTGATATTTTTGGCGGACAGCTCCTGTATAGACATCGGCACATAGTGATAATTGACCAGAGCCACGCCGTTGGAGACTTTGGTCCCGCGGATCTCCACGACATATTCATTGGGCGGCAGGGACAGGTCGTCCATCACGCGCACGCCGGGTATGACAAAACCCAGCTCCTGACCGATGTGATAACGGATCAAAGTAATGCGCTCCAGCAGCGGCCCGTCCTGACTGGGATCGATGAGCGGCACCAGATTGCGCCCGGTCTTTAAGGCTATTGGATCCAGCGCCAGCGTACTCAACAGGCTCTCCGGTTTCTTCATCGCTTCCTTGGCCGCATCCTCA
>JAISQA010000058.1 GCA_031274525.1 Candidatus Margulisiibacteriota bacterium
TGTGGTGATCATGTCTTCCCGGCCGGGGATTATCAAGAAAATTATTCCGGTGGAGCTGCCGCGCCCGCGCGACCGGGGCAGCACGGATTTTGCCCGGCTCAAAGAAGAGCTGCTGGCCGAATTTCAGCTGGGCGTGCAGAAACCGGCGGTGGAGTATACGATTTAACGCGTAGAGTGTCGTCCGAGATATCCCGGCCCGTGCCGGGCGAAACGGTCGGTGAGCCTGTCGAACCGTGGTCGGTGAGCTTGTCGAACCGTTGACGATTCACCCAAATCTTTGGATAATCTCTTCAAAATCCCTTTAGGAGGCAACTCAGTGAAATTATTAACAGGAAAAACAGCTCTGATTACCGGCGTGGCCAATGATTACAGTATAGCCTGGGCTATAGCCAGAGCCCTGCATGCGCAGGGTGCGGAATTGGCTTTTACTTACCAGAATGAACGTTTGAAAGAAAAAATGGGCGCGCTGGTCCAGCAATTTAAACCTAAATTGCTCACGGAACTTGATGTTACTAAAGATGAGGATATTGCCCGGGTCGGGCGGCAGGTGCTGGACACTTACGGCAGGCTGGATATTTTTCTGCACTCTCTGGCTTTTACGCCCAAGGAAGACCTGCACGGCGATTTTTATAAAACCAGCCGGCAGGGTTTTGCCGTGTCCAATGACATCAGCTCGTACAGTTTGATCGCGCTGTCCAATGCTTTGCTGCCGGCTTTTGAGGCGGCGGGAGGCGGGAGCATTCTGTATATGACTTATATCGGCGGCGAATATGCGATCTCCACGTACCGGCTGGCCGGTGTGTCCAAAGCCGCGCTGGAAATGTCCGGCAAATATCTGGCCCAGGCGCTGGGGCCGAAAAATATCCGCGTCAACGGCATTTCCGCCGGGCCGATCAAAACCCTGGCGGCGCGCGGCATCAAGAATTTTTCCGACCTGCAAAAAAGAGCCGCAGAATTTATGCCGCTTCAGGGCGAGATCACCGCGGACGATGTGGCGGGCACGGCTGTGTATCTGGCCAGCGATCTGTCCAGCGCTGTGACTGGCGAGGTTATTCATGTGGACAAAGGTTTTCACTGCGTCCGCGGCTAAAAAAAATGTTAATCACCAGTACCGCCAATCCGCTGGTCAAAGAGTTTCTGGATCTGCATGACAAAAAAGGCCGGCAGGCCGCCGGTTCTTTTTTGCTGGAAGGCCGGCGCGAGCTGGAGCTGGCGGTTAAGCACGGGGTGCGGATCACCAGGGTTTTATATACCGGCGGGCATTTTGCTGGTCTGTCTGCCCGCTTTAGCCCGCAGACGGAGCTTATTGAAGTTTCTCCTCACATTCTGGAAAAAGTTTCTTACCGCGGCGGCACAGAGGGTTTTGTGGCGGCGGCGCGGATCCCGGAGCGCCGCCTGGCGGACTGGCGGCCGCCGGAGGAGCCATTCATCGTGGTGCTGGATCAGCTGGAAAAACCGGGCAATATCGGCGCGGTCTTGCGCACGGCTGCGGCAGCCGGCACGGCGGCCGTGCTGGTCTGTGGCGGGAGCGGTGACCTTTACAATCCCAATCTGATCCGGGCCAGTCTGGGCGCGCTTTTTATTCTGCCGGTGTTTGCCTTAGACTCGCTGGAAGCCGTGGAGTGGCTGCGCCGGCATAAAATAAAAATAGTCACGGCTTCGCCTTATGCCCGGCAGCCCCATTGGCAGTATGCCTGGCCGGGCGCGCAGGCCGTGGTGCTTGGCAGTGAAAAAGACGGCGTGTCCGGGCTCTGGTCGGAGCAGGCCGCCGCCTCGGTGCTGATTCCCATGTCCGGCGGGGTCGATTCGCTGAACGTTTCGGTATCCGCGGCGGTCTTGATCTATGAAGCCGCCCGCCAGCGCGGCGCTGCCCTATGAAAGCTCTCCCTGTTCAGCGCGCTCTGGATCAGCTGGCTGTTCTGGAAAAAGAATATCCCCGCTGGCAGGCTGCCGTGCTGGATCTTCTGGCCGTGGAGACAGAAAATCCTTTCAAGATCCTGATCAGCACGATACTTTCTCTGCGCACCAAAGACCAGACCACCGCGCAGGCCAGCGCGCGCCTCTATGCCCTGGCGGATACACCGGAGAAAATTTTGCATCTGGAAACTAAAACTCTGGAAAAACTAATTTATCCGGTGGGTTTTTATCATACAAAAGCCCGGCAGATCCAGCGGATTTGCGCCATTCTGCTGGATAAATATAATGGCGAAGTTCCGGCCGATTTTGAGACCTTATTATCTTTTCCCGGCGTGGGGCGCAAGACCGCCAATCTGGTCATGGCTCTGGGCTTCAATCAGCCGGCGATCTGTGTGGACACGCATGTGCACCGCATCAGCAATCGTCTGGGCTGGGTGCAGACTGCCAGCCCTGAAGAGACTGAATATGCTTTGCAGGCGGTTTTTCCCGCGGCACGCTGGTCGGCGATCAATAAGATAATTGTTGCTTTTGGCCAGACGATTTGCCGGCCGATTGGCCCGCGCTGCGCGGAATGTGTGCTGGCGCCGCCCGGCGCTGTGGCGCGCGGAGGCAAAGCTATTTGTCCTGCCGGGTGAATGTTTACACCGTAACTTTGCCGAGTACCGGGTAGGTTATTGTTTTTTTCTAAAACATGCTATAATAAAAACTGGTTACTTTGCTAAATATACGCGAAAGGAAGTGATAGCATGAAAAAAGTAGCAATTGTTTTAATGCTTACTTTTTTGGCAGTGGTTATAGCTGGCTGCGGCGGCACAGCCAGTCAGACTTCAGGGTCTTCTTATGGCTCCAGCTACGGCTCTAATTATAATTCCAATCCCGACACTTATAAATAATAAGCGGGCAAAATTGGACTGATCCCCGTGTTTGGTGTAGGCCGGACACGGGGTTTTTGTTAGAATGGCGGCGGTGATTGCAGTCGCGACAGATATTCAATACCTTAAAGGCGTCGGTCCGGCGCTGGCCAAAAAATTTCAGGGTCTGGGTCTAAGAAATGTGCACAGTCTTTTGTATTATTTCCCTTTTCGTTACGAGAACCGCTCGCGCCTGCAGACCGCGCTGGATATACCCCGGTATTTGCATAAACCTGTTCTTTTGCGCGGACAGGTTCTGTCCGCCAGACTGACGCAGCCGCGGCCGCGGTTTTATGTCGTGAATGCTCAGCTGCGCGGCGGTGCGGGCAGTTTTTCAGCGGTCTGGTTCAATCAAAAATTTATGGCCAAAACTTTGCGGCCGGGTCTGGAAATACTGATTTCCGGCAAAGTCGTTTTTAATGATTACGCCGGCCAATTTCAGGTTGACGTGGCTGATTATGAAATAATCACCGCGGATTTTCGGCCCGGTATTGTGCCGGTCTATGCTTTGACCGATGGACTCACGCAGAAAAAACTGCGCCAGGTCATGCGGCTGGCTCTGGCGGAAGTCCGGGATTTGCGCGACCCGCTGCCGCCTGCGCTGCGGCAAAAACACAATTTGCCGGAGCTGCCGGCCGCCGTGCGCGAGTTGCATTTCCCGTCCGGGCGGGAAAACTGGCGGCAGTCCCGGCAGCGCATTGTTTTCGACGAATTTTTTTATGTCGAATTAGGCATGGCCCTGCGTTATGCGCGGCACCGGACGGAGTTAACAGGGATCAGTTTTCAGCCGGAGGGGCGGCTGCTGGACGCTTATTACCAAAACCTACCGTATCAATTGACCGCGGCGCAGCAAAGGGTGATCGGCGAAGTGCTGCGGGATATGGCCGGCCCCCGGCCGATGAACAGGCTGGTGCAGGGCGATGTCGGCTCCGGCAAAACCGATGTGGCGGTCGCCGCGCTGCTGTGCGCCGTGCAGTCCGGCTATCAAGCCGCTTTGATGGTGCCGACCGAAGTGCTGGCGCAGCAGCATTTTCTCAAGATAGAAGCCCGCCTCAAAACTCTGGGCGTGCGGGTGGAGTCCTTGCTGGGGCGGCACCCGCCCGCGGAAAAAAAAGAAATATACCGCCGTCTGGCCGCGCAGGAGTGCGATGTGGTGATCGGCACGCAGGCGATCATTCAGGATAAAGTGGTTTTTAAGAATTTAGGTTTTGTCATCATTGACGAGCAGCACCGTTTTGGCGTGGTGCAGCGCCAGCTCTTGAAAGCCAAGGCGCAGCAAAACGTGGATCTGCTGGTGATGACCGCGACGCCGATACCGCGCACGCTGGCTTTGACCGTGTACGGCGATCTGGATAAATCGCTTATCGATGAGCTGCCTCCGGGCCGCGCGCCGGTGCAGACCTATCATGTACGCCCGCGTGAGCGTGCCGGAGTATATGAGCTGCTCCGCCGGGAATGTCAGCAGGGCTTTCAGGCCTATATCGTGTATCCGCTGGTGGCAGAATCGGAGAAAATAGATCTCCAGGCCGCGGTGGAATCTTATGAACAGCTGTGCCGGATTTTTCCGGAGTTCCAGCTTGGCCTTTTGCACGGACGGCTGAAAAACGCCGAGAAAGAAATCGTTATGCAGAAATTCCGGGATAAGGAGCTGCAGATTTTGGTTTCCACCACGGTGATCGAAGTCGGCGTGGATGTACCGAACGCAACCCTGATGATTATTGAGAATGCTAACCGCTTTGGTCTGGCCCAGCTGCATCAGCTGCGCGGCCGGGTAGGGCGCGGCGCGCGGGCGGCGCAGTGTTTTCTGATCACAGAGCTGAAAACCCCGGAAAGCAAAAAAAGGATACAGGCCATGACCGGCACCACGGACGGTTTTCGGATCGCCGAGCTAGATCTGGAGATCCGCGGGCCGGGTGATTTTGTCGGCGTGCAGCAGTCCGGTTTTCCGGATTTTATTATGGCCGATCTGCTCAAGGACGAAGCTATTTTGCAGGCCGCGCGGACAGCGGCTTTTGCGCTGGTTCAGGCCGACCCGCGGCTGGAGCGCCCGGAACAGCAGGCTGTGCGTGCGGAGCTGCGCCGCCGCAGCCGCGGTTTGATAGACTATATTTTGTTAAATTAATTAGAAAAGAGGTTTTATGCGTATTATTGCCGGCAAATACCGTCACCGGATTCTGGATTTTCCCGCAGACCGGCTGGAGCTGCGGCCGACCAAAGATATGGTCAAGGAAGCGGTTTTTTCTATAATCGGCGCGCGGATCACCGGTGCGAAATTTCTAGACCTGTATGCCGGCACGGGCTCTATCGGTCTGGAAGCGGTCAGCCGTGGCGCGCGGGAAGCAGTCTTTATCGATCAGGACACGCGCTACATTGCGGCCAATGTGCAAAAACTGGGCTGTGCCAATACGCGCGTTTACCGCAACAAAACGGCGCGTGCGCTGGCTATTTTGGCGGCTAAAAAAGAACTGTTTGAGATCATTTATCTCGATCCGCCGTATGCCGGGGGTCTGTTTGCAGTTTTGGCCTGCTTTGCTATACTGGTTCCCGGCGGTTTATTGATCGCGGAAACAGCGTCAAAAGGCGCTCCGCCTTTGCCGCCAGCGGTAAAGATAGCCGATGAACGCCGTTACGGTTCGACAAAAATTTTATTCTTGGAGCGCTGATTGCCCAAAAAAGCGATTTATCCCGGTTCTTTTGACCCGATTACCAACGGGCATCTGGATATTATTGAGCGCGCGGCACAGATCTTCGACGAGGTTATTGTGGCGGTGCTGCATAATGATGCCAAACAGCATCTTTTTCCCGTCGAGCAGAGAATGGAGATCCTGCGGGCGGCGCTGCAGCATATTCCCAATGCCGTGTTGCAGACTTTTGACGGACTGCTGGCGGATTTTGCGGAAGCCAGCGGCACCAATCTGGTTATCCGGGGTCTGCGCGTCGTGTCGGATTTTGACTATGAATTTCAGATTACGCTGACCAACCGCCAGCTGAAACCCGATCTGGAAACGGTGTTTTTGATGACAGACGCCAAATATTCTTTTCTGTCGTCCAGTGTGGTGCGGCAGATTGCCAGCTTTCGTGGTAATATTGAGCAGCTGGTGCCTCCGGCCTCTGCCGCGGCGCTCAAAAATAAATTCGGGAGCAGATAATGGAAGCTATTGGTTTGATCGAGGCTATAGCTGCGGTCATCAACGACAGCCCCAAAGCCG
>JAISQA010000076.1 GCA_031274525.1 Candidatus Margulisiibacteriota bacterium
ACGATATTATCCGTTACGCCGATGATTTTCAAAGAATATAGACATTAGGGTTTCTGTGCGGGCATTTGGCTGCGCGAATGGCCGCATAGAAATTTGCCCCTAAAAGATATAAAATCAAAATAATGAAAAAAGAAGCGCGTGCGGAGATTACGGGGGGAGTGCTGCTGGTATTTGCCCTGTTCATTGTTTTGATTTTTGTTTATCCGCAGGCCACGGGCATAGTCGGCGAGTTCGCGCTCAATTTCCTGCTCTGGCCGCTGTTCGGCTGGTGCATGTATTTGCTGCCGCCGCTGCTGCTAACGCTGTCTCTCTTTTTGATCTTTGCCGGCAAAACACCCAAAGTCGGCCTGCGCCTCTCCGGTCTGATGGTTTTCCTGAGCTGTATTTGCGCGCTGATCGAAATGTTCTCCGCGCGCGGCCCCGTGGAGTTTATGTGGCCGATCCTGCATGTTTACGGCGGATTTCTGGGCAATATCACCGCGCTGGTCTTGCAGAAAATTTTTGGCCCGCTGGGCGCCTATCTTCTGCTTTTGGTGCTGCTGCTGGTCTCCGTGCTGCTGATCGCTAATTATACCGTTAAAGATTTGCTGCTTTTGTGCAAAGCTGTTTTGTTCCCGGCGCGTCCGCCGCGCTCAAGCCAGCAGTCCGTTCCAGCCAGATATGCTAACCGGCAGAGATTGCGGCAGCAAATGTCCGGCGCCGCGCGTCAGTCTGCGGGTCAGCCGCCGCGGCCTGCGCCGCCGCCAGTCCCGCCGCCTGCGCCTGTTTTGCCGCCGCGGCCTGTCCCCGCTGTCCCGCCGCAGGCCGCCGCTAAAGCCGTAATGACCGCGCAGGATAAGGAGCGGCTGCGGGAATTGCGGGAGAGGCTATTGGCCGGCCGGCGCGCGCGCCAGCTCGATGCTCAGCCTGCCGCTCAGCCCGCGCAGTATATCCGCAAGCCCGGCAGTTATAAATTGCCGCCTTTGAAGCTGCTGCATCCGCCGGTCGAGCTCAAGGACAGCCGCCGCCGGATGGAAATGCAGTACGCGCAGGACAAGCAGCTTCTGGAGACCACGCTGGAAAGTTTTAACGTCAAAGCCAGAGTGACCAATGTCTGTCAGGGGCCGGCGGTCACGCGCTATGAGCTGACGCCGCTGCCCGGCGTGCGGGTGAATAAGATCGCCAATCTGGCCGATGATATATCGCTGAGCATGGCTTCCACCGTGCGTATCGAAGCACCGGTGCCCGGTAAATCGGTGGTCGGCATCGAGGTGCCCAACCAGACCGCGCGGCCGGTCAATCTGGCCGAGCTGGCCGGCCAGCCGGAGTTTAACCGGCATCCGCTCAATACGGCGCTGGGGCTGGATATTGCCGGCAATCCGGTCTTCTGCCATATTCAGGAGATGCCGCATCTGCTCGTGGCCGGTGCGACCGGCTCCGGTAAATCGGTGTGCATCAATTCGCTGATCATGTCGATCCTGCTCAAAGCCTCGCCGCAGGATGTGCGTTTCGTGATGATCGATCCCAAGCGCGTGGAGCTGGCCAATTATAACGATATCCCGCATCTGGTCGCTCCGGTGGTGCATGAGCCGCAGCTGGCGCATATAGTCCTTAAATTCTGGGCGGTCAAAGAAATGGAAAAACGCTACGAGATTTTTACTAAATCCGGCGTGAAAAATATTGAAGATTTCAATCGTCTGGCCGCCCGACATTCCGGCCGGACTATTCAGATCAGCCGGGAGACGGCCGCAGGGCTTCAGCAGGCGCCGTATCAAATCGCGCATCTGCCCTATGTGGTGATCATCATTGATGAGCTGGCCGATCTGATGATGGTCGGCTCCAGAGATGTCGAGGGTTCGATCTGCCGCCTGGCGCAGATGGGCCGCGCGACGGGCATGCATCTGGTCATCGCCACGCAGCGTCCGTCTGTCGATGTGATCACCGGCCTCATCAAGGCCAATGTGCCTTCGCGCGTAGCTTTTGCGGTCGGCTCGCAGATCGACTCGCGCACAATCATCGACAGCATGGGCGCGGAAAAACTGCTGGGCAAAGGTGATATGCTCTATTCGCCGATCGGCGCGCGGCATGTCCGGCGCGTGCAGGGCGTGTATGTTTCCGATGAAGAGATCGTGCGCGTGGTGCGTTATATCAAGATGCAGTCCCCCGCGGCTTATGAGCTGGATCTGACCAAACTGCGCCAGCAGGCGGAAAACGCGCAGGACGGACGGGCGGCGGCCGGCGGCGGAAGCAGCGGCGGGACCAATGTCCGTTCTGACGGACGCGACGTTTTGTTCGATCAGGCCGTGCAGCTGGTGCAGACCACCGGTAAGAAATCCATTTCTTACATTCAGCGCAAATTCCGCATCGGTTACAACCGCGCCGCGCGCATCGTGGAGGAACTGGAGGAATCCGGCGTTCTGGCAGGTTCGTAAATATCCCGATAGAACAAAAAAATTGCGGCAACAAAATTAGACTGTTACACAAAAGCGAAGTATTGTTTTAAGCCTAAAATGATGTATAATACATATAAACACATATTCGCTAAAAGGAGTACTTATGACCGCAAGAACACTGGTGCAGGCGCGGGTGGACAGTGAATTAAAAACTGCCGCCGAAAAAATACTGGAGTTCTATGGTTTGGATATTCCCACCTTGTTCCGTATGGCCTTGCGCGCCACTGTAAACAAAAAAGGCGTGCCATTTCCACTCGGTCAAACAACAGAGCTGACCGCCGCTGATTATTCTGACTTTCAGACGGCAGACCGCGCTTATACCACTTTCGTCAAAAGCGGAAAAAAAACAAATCCCATGCGGAAATTGGCAAAAAAACTGGGACTGTAAGCAATGGTTTACCGGCTGGAGACCACCCCGCAGTTTGATAAGCAATTGTTAAAACTGGGGAACTCTGCGGCGAAGCGTATTGTGAAGTGGCTGCTTGATAATATTGACGGGACAGACGATCCGCGGCGGTCCGGCAAGCGATTAAAACACGAATTGAAAGAATACTGGCGGTACCGTATTGGCGCTTACAGGGTTTTGGCCAGGATTGATGATGCCAGGCTGTTTGTTCTAGCGGTCGAGACGGGGCATCGCAGTAAAGTGTATGGGTAACGCCGCGCGCCTGGAAAAAATGCTGGAAATTGCCAGGCAGCTGGAAGAAACGGAAAAATAGCGGCTGCGGGAAAAATTATGGAACAAGTCGGAGCATCAAGATTGTGAAATCGATAGATCTACATCATGCTGGGAGGTAGATCCTGCGGATGAAGATAACTTTATTCAGCCGACTACTTATGTTAAGTGGTAGGAATAATGCTGTGCTAGTCTAGGCGCTGGACGAAAAAAATAGCGGCAAACTGTATTTAGCGTATAGGTTTATGTTTCTCAAGGGGCTGTCTGAAAAGACAGCCCCGTTTTTTAAGCGGCACGCGTTAAACAGCCGTTTTGCCGGACACTGCGCCTGTCGCTCGCTCCGCGCAGCGGAAGTGTCCGCGCTGCCGCGCCTCGCGCATTTTCCGCAATAATGTTATTATTTTCCCGTGGCTAAATCTGAATTGAACATTGCGGTTTTAGGCTTTGGCACTGTCGGCACCGGCGTCGTAAAAATGCTGCTCGGCAACGGTGAGCTGCTGGCCCGTCGCTGTGGCAAAAAATTGACGCTTAAATATATTGCGGATCTGGATATTCAAAGAGACCGCGGCGTCAAAGTGCCCAAGGGTGTTTTGACAACCGACGCCTTAAACGCTATTGCCGATCCGGCGGTGGACATTGTGGTCGAAGTTATCGGCGGCGTTAATCCCGCCAAAAAGTTTATTGAGACCGCGCTCAAAAATAAAAAACACGTTGTTACTTCCAATAAAGAAGTTATCGCCAAACACGGCCGGGAATTTATCGCTCTGGCGGTACAGCACGGAGTCAATATTTTATTTGAGGCTTCGGCGGGCGGCGGCATACCGATTATCAACGCGCTGACCAAAGCGCTGGCCGGCAATAATATCAAGCGGATTTTCGGCATTGTGAACGGCACGACGAATTATATTTTGACCAAGATGTACCGGGACAATGCGGACTTTGCGGCGGCGCTCCGGGAGGCGCAGGCTCTGGGCTATGCCGAGGCCGACCCGACCAGCGATGTGGACGGTTATGATGCGGCTTACAAGCTCGCGATTCTGGCCGGCCTTGCTTTCAATTCGCATTTTGCTTACAGCGATATTTACTGCGAGGGCATCCGCAGGATCAGCGCGGTGGACATCGCTCTGGCCAGAGAGTTCGGCTATGTGCTCAAGCTGCTGGCTATAGGCATTGCTCATGCTGAGGACAGAGTGGAGCTGCGGGTGCATCCGGTGATGATTCCGGAGCGGCATCCTCTGGCCACGGTCAACGACGCTTTTAATGCGGTGTTCGTCGAGGGTGACTGTGTTGGCGAGACGATGTTTTACGGCCGCGGCGCGGGCGAGCTGCCGACCGCCTCGGCGATCGTCGGCGATCTGGCGGATTTAGCGCTGCACTATGAACTGGGCGGGACCAATCCGGCTCTGCATTTTGATTTCACGCAGAAAAAAATTATCCCGGTCGGCGAAATATTCAGCAAGTATTTTATCCGCCTCAAGGTCAAGGATGAGACCGGCGTGCTGGCCGCTGTGTCCAGAGTCTGCGCGGATCATAAAGTCAGCATCAAAGCCGTGCAGCAGAAGGACGCTTCCGGCGCGGAGACCAGTCTGGTCATTATCACGCACACAGTGCAGGAAGCCGCGCTGCAAAAGGCGGTTGAGCAGATCGCCGCGCTCCGGCAGGTGCTGGAAGTCAGCTCTGTGATCCGGGCAGGGCTTTAATGAAAATTGCCTTGCTCGTAGCGGCGGGCGGCTCCGGCCGGCGTTTTGGCCAGCCCGGCGGCAAGCAGTTGTTTATTTACAGGGACAAACCGCTGCTCATCCACACGCTGGAGAAATTCAAAGACCGGGTCGCGCAGTTAATCGTTGTCCTGCGGGCGCAGGATCTCGCCGCTTTTCAGGAGCAGCTGGCCAAATATGCGCTGGGCCGGATTGATCTGGCGGCCGGCGGCGCGGAGCGCTGTGATTCGGTGCGCAATGGTCTGGCGGTTTTGCGCGCAGATATCACGCATGTTTTTGTGCATGACGGCGCGCGGCCGCATGTCTCGCCGGAATTATTTGACCGCCTGCGCCGGGAAGCGGAAATTTATGACGCGGTTATTCCCGTCCTGCCGGTGACGGATACGATCAAAGTCGTCAAAGACGGCGCGGTGGTTTTGACGCCGAAGCGCTCCGATCTGTATGCCGCGCAGACACCGCAGTGTTTTCGCCGTAAAACTATTCTGCAGGCTTATGCCGAAATTGATCCGTCCGGCTGTACGGATGACGCGATGCTGGTCGAGAAGCTGGGCGTGACCGTGCATACCGTGCCCGGCGATCCGGAAAATATTAAAATTACCAGACCGGCCGATCTGCCGGCGCTCAAGCTCTGAGCGCGGACTTGAGCTGCTGAATGTCTTTTTTTATTTGCCTGCTTAATTTGTCCGGGCTGTCAAATTGCTGATTTGCCCGCAGATAATCTTTTAAAAATAAGGTCGCTCGCTGTCCGTAAAGATTGCCGCTAAAACCCGGTAAATGGGCTTCGATAACTCCGTTGCCAATGAAAACCGCGGCCGGGTAAAGCTTGTTCTGCGCGATAGCCTCGGCGGCATAGACACCAGCGGCCGGGATTAGTTTCTGCGGATGATCGGGCTTTAGATTGATAGTCGGATAGCCCAGCCGGCGCCCCAGCTGTTTGCCGCGGACTATGACGCCGTTAAGCTGATACTCGCGGCCGAGCAGTTTATTGGCCTGCCGGATTTTGCCGTCCTGCAGGCAGGCTCTGATCGTCGAGCTGCGCACGGGCTGCCGGCCGTAAGTGTATTCAGGGATTTCCAGCGCTTCAAAATTATAGCGGGCGGCCAGAGTTTTTAAGGTCTCGATATTGCCCTGACGCTGATAGCCGAAATGAAAATCGTGCCCCACAATAAGGGTTTCGGGCGCGTATTTTTTTTGCAGCCAGATAATAAACTGTTCAGGCGAGAGCCGGGCGTGCGCACGGGAAAAATTAAATTCGGCCATATTGCCGATGAGGTCTTTTTTTTCGGCGGGCGAGGTCAGCAGCTTGATGCCTGGGTGGGGGTGCGGGCTGATGGTCAGGACGAGATGCGCTCTGGCAATGACTGCTTGATGCCCGCGGTGCACGCCGTCAAATACGCCGATAGCAATCTTCATTTTCTCGTTCCCTGCGGCTGTAGACATTTTTCGTCCAATTTATAGTCTCCGATGCGGGTTCTGGTCAGCCGGGACATATACGCGCCAGTGC
Source organism: Candidatus Margulisiibacteriota bacterium (assembly GCA_031274525.1). Lineage (GTDB taxonomy): Bacteria > Margulisbacteria > Termititenacia > Termititenacales > Termititenacaceae > JAISQA01. The sequence goes on from JAISQA010000076.1 coordinate 6,331, forward strand.
CCATTTTTTCGCCGATATTGTAGCACAGGGTGCGGATATATGTGCCTTTGCTGCAGACCACGCGCAGAGACGCTTTGTCCGGCGGCCTGAATTCCCGCAGTTCAAGCTCTTTGATCTCTATCTCTCTGGGCTGCCGCTCTATTTCCAGACCCTGCCGCGCCAGCTGATACAGGGGCCGGCCGCCGACTTTGAGCGCGGAGTACATCGGCGGTGTTTGCAGCTGTTTACCCAGAAATTCTTTTAGCACGGCTTGCAGTTTGGTTTTTTCAATAGAGACCTTTTGCTGAGAAATTATTTTTCCTTCGCGATCGCCGGTGTCCGTGACCGTGCCGAAGGTTATTTCGCCGATATATTCTTTGTCCTGCGCGGCGAGCTTTTCGATATCTCTGGTGTATTCCCGGCCGACCGCGACCAGCAGCAATCCTTCCGCCGCGGGATCAAGCGTGCCGGCGTGTCCGACTTTTTTGGTCGCGCTGCGGCATTTGACCCATTTCACGACATCAAAAGACGACCAGCCGGGCGGTTTATTGAAAGCATAAATTCCGCTGGCAAAAGAAATAGCCGCCGGCTGTGCCTGACTGTCCTGCGCCGGGGTGCTCATGTTTTATTTGGAGGAAAGATATATTTGCTGAAATAAGCCAGAAGTTCTTTCCGGGCCTCTGCCAGCGTTTTGCCGGAGATCTTGCCCGCCGCGGCTTTTTTGTGGCCGCCGCCGTTGAAATGCGCGGCGATTTGCGCGACGTTCAGCGCGGTTTTGGAGCGGAAACTTATTTTGATATGGTCTTTTTTAGCGACCAGCACCAGAGCCGCTTCGGCGTGTTTTTCGCGGCGGATATAGTCGATCAAATTGCGGTTGTCGACTTTGCTGTCCGCCGGTATGGACGCGACAATGAGCCGGCCGCCGCAGTGGCTCTCTGTGGAGAGCAGGGCCCGGGCAAAATCCATTATCTCGCGGCGTTCCAACTGTTCATTGAGCCGGTTAAATATGGCATTGGGCTTGATCCCGGCGCGCGTGCAGTCCAGCGCCGCACGGAAGACCCGCTCATCGGTGTTGGCAAAAGAAAAATTGCCCGTATCGCTGCATAAACCTAAATACAGGGCTTCGGCCATAGGTTTCGTTAATTTTATTTTCAACTGTTGCAGCAGTTTGTATATCACCAGCGTGCAGGACGCGGCCTGCGGATCGACGATATTTATTTTGCCGAAATTAGCATTGCCGACATGGTGGTCAAACATAATATCCACCGGGAGGTTGTCCAGGCCGTACAGTCTTGGCGCACTGCTGGCGTCTACTGCCACTATCGTGTCCGGCCGACCCGCTGGATTTTTAATGCGCTGCAGAAAATAATTTAATTCGCCTTTGTGTTTAGGGTCGATGCTGATACTGACTCTTGCCTGAGGGTTTAGCCTGCGGATGAGTGCGCGGCAGAGCAGGCACGAACCCAGCGCGTCGGCATCGGGGTCGGTGTGTGTGACGAGCAGCACGCGCCGCGCGGCTTTAAGCCGCTGGATTAATTTTTTGGACACGGGCTTCCCTTTCTCTGGCTATTTTGTTCAGCAGTTCTATTCTCTGCGCTCCGGACTCCAGCGAGTCGTCCAGCACAAAACGCAGCCGGGGCACAATTCGCGTGTCAATATTTTGGGCCAGCTGGCCGCGGATAAAAGGTATGGCGGAGATCAGGCCGCGCAGAGATTTTTTCTTTTCCGCCTCCGTGCCGTAACAGGACACAAAAACTCTGGCCTGCGCCAGATCCGCGGTGACTTTAATTTCGGTGATCGACACAAAGCCGATGCGGTGATCGTGGAGTTTACTCTGAATGACCGCACTGATCTCGGTTTTTAGCAGTCCGGCCAGCCGTTCAGCGCGCGACATTTTTTAAAATAGCTCCTTAAAGCGTCCGGGCTTTTTCTTTTTTCTCAAAGGCGATAATGACATCGCCTTCCTTGAAGTCATCAAATTTTTCCAGCGTAAAGCCACATTCATAATTGAGCGTCACTTCTTTGACGTCATCTTTGAAACGTTTCAAACTGGCAAAAGTGGTCTCCGCCAGCTGTTTGCCGCCGCGGTACAGCGTTACCTTGTCGGCGTTCTTGCGGAGCAGGCCTTCTACCACATACGCGCCGGCGATAATGCCGGACCTGGAAGACTTGAAAATACTGCGTACTTCGGCCCGGCCCAGCTGTACATCTTCGTACTCTGGAGCGAGCATGCCGTTTAAGGCCAGCTCCAGATCTTCCAGCAGTTTGTAGATAATATTGTATTTGCGGATTTCCACGGCTTCTTTTTTGGCCAGCAGCTCCGCGGAACTCTCCGCATCGACGGTAAAGGCCAGAATCACCGCTTCGGAAGCCTTGGCCAGCATTATATCGGATTCGTTGATACTGCCGGTGCCGGAATGGATGATATTCAGACTGATTTTTTCGCGCTGTATTTTGGCGATAGACGCGGAGATCGCTTCGATAGAGCCCTGCACGTCGCCTTTGAGCACGATATTCAGCGTTTTTTTGTCGCCGGTATTCAGCGCTTTGCTCAAAGAGGAGAGGGTCATGGCCCGCTTGCTGGCCAGCAGCTCGTCTTTTTGTTCGGCCTGTCTCTGCCCGGCCAGCACCCGCGCTTCTTTTTCTGAAGCCAGCACCTGAAATAACTCGCCGGAGCGCGGCACTTCGGTGATACCGATAATCTCGACCGGCGCGGCCGGCCCGGCGGCGGTCACTTCTCCGCCGTGGTCGTCGAACATCGCGCGCACCCGGCCGTAAGTGGTGCCGATGACATAAGGATCGCCTTTGCGCAGCGTGCCGCCCTTGACCAGCACCGTGGCCACCGGCCCGCGCTGTTTGGAGAGATGCGCTTCAATGATGATGCCCTGGGCTTTTTTGTTGGGATTGGCCTTGAGCTCCTCTGTCTCCGCCACCAGCAGGATCATTTCCAGCAGATTATCCAGACCGGTTTTGGCTTTGGCCGAGATTGGACAGCAGATCGTTTTGCCGCCCCATTCTTCCGGCACCAGTTCCTGTTCGGTCAGCTGTTGTTTTACTTTTTCGATATTCGCTTCCGGCAGGTCTATTTTATTGATAGCGACGATGATCGGCACACCGGCGGCTTTGGCATGGTCTATGGCCTCGATCGTCTGCGGTTTGATGCCGTCATTGGCGGCCACGACCAGAATGACTATATCCGTGACCTGCGCGCCGCGCGCCCGCAGCGCGGTGAAGGCTTCGTGGCCGGGCGTGTCCAGAAAAGTAATTTTCTTGCCGTTGACCTCGACCTGATAGGCGCCGATATGCTGGGTGATGCCGCCGACTTCGCCTTCCATCACGCGGGAAGAACGGATCGCGTCCAGCAGTTTGGTTTTACCGTGGTCGACATGGCCCATAATGGTGACGATCGGCGGCCGCGGCAGCAGATCTGTGGTTTTATCCTCGACTTCGGAGGATTCCAGCATGGTTAATTCGTACTTGATCTTGGAGTCTTCTTTTTCGGAAAAATCCGTCTTTACCGTCACACCGATCAGTCCGCCGATTTTTTGGGCGATGTCCGGATCGATCTTTTGGTTGATCGTGATCAGTATTCCGGCTTTGAGCAGCGCGCCCATTATCTCGGTCAGCGGCCGTCTGGTCAGGCGGGCAAAATCCTGCAGCGAAAGACTTTTTTCTACCAGAGTGACTTCCTCCGGCGGCGGAGCATCATCCTGCGGCTGATTTTCCTGCATTTTTTCCTGCAATTTCAGTTTTTTATATTTGGAACGATTTTTCTTGGGTTTTTGATTGAACAGTTTTTGCAGATTGGCTTCTTTGTCCATAAAAGTTTTCTCGCTGCGGAAAACTTTTTCTTTTTTAAAGTGCACGTTCGGTTTGAGCGGATTGTCCGGCGCCGCGGTGCCGGGCACGGCGTTTTTGTCCAGCGGTTTGTTGTTTTTGTCCGGATTTAGCGAGGAAACGGCGTTGACCGGCTCTTCCGCTGTCTTAGGTTCTTCTTTGGGCGGTTCCGGCTCTTTTTTCTTTTGATTCTCCTGAGTAAAGAGCTTGCTGGCTTTTTCCGAAGCGGTCAGTTCTTTTTCCTCGGTTTGCTCTATGGCGGCAGCGTCCAGCCGGGCTTTTTTGATGACTTTGATGACCATTTTTTTGGGTTTGGGCGGACTAAATCTTTCGGTAATCTTCGCGGTCACGGAATCTTCCAGCGGAGAAGTCGCGTTCTTAAACGGAACATTCATTTCCTGCAAAATTCTTTTGATCTCGTCAACCGATTTATTTAGTTTTTCCGCCAGTTCTTTTAGCTTCATTACGGTCAATCCTTAAAATTAAAAATTAGAGCTTAGCTTCCGTGACATCTTCAGCAGCTTCTGTTGAAGGCTCTGCCGGGGCCGGCCCTGCGGCTGGCACGGGCTCCGCCGCGGAAGCTTCTTCCGCCGCCCGGGCTTTGTCCAGCAGCGCGCTGGCGGCGGCCAGGTCTATTTTGTCCGGCACGGCGGTTTTGTTTTCGGCGCTGTCCTGAGCGTTTTCTCCGGCGGATTTACCTTCCTCCACCGCGGATTTGAGATTTTCCAGCAGACTGGATTTCTCCTCCTGAATGTCGATATTCCAGCCGGTCAGCCGGGAAGCCAGCCGGACATTCTGTCCGGCGCGGCCGATAGCCAGCGACAGCTGATCGACGTCCACGAAAACCAGCGCTTTTTTTTCGGTTTCGTCTTCTTCCAGCCGGATCTTATTGATCTTAGCCGGCTTGAGCGCGCTGGCGATCAATTCCATAGGATCGTCCACCCATTCGATAATGTCTATCTTTTCATTGCCGAGCGCCTTTACGATATTGTGGATGCGTCCGCCCATGTGGCCGACGCAGGTGCCGACGGCGCCGACTTCCGGATCATTGGATTTCACGGCGACTTTGGCGCGGCTGCCGGGCTCGCGCGCGACGGCGACGACCTCGATAACCTTGTCATTAATCTCCGGCACTTCCATTTCAAAAAGAATACGCACCAGACCCGGATGCGTGCGCGACACGCGGATTTTCGGCCCCTTGGGCGTATTGTCCACCGCGGACACATAGACTTTGATCAAATCTTTGGGATTGTAACGCTCGCCGGGTATCTGGTCTTTGTAATCCAGCACGGCTTCGGTGCGGCCGAGATTGAGCAGGTAATTGCGGCCTTCTTTGCGCTGCACGGTGGCGGTCACGATCGTATTGACCTTGGCGCTGAATTCTTCGGTGATCGAATTTTTCTCGGCCTCGCGCAGTTTTTGCAGAATGACCTGCTTGGCGGTTTGCACCGCGATGCGCCCGAAATCATCCGGCGTGATCTCGATCATAATCACATCGCCCAGCTCCACATCGTCCTGATATTCTTTGGCTTCCGCGAAAGACACCTGCGTGGCGGGCAGCTCTACTTTTTCCACCACTTCTTTGCTGGCGAAAATCAGGGCCTCGCCGGTTTTCTCGTCCAGACTGACATTGAGATTATAATCCATGCCCAGTTTTTTGCGCGTGGCGGCCAGCAGTGACTGCTCGATCGCTTCGATCAGCACTGCCCGGTCGATGCCGCGTTCTTTTTCCAGCTGGGTCAGCACCTGCTCAAAATCATTGATTAAAATCATAAAACCTCCGCTAAAATTTCTCTCCAGACAATAGCAAAAAAGAGCGGCGTGCCGCTCCTTATAAGAAATCTGCCGCTTTAAAATATACATGATTTGCCGGAACTTGTAAATATCAAAACCCGGATTTATAATTCGCGCATCTTTTGCCTGAAGAGGAGCGCCGATGTCAAATATTCCGCAGGAACTCAAATATACTAAAGAACACGAATGGGTCAGGATCGAGGGTGATACGGCGGTGGTCGGTATTACCGAACACGCGCAGTCCGAGCTGGGCGATATAGTTTTTGTGGAGCTGCCGGCGCCGGGCGCCGCGGTGGCGCAGCATGGTGATTTTGGCGTGGTGGAGTCGGTGAAAACAGTTTCCAATCTTTATTCACCGCTTTCCAGCACAGTGTCCGCGGTGAACGATGCGCTGGCGGCCACCCCGGAGCTGGTAAACAAAGACCCTTATGGCGCGGGCTGGATTATCAAGCTGCAGGGGTTTGATCCGCAGGAGCTGACCGCCCTGCTGAGCGCGGAGCAGTACCAAAAAGAAATCGGCGGATAAATGGCCTATTTTCCGCATACGGAGACAGAAGTCCGGCAAATGCTGGAAACTATCGGCGTACAAAGCCTTGAGGAGCTGTTTGCCGATGTGCCGGAAAAATACCGTAAAGAAAAAATAGAAGATTTTCCCGCCCTAAATGAAATGGAACTAATGGCGGAAGTAAATGAGCAAAGATTTCAGCAAAACCATTTCAAGTATGATCATTGTTTTACCGGCGCGGGGCGTTACGATCATTTTATTCCGGCGGTAGTGCCGCAGCTGGCCGGACGCTCGGAGTTTTATACCGCGTACACGCCGTATCAGCCGGAGATCAGCCAGGGCACTTTGACGGCGATATATGAATTTCAATCGATGATCTGCGAATTGACCGGTATGGATGTAGCCAATGCTTCGCTGTATGACGGCGCGACGGCTCTGGCCGAGGCGGTGAGCATGGCCGTGACCGCGACCGGCCGCAAAGAATATGTCATCGCTAATCCGCTGCATCCGAATTATGCGCAAGTCTTAAAAACATATCTCACTCCGCGCAATATCACGGCGGGTGAAAAGATCGGTCAGTCTACCGCGGCGGTAATTTTTGTCCTGCCGGATTATCACGGACTGATCAGTGATTGGTCTCAAGTTTTAGCTGAGGCCAAAGCAGCCGGCGCGTTATTGATAGTATGCGCCGACCCATTATTGTTGTCGGTCATCGAGCCGCCGCAGGCGGACATCATCGTTGGCGAGGCGCAGCCGCTGGGTTTGCCGATGAGCTACGGCGGTCCGGCGCTGGGGTTTCTCGCCGCGCGGCAAAATTATCTGCGCCAAATGCCGGGCCGGATCATCGGCCGCACGACGGACGATCGCGGCAACAGGCCTTTTGTGCTGACCATGCAGACGCGCGAACAGCATATACGCCGCGAGAAAGCGACATCCAATATTTGTTCCAATGAAGCGCTTTGCGCGCTGACCGCTACTATATATATGTCCTACATGGGCGCGAGCGGCTTGCAGACCGTGGCCAGACTGTGCAAGGCCAATACTGATTACGCTATGCAAAAACTCGGCAGTATTCCCGGATTCTCGGTGGAGCCGGGTGAGCATTTCAGAGATTTTGTTTTACATTGTCCGACAGATGCTCGAGAATTTAGAATAAATTATTTACATGAAGATGGAATTGAAGCTATTTCTTTATCGGACAAAGACTTGTTATTGTCTGTTACAGAAAAAACATTAAGAGAATCAACGGAAAACAGCTCTATTGATTGGATTTATGGTTGTTTGGAACGCGAATGGAAAAATTAATATTTGAATATTCCCGGCCGGGACGCCGGGCCCACACTTTGCCGGAAGCGCCGCAAGTCAATTTCGGTGTACCGGAGCGCAGATCTCTGCGCCTGCCGGAAGTATCGGAAATAGATGTAGTCCGTCATTACACGCGATTGTCCCGGCAAAATTACGGAGTGGACAGCGGATTTTATCCATTGGGTTCATGCACCATGAAATACAATCCGAAGATCAATGAACAAATTGCTGCGTTTGAAGAATTTGCGATACAAAATCCCAATACTGATGACTGGAGGATGGTTGGTTTATTGAGGATATTATATGAAACAGAAAAAATGCTTTGCAAAATATTCGGTTATGCCGCGTTTACGCTGCAGCCGGCGGCCGGCGCGCACGGTGAATTTACGGGACTGCTCATAATCCGCGCGTATCATCTGGACAGAGGCGACACCCGGCGTGTGAAAATACTCGTGCCGGATGCCGCGCACGGCACCAATCCCGCGTCCTGTACTATGGCCGGATTTAAGCAGGTGACTATCAAGTCAATGCCGGACGGCGGCGTGGATATTGAGGATCTCAAGAAAAACCTCGATGATACAGTCGCCGGATTTATGCTGACCAATCCGAATACGCTGGGGCTTTTTGAAAAAAATATTGCGGAAATATCTGAATTGGTACACGCCGCTGGCGGTCTGCTCTACTATGACGGCGCGAACGCTAACGCGACTATGGGTATAGCCAAGCCGGCCAGTATGGGATTTGATGTCTGTCATCTCAATCTGCATAAGACTTTTTCTACGCCGCACGGCGGCGGCGGTCCAGGCTCCGGGCCGGTAGGAGTGACAGAAAAACTCAAACCATATTTGCCGGTTCCTATTGTTGAGTATGATGTATATGTTAATCATTATTTTCTTGAGGATTGTTTGCCAAAATCTATCGGCAAAGTACATTCTTTTTACGGTAATGTCGGCGTTATCATCAAGGCGTGGGCTTATATGAAAATGCAGGGCGCGGCAGGTTTGAAAAAAGTTTCTGAAATGGCAGTGCTTAATGCGAATTATATTAAGGCGCGTTTGCAGGGCGTGTATGACATACCGTATGACAGAGTGTGCAAGCATGAGTTCGTCATCAGCGTTAAGGAGTTCAAAAAGCAGTACGGCGTGACTGCCGCGGATATTGCCAAGCGGCTGATGGATTACGGCTATCATCCGCCGACGGTTTATTTTCCCCTGATTGTCAGCGAATGTCTGATGATTGAGCCGACCGAGACAGAATCCAAACAGGAGCTGGATGCTTTTTGCGAGGTGATGCTGAAAATTGCGGAAGAAATTAAGACCGATCCGGAGCTGGTCAGATCCGCGCCGCACAGCGCCATAGTCGGCCGGCTGGACGAAGTAAAAGCCGTCAAAGAACCGGATTTGAATTATTTTCTCTGCTAGCTTTTATAGTAACTTTTATACCACTCCACAAACGCCCGCACCCCGGCGGCCAGTTTGTATTGGGGTGCATATCCCAGCAGCTTTTTGGCCTGTGTGATGTCCGCGCAGGTCTTGAGCACATCGCCGGACTGCAAAGGCAGTAATTCCTGCCTGGCCTGCCGGCCCAAAACTTTTTCCAGTATTTTAATAAAAGCGGTCAAACGCACCGGCTGGTTATTGCCCAGATTGACCACCGCGCAGTCAACGTCTTTTACTCTGGCGAGGGCCGCAATGATACCGTCCACAATATCGTCTATATAAGTGAAATCGCGCGCCATGCGGCCCTTGTTGTACACGGGTATTTTTTCCCCGGCCAGAATATTTCTGGTGAATTTGAAAAGCGCCATATCCGGCCGCCCCCACGGCCCGTAAACCGTGAAAAACCGCAGGCCCAGGCAGCGCAGACCGTAGAGTTTATGGTAAACAGAGGCCATTAGCTCATTGCTTTTTTTGGTCGCGGCGTACAGCGAGACCGGCCGGTCAACGCTGGCCGTTTCTGTGAAGGGTGTTTTCGCGCTGTCTCCGTAAACCGAAGAGGACGAAGCGTAAACAATATCCTTTATTTTATATTTACCGGCCAGCTCCAGAATATTCAGAAAACCGGCGATATTGCTGTGAATATAAGCAAAGGGGTTTTCCAGCGAATAGCGCACACCGGCCTGTGCGGCCAGCTGGCAGATAATGGTAAATTTTTCTCTGCGAAAAATATTTTCCAGTTTTGGGTAATCTGCGATATCGCATTTGTAAAATTTATAATTTTTGTGCCGCCGGAGCAGTTTGTTTCTGGCTTTTTTAAGCCGCGGATCGTAATAGCGGTTGAGATTATCCAGGCCGACGACCTGCCAGCCTTCGTCCAGCAGCCGCCGCGCCGTATGAAAACCGATAAATCCCGCGCTGCCCGTGACCAAAATTTTACGCATAAATAAATTATACTACAAAACCAAAAATTCCCGGCCTGCAGGGATTACAGGTTCGGTTGTCGATACAAGTATGTTTGCAATACAACGGAAAATATCGATACAAGAAACGGGTGAAATCTATCGACAATGTACTATAATAACAACATAAATATTGCGGGAGGGATTATGGCTTTTCAACTATATCCTATTAGTTCAAAAGGGACACTTGGTGGTGTTCCTGTGAACTATGCTAAAACCCCGCCCAATGCCAATCAATTGACTCAATGGGAAAAAGATAAAGACGGAAAGATTTCTTATGTTAATAATGGTATTTATTCGCCGCAAGGAAGAACTGAGGCAATAGTATAACTGTATATTTTAACTGATTAGGGTTTAAAAAGGACAGACTAAACATCTGTCTTTTTTGTCTGTTTCAGCTCCGCAAAATATACAATATGCTATCCTTTTTTTATTTGTTCTGTTACTATTCGGCGGTGATCCAGTTGATAGATGTCCACACCTGCACGATAGACCGCGCCAGCGAGCTTATCCTGAGTAAGATACACTCCTGCAAAAAGACCGGCGTGAAAGTCCTTAAAATAATCCATGGTCATCACCGCGGCACGGCGATCAAAGATTTTCTGCCGGACTTGCTGCTCGGCTCGGTCAAAGCCTTTTGTCCGGGCGAGAAATTCAATATGTGGGAAGCCGAGGGCAGGGCGTTAATTGCGCTGTGTCCGGCGCTGGCTAAAGACCATGATTACCGTTTTGCCAATCCGGGTGTGACGGTGGCGGTGCTGTAGTTTCTCTTCTATATGCTGTATCACATTTATTCGGGATTTATGATATTATTCCCGGCTAGGAGATACGGGCATGGCCGAAATGGAAAAAGTCTATAATCCAGCCGAAATAGAAAAACGTATTTATGCAGACTGGGAGCAGGGCGGTTATTTTGCGCCGTCCGGGGCGGAAAAAACCTTTGCGCTGGTCATACCGCCGCCCAATGTCACCGGCGCTCTGCATATGGGGCATGCGCTGGATGAGACTTTGCAGGATATTTTGGTGCGCTGGCACAGGCTGCTGGGCGACAGCACGCTCTGGGTGCCCGGCGCCGATCACGCCGGCATTGCCACCCAGAATGTTGTGGAGAAAAAACTGGCCAAAGCGGGCCAGTCCCGCCACGATCTGGGGCGCGAAAAGTTTATTGAAGAAGTCTGGCGCTGGAAAGAAGAGTACGGCGGCCGGATTACCGGCCAACTGCGTCTGCTGGGCGCGTCCTGCGACTGGGGGCATGAGCGTTTTACTATGGACGAGGGCTGTTCCCGCGCTGTCCGCGAAGTTTTTGTCGATCTCTACAACAAAGGCCTGATTTTCAAAGGCCCGCGCATTATCAACTGGTGTCCGCGCTGCCACACGGCCCTGTCCGATGTCGAGGTGGAATACAAAGATAATCCCGGCAAACTCTGGCAGCTGCGTTATCCGCTGGCGGACGACAGCGGCAAATATCTGGTCGTGGCGACGACCCGTCCGGAGACTTTGTTTGGCGACACGGCCGTGGCTGTGCACCCCGACGATGAACGGTATAAAGATTTGCCCGGCAAAGAAGTCCTGCTGCCCCTGACTGACAAAAAAATAC
>JAISQA010000092.1 GCA_031274525.1 Candidatus Margulisiibacteriota bacterium
TACTTGAGCTCGGCCAGCGCCGCGGCGTTAGCGTCATTGGCGAACGTATATTCCGCCGGATACAGGCCGGTCAGGCTCTGCAACAGCTCCACACCGTCCAGCTGGGGGATATTGGGCGTGTTGACAACCCTGCCGTTTTTTACCTGTCCGGGTATGCCGATGCCGATCTTCAGCCGCTGCCCGGCGGCAAGTTTCCGTGCCAGATCAGCGATCTGCTGAATAACTTTTTGCGGATCCGGCGACTTGTCCGTTTTGACCGTTTCTTTTTGCCGGATCCGGCCGGCCGCGTCCACCAGACCGGCCGTGATTTTCGTACCGCCCAAATCTATGCCTGTATACAACTGGCTCTCCGGAAGAGACTGCATGTTAAAAATAATATCTGGAAACTAGTTAAAAATCAAATTGAGACAAAACATCCGCGGAGTTGCTGCCCGCGCCCTGCGGAATCTCCGTCAGCGCGGCGAACGGCTCCGGCTGCTGGCTCTCGTTAAATTGAATTTTTTCTGCGGCGGCTTCCGCGGGCCTGGCGGTTCTCTGCAGCGCGTCAAAAGAGTAGCCCACCGAGATGCGGTGCGTCACGCCCAGCTCGCCCATCGGCACATAAGCATAATCCGCGGCCAGACCGGCAAAAGACAGCCCCAGTCCCAGCGAAAGCTGGCTGAAAGTATTGTAGCCCACGCGGCCGGCCAGAATATTACCCAGCCAGTATTCCACGCCCAGACCCAGACGCGGGGCATTATCATTGGGCAGGCGCACATCGGCCAGCAGATTAAGTTTGTTGCGCCACAGCAGCAGGCTGTACTCCGCGCCACCGGCCAGCGTCAGCGGAAATTCTTCATCCGGACGCAGCGCCTTCAGCCCGATATTCTGCACCGTCAGGCCCAGCTTCAAGGACGGTAGCAGGTCTTTGTAAATAATCCCGGCGTCCAGCGCCAGCCCGGTAGCTTGATCGCCGGCCAGATCTTCGTTGATCACCTTTAAGCCCAGACCCGCGTCCAGCTTTCGGGAAATGATCCGGGAATAACCCAGATTGAGCACCGAGATCGCGCTTTTAAATTTACTGCCGGTTTCCGTGCCGTCCGTGCCGCCGCCGCCGTTTTCATCTGAACTAATATAAACCATCTCTTTATCCTGCGGCGTGTCCAGCATCAGCATGTAAGCGCCCAGCGTGTCTTTATCCGAGAGCGGGTATGCGCCAAAAACCGTTTTGGCCGAAATACCGGCCAGCCAGTTGAGCTGCATAAAATCCACCCGGGCGGCGCGCACGGAGCCCAGGCCCGCCGTATTCCAGTAAACCGCGCTGGAGTCATCGGCTCCCGCGGTAAAATTTTCGCCCAGCGCCGCAGCTTTCGCACCCAGGCCGATCTTCAAATAGTTGGCCGCCGTGGTGCCCGGACCGTAAGTGGCCGCGGTCAGGGTAAAAGTAAGCAAGGCCAAACCTAAAGTTAGAAATATTCTGCGCATAATTCTCCCCATTCAGTAGCAATATCGACAGGCAGTTTGCCAATAATGTATCGATTTTTCCTGTTGAATGGCTTTTTCCGGGCCGGAAGCCCTGATCTTCCGGCCGGGGAATTGGGAGACGCCCTGTTCCGGCCAATGGCCGGGAGCTGTTTACGCCATTTTTTTAATATAAATCAAGGCGTAATAGCCGGGCACGGTGGACACCGTAATTTTATTTTGCGCAGAGCTATTGTCATCGGTGGTGCCGGAAACAGTATGGCTGTGGCCGCCTGCGGTGGACATGACATCAACTTTAACAGTCTGAGTGCCATCTCTGTAGAATTGCTCATAATACTCCGTAGACGCAGTGGAGCCGGCAATACCGGCGGGAATAACTTTTTTATGGCTGCCTGTATAAGGATACATAAACCCGTGTATTCCATCGAAATTTGTGTTGGAGCTGAGTAAACCGTGTTTGTGACTGCCGGCCGTATTGGCCGTTACTTTTGTGCCGGTCAGCGCATGGGTGTGTTTCGGCAAATTGTCTTTGCCTATCTCTATCTCCTGACTGTCTGCGCCGCCTGTACCGCCGCGCGCCATATCTTCACCGCTTTTACCGCCCCGGATAAAAAGATCGCGCAGATCAGGCGTGCCGTTTTTGCCGTTGCATTGATACCAGCCGACCAGAGTTTCATTATCTTTCCAGCCGGTACCGTCATACATCAGGATAGTCCCCACGGGTAACCTGGCCTGGACATCCGCGCTGTCCGCTTTGGCGGCCAAAGCCGTGTACACCGCTCTGGCCGAAGGATATTCGGTATCCGATGCTGTGCTGGATATGGCGGTTTTTTTGTTGCCGGCATCTTCTTTGGCGGCCAGCGACGTTGTTACCGCGGCCAGTGAATTAGCCACCGCTTTTTCGGTAGGGACAGCCGTATCCAGCGCGGCAGCCGCGGCCCGCACGCTGGTCACTCTGGTCAGAGTATTTAAGGTCCCCGCTGTCCCGGAATAGGCCACGATATTGTTAGCCGTGCCGGCGGCGATTTTATCCTGCTTGGCAGCTAGCCCCGTGGTTAAACTATTATACACCGCTTTAGCTGACGGATACTGGGTGTCCGTAACGGAAGCGGACAGCGCGGTTACTTTATTGCTGTGCCTTTCCCGCGCCTCAAATTCGGCGTTTACTTCACTGGCTTTGATCGGCTGTCCGGCTGCTATTGTCATAATTTATCCTCCTGTTTTTATATCCAAATAGAGTATAAATTTTATACTCTATTTGCCGTTTATGAGAATTCTGCCAAATAGCTAGAGTTTTGTCAATCGGCGTATAGAAAGGATATACCAAATGGATAAAAAGACCGTTAATGCCAGTCTGAAAAAGATTTTCAGCCGAAAGCTGTCCATGCTCCGCCAGAACAGCGGCCAGACTATCGAAGCGGCGGCGGACAGTCTGGACATGGCGGTCGGCGAATATTTTCGGTTCTTAAAAGGCCAGCGGCTGCCGCAGCTGGCCACTCTGCTGCGCATCAATCAAAAGTACGCGGTCAGCCTGGACTGGTGGTTTAATGAGCTGGAGGATCTGCCCCGGACTAAAGGACGGCTGAAACAGCGGATTTTTGAATTACAGGCGTTGAGCACGCTCAAGAAATTCAAGCCGGAAGTACAGCCGGCCATGCTGGCCATGCTCAAAACGCTGGCCAAAAAACTTTAATACTCAACGCTGGCGGTTTAATTATCCGCGTAAAGCTGGCCGCAGGCGGCGTCTATGGCCTGACCGCGCTTGAAACGGGCGGAGACCGCAAAACCACGGTCAGCGATGATCCAGCGGAATTCTTTCAGCGTCTTGCGGGAACTCGGCTTAAAGTCCGTGCGGGCATGCGGATTGTATTCGATCAGATTGATCTGCGCGCCGATGCCGTGGAGCAGTTTTAACAACCCTCTGGCCTGTTCGCGCGAATCATTAACCCCCTCCAGCATTATATATTCGAAAGTCACGCGCCGGCCGGTCTTTTGCTGATAATTTTTCACCGCCTGGATCAAATCCCGCACCGGGTATTTTTTATTGATGGGCATCAAGCGGCCGCGCACCGCGTCCGTCGCGCCGTGCAGCGACACCGCCAGACGGACTTGCAGACTCTCGGCCGCCAGTTTTTCGATGCCGGGAATAATCCCGCAGGTCGAGATGGTAATATGCCGGGCCCCGATATTCTGGCCGTTTTTGGCGTTCAGGATCCGCACCGACTTCCAGACATTAGCATAATTGTCCAGCGGCTCGCCCATGCCCATATAAACCACATTCTGGATTTTAAACCGCTCATTTTTCACCGTTTGGATCACCTGATCGACGATCTCCCCGGCGGACAGCTGGCGCTTAAAATTCATCCGGCCGGTGGCACAAAAAAGACAGCCCATTTTGCAGCCCGCCTGCGTGGAGACACAGAGCGTCCTGCGCCCCTCGTCGTCCAGCAAAACCGTTTCTATTTTCTGGCCGTCCGCCAGAGCAAATAAATATTTCACAGCGCCGCTGGTGTCGGCCGCACGCTTGAGCAGCCGCAGATTGCCGCTAAAATAACCCGCCGCCTGCAGAGCCTGACGGAAATTTTTCGGCAGATTGGTCACGTCCTCCAGCCGGGCCGCGGCTTTCTGGTGCAGCCACTCGAACAAAATCGCACCGCAAAAAGCCTCCGCGCCCAGACTGACTGCCAGTTTTTTCAGCTCGTCCAGCTCCAGATCTTTGAGGTTTTTAGACACTGGCGAGCACAGCTTTTAGTTTTTGATTTAAATCTTCCGGCGCAGCATAATCCTGCGGATCCAGCGGCGGGCACAAAACCACCTCGCCCCTGTGCCGGGAGCTCCAGTCCGGCAGTCTTTTCTGCCGCGGATAAATCGCATAGGCGCCTTTGATTTTCACCGGCACGATTTTTTTATGCAGTTTTTTGGCCAGCAGCGCGGCGCCGATCTTAAATTCGCCCAGCTCCCCGTCAAACGATCTGGTGCCTTCCGGAAATACGATCAGTGAAGCGCCCTGCCGCAGCACATCTGCGCCGGCCTTGAGCGAGTACAGAGCCTGACCGTGCTTTTCCACAAAAATAATCGGCAGGCGGCCGCCCAGAAGCCAGGCCAGAAAAGCCAGCTCTTTTTTCGCCAGCAGGTAAGTTCTCCGGCGCACGGCTTTAGGCATGGTCGCCCAGACCCAGATAATATCCAGATAGGACTGGTGATTGGGCGCAAAAATACAATTCTCGGTCTGGTAATATTCCGAATTTCTGACCGTCAGCGCCCAGCGCCAGCGGGAGACCGCGCCGCAGACGCCGGTGTAAATATCCAGCAGCAGATTGCCGCTGGGCCTTACTTTATAAGCGAGCGGCCCGGTCAGAGGATCCTCCGCCGCAGAGCCGCCCGGCTGGCAGGCAGCCGCGTACTCCACAATATCCTTGAGCGTGCGCCTAGCCGCAAACTCCTCGATCTGGATCACAATGCCCAGCCGCTGCTCCAGATAGGCGGCCAGATCCAGCAGCCGCAGCGAATCTATCTCCAGCTCCAGCATAGTCTGGTCGGGATAGAAAACAGCCGTATTTAATTTCTCGCCCAGAATTTTTAAGACTTCTTTCTGCCGCGCCTCCTCCGGCCTGTACGGGGAGCGCTGCGCCAGCTCTTTGTCCGCCGCGCGCTGGTATTTGCCGCGCTCCAGCTCCTTGATGATCTCGCGGTACACCAGCTTGCGGATCGAGTTGCGGTACAGCGGCGTGAAGGAAACGGCAAAGCCAGAAATTGTCTTATAACCCGGCAGGCCGCGGCCCATTCTTGCGAGCTCCGTCCGGAGTTTTTGATAGCTGTCTTTAGTTTTCTCGCGCGGCACGATCACGGCATAGACGGTCTCCGCGCCGTTGACTTTATAGCCAAAAACCGCCAGCTCCTCGATCAGCGGCGAATTTTGATAGTAATCCTCCACCTCTTCGGGATACACATTTTTACCGGAATCCAGCACGATAATATTTTTGAGGCGGCCGGTGATATGCAGCTCGCCTTTTTTGTCCCGATAGCCCAGATCGCCGGTATTGAACCAGCCGTCCTGATCAAAAACTTCCGCATTGGCCCGCGGATTATTATAATACCCCGGCATCACGGACACGCCGCGCATCCAGATATCGCCTACGCCATCGGCCTGCACCTTGCGCAAATCCACTTCATTGCCTTTGATCGGCCGGCCCACCGCTCCGATATTGGGCTGCAGCGGGTCGGATACCAGCGCCGGCCCGGTGGTCTCGGTCAGGCCATAGCCCTCGATAATGCGAAAACCCATATTCACATAGCGCTTAAAATAGCGCGGTTTGAGCGAAGAGCCGCCGCTGATAAAAAACTTCATCTGCGGGCCGATCACCTGATGAATAGGCTGAAAAACTTTGGCCAGTGTTTTATTTAAGAGCGGTATTTTACGCCAGATATCCGCGCTGTTTAAGACCGCCATAAAGAGCAGATATTTCAGGCGCGACTGGGCTTTGACTTTCTGGACAATGCTGTCAAAAAATAATTCCCAGAGCTGCGGCACACCGGAAAAAACATGAATGGGATTCTCGGCCAGACTCTTGATAAGATCGGGGCCTTTGAGCGAATTTTGAAAAATAATATGCCCGCCGAGGACCAGGGGGCCCAAAAAATTGGCCAGCATCCCGTAGCTGTGATACAGCGGCAGGATAGCCAGAAAATTTTCATTGCCGTCAATAATGCCCAGCGCCCAGAAATAATCGACCAGACCCTGCGCCGTATAATAAACATTGCCGTGCGTAAGCTGCACCACTTTGGGGTCGCTGGTCGTGCCGGAAGTAAAAAGCAGCGAAGCCGGCGACTGCATATTTACCTGCGGCCCGGGCAGCTCCGCGTCCGCGTCGCTCAAGCCAGCGTGAATGTCCTCGACCCGCACCCGCTGAAACTGCTGCCGGGCAAAATCCCGCGAGACGAAAAGCATTTTGGCCGCGACTTTATCGAGCATCGCCTGCCAGAGCTCCAGATTGAGATTGAAGTCCATCTGCAAAACCAGCGCGCCGATGCTGGTGACCGCCAGATAAGTCACACACCACTCCCGGCTGTTCAGCGCCAGAATGCCCACCACATCGCCGCGGCCGATGCCCTGCGCGAGCAGATAGCGCGCGCGGTTTTTGGCCATATTCCAGGCCTGCCGGTAAGTGCAGGTATTGTCAAACAGCAGCTTATCCGCGCGCTCCGCAGCCCGCTGCGCATACACTTCGTAAAGATTCTTAAAATCCTGCGCCAATTCTGGCCTCCCTGTTTTTAAGCCTACTTCTGCTGCTCCAGATAATAACAGACAACTCCCGGAAAGGCCGTCAGGTCGAGCACGGTCGCCGCGCTCTCCTGCTTGACATTATTGAGCGGGATATTTACCGTCCGGCCGTCCGGATAATAACCGGTGAGCTTCGTGATCCGGCGCTTGCTCAAGCGCACCTGTCCCGGAATATGCTCGTACTGTATGGTGTTCAGGCCAAAAGACTGGATCAGCTCCGGATTGCCCGGACGATTTTTCTGGCGTTTGTTGCGCTCCAGACCGAAGAAATACAGCACGGCATCGCCGCCGATCTTCTGCTCGATCAGCGTGACATTCGTGCGCGGCCGCCGGCCCCGGTACACAAAGCTGAGCGCGCGGCCCTGCAGCTCCTCGCCGGGCTTGACCCGTCCGGCAATGCCGTTCAGGCCCTTAGCCTGCAGATCGATCTTTTCCTGAAAACGATCGTAGCGGAAATCTTCCGCCTTGAGATACTGCGGATCCAGCCGTTTGTGCAGCGCCACGCTGGAGAGCAGGCCCAGCGTGTTCAGCTGATAGGGCCGGTTGCCCAGATTGAAATAATCATTGATGAGCGGATTATCGAGCGCATTCGGGCCGCTGTGGAAAAACAAAATATGTTTGCGCTGCGCCGCCAGCTTGAGATAATCCATCACCGTCCAGCCGCCTTCGCCGGCGTCATCATTGCCGACAAAGGTGTAATTGGTCTCGGACAGCTGCGCCGGATACACCGCCGGCGGTGTGAATAATTCCAGATTGAGCGGAATATTTGAATCCTCATCAAAGACATTGCCGAAGCCCGGATGCAGCAGCATACTGTGTCCGCCCAGCGGGTGATGCGCGTATTTATTGAAACGCAGCTCGGTGCGCGGATCGCTGTAAAAAAGATAAGCCCGGCCCAGCAGCTCGCCGGCGTCGCGGATATAATCATTGTTCAGGCCGATGACCGTCCGGGCTCCGGACTGCTGCTGGCGGATATAGGCGTTCACATCCTGCGTAAAGACCACCGGCAGCAGGAAAGAAGTGAAGAACACCTGCGGCTGGTCATAACCGGTAAAATCATCCACATAGCGCAGGGTGACCGCCTCCGGTATCCGGTAATTTTCCGGCGGCCGCGCGGCAAACACCGCGGCATGCAGTTCTTTTATTCTATTGCGCAGCGCCGGAGCGGCCAGCAGGGCCTGCAAATCTCTAGCCGTCCGGCTTTGTTCGGCTTCGACTTTTAGCAGTATTTTATTGATCCGCTTCTGATTTTCCGCGGCGATCTGGCCCGAGCGTTCTATATAATTACCGGTGGCTTCCGCGTTCGTGATCCAGCTGTAGCCGTCCTCGCGCAAGGCCCGCAGTTCCGTCTGATACAGCGCATAAGCGGCCAGCGCCTCCTCGCGCAGCACATTGTAATACACATAACCGCCGGTATCTTTGACATAATATTTAGCGGCGATCACGTTATTTAAAGCCGCGACATCCGTCAGCAATTGTTTTACCCCGACGTTCTGAATGTGCTCCTGCATAAGCGCGTCGCCTTTGCGCATCAGCTCCTGCCAGAGCAGATCGTTCTTGATCTGCTGCAAATAACGCTCGTAATAAAAATGATAGGCTTTGCTGAAATACGGCGAGGCTTTGGCGTTATGTTTGTCGATCGTCCAAAAGCCGTGCGTAAAACCGGTTTCATTGCTGTAGGTCAGCTCATCCGGCCAGAAATTATTTTTCTTAAAACTGCCGAACAGCCGGCCCAGCGCCGGTTTGACGTACTGCGCGCTGACTTCCGGCAGAACCAGCACGGCTTTGAACAGGTCATTATTACTGCTGAATTCCGCCGCGTAAGGCTGCGCGGCAAAATCTCCGCCCAGATAGCTGCCGGTAAAATCCGTATTGGGTAGCACATCGACAATGATCACAAAACCCGCGGACTGCCATTGCTTCAGCGCGCGCAGCAGCAGATCCAGATCGGCTTCCGACAGATCCGCCCAGCTGGTGAAAAGCTGATGTACGCGGATAGTATTGAGCCCCGCTTTCTGCCAGACGCGGCCCTGCGCCTCGCAGAACAGCAGGAAGTACTGCTCAAAATTATCCGGCGCGGCTTCTAATGTCCGGGGCAGATCGCTCCACCAGTAAGGCGACCGCGGCCGGCGCTGAAATTCTTCCCAGCGCAGGTTCTGCCAGAGCTGAAAAGTCTCGCCGACCAGAGTAATCCCGCTCAGCGCAAAATCTTTTTCCGCCTGATAAAACCACTCGCCCCGGCTGAAAGTCCATTTATTATTTTTTACAGCGCCGCGGATCTGCGCGTCCAGCGCTTTGGCCTGCTCCGCAAAAAAGGCCAGCGGGTAGGCATTGCCGGCCAGATCCGCCAGGTTTTCACTGTTGAGCTTATCCAGCACCGCCTGCCGCGCCAGCGCCGGCCCGGAGCCCGGAGCGGAAAGCCGCTGTTCTTTTTTCCGGCCGGTCAGCGCCCGGCGGTCAAAGGACGCATACTGCGTCAGCACCAGATCCGTATAATTAACCACCCCGTGATAACCGCCCAGCGTCAGCAGGACTTTTTTAGCCGCGCCCGGATATTCCGAAGAATCGATGACAAAACGCTCGGCATTACCGACCTCAAAAACCCGGTCAATGGTTTTCCACTGGCCGTTCGGCTCCAGCCGGTAAATCGGCGCCTGCCGCACATTGCCGCTTTTTTCATCCACGATATAAGCCTGCAGATTGAAATGCGCGTCCCTGGTGCCGGAAGTTTTGAAGCTCACTTCGATAGCCTGTCCGTCAAATTCCGTGTAGGTTGACACGCGGGCGTAAGCGGGCAGCGCTTTGATTTCATACCGCGCGGTTTTCCTGACTTCATCCAGATTCAAGTTCTTCAGCCCGGCGGCAATATTCTGTTTTTCCAGACCGGAGGACAGCAGACGCTCGGCCAGAAGCTCGGCATACTCATAGGTATACACGCCGTCCGCGGTTTTCAGCTCATATCTTTTCTGGAATTGAAAATTATCTGCGCCGGCGGAATACAAAGCGTACTGCGACCAGAGCAGCGGATTGAAAGCCGGTTCCTGCAGCAGCTCGACCCGCAGAATACTCGCTTCCGGCTGGTTTTCCAGCGGCCGCAGCTCCACCCGGCCCTGACCGAGCAGAGCCAGCTGCCAGTGCAGTTTGACTATTTTTTGATTTTCATGATACAGCGGAATGTAATACTCTATCTCCCGCTGCTGCGGCAGAGACATGCGCCCCAGCTGGACAAATTGATTGCCGCTGACCGCCAAAACCGGAATACCGCTGTAGTGCAGCAGCGCGCCGCCGGGGGTGAGAACATCCGCTTCCAGAAAAAAACCAAAACCTTCCCAGGGGGCCAGGCCGGTCTTAATATTCTGAATATCCAGAGACATGCGGCCGCGCAGGGCGTTGGCCGAGGCCGGGATATCAATGATCGTCTTCAAGGCCGACCAGCCGCCGGCATTGGGATTGTCAAAAATCACCCGCCGCGCAGCGGACGACAGATCTTCCTCGATATAAGCGCCCTGCGCCGTCCAGCTCAAAGGCTGGCCGTCGATATTGTCGTAAAACGCGCCGTCACCGGGCAGCACATTGGCGGCGCTGTAAGGCTTGAGCGCCGGGCGCAGCGTTATGGCCTCCGCCGTAGCTTTGCCCAGAAAATAATCATGGGTATCCGGCCGGCCGCTGGCCGGATTGTCCTTGCGCGCAAAATGCATTTTGATCTGCGCGTAATAAGCGTCTCTCTCCTGCGGCACAATGAATAGCCCCTTGGCTGTGCGCCGGACATTCGGCTCGGCGGAAATTTTGGGATAACGTTCCGCGCCGCGTTCGGCCGGATAGACCGGCCGGCCGTTATAATCAAAATACACTATCTCCAGAGAATTCACCGCCCAGTCCGGCGGAGTGCCATAGGCCTTGAGCTGCGAATCCAGAATTGCGGAGACTTCCAGCTCGTCGATATTGGCGACCGAAAAAATATTGGTAAAAAATCCGCTGTAATCTCCGGCCTGCTTGAGGTCAAAGCTGATGCTGCGGCGCTGCGGATCGAGGGTAAAAGAACGATCGCCCGCAAATAAGCCCACTTCGGCTGGATTGTACACGGCCTGCTGGCCTTTTATTTCCAGCGGCCGGGGCGTATTAAACAGCTGCCGCGCATCCAGCACGCCGGAGCCTTTCTGCAGGGCAACTTTTTCCAGCGTAAATTTATCCACGACCGCGCCGTATTTGGTCCCGTCCGTGTCCGGCACGCCGGGGATCTTGAGCTGTACTTCCAGACGCACCGCGTCTCTGGCCACGATAAATTCGTGCTCCAGCACGCCGGAATAATTCCGGATCTGCGGGGTGCGGCTTAAGACCGGGAAGACCAGATCATCATTGCCGCCGATGACACGGCCGCTGCTGTCATATTGAAGCACATCGAGGAAAATATTCTGCCAGCCGTAATACCCGGACTGCAGGCCTTCCGCCGCAAACCAGGCAGTCAGGCGCGCCACGCCTTTGAGCTCGGCCAGAGCCGTCGTGGAATCAATCACCCCCAGAGAAATGATCGTCCAGGCATCTTTATCTTTTTTACCGGTCAAAACCAGTTTATCTTTATTCTCGATCCGCAGACCCGGCTCTCTGGCAATCACCCGGGTCTGGAATCCGTTCGCGCCGCGGGGCAGATAACTTTTTTTCTGAAAATAACTGTCCGTGCGGAAATAACGGCTGTTGGCGGCAAAGTAAGCCCGGGCCTCCGTCAGCAGACTGTCGGGATAAAAATAATAATTCTGCGGCAGGCGGGTCTCGCGGAAAATCTCCTGCGGCAGACCGCACTCATTGGCCAGGATCTCGCGTTCCTGCGGACTGAGCCCCTTAAATTTTTCATTCTGTGCGGCGGATAATACCGGCCGCGGCGCCTGCGCGCCCAGATAAAAACGCTGGAAAACCGCCCGGCCGGCCAGCCCCGGAAATTTCTCCGCGGCGGAAATAACGTACTCGCCGGGAATATCATGCTGCCAGTCGGTGCGCAGCCCCTGCTTCACATCCGCGGCGGTCAAAGGAGAATCATTGGTAAGCCGAAAAGGCTGTCCGCCGGGGAGCTGCGCGTAGTATTCCGCCTGAGCCGGATCCGGGATATCGACAGCGCCGCTGAGCAGGCCGTCTTTGCCAAAAAAACTCAGATACTGCCGCTCCTGCGTGCCGGGAATATTCCACCAGACCAGATATTCTTTTTTATCTTTCAGCACATAAAAAGACGGCGCCAGACGCACGACATCATCGCCCGTGTACTCCGTAATAAAATAAAACCGCCGGCCGACATATTCGCTGACAAAATGATAATTGTTGAGCTTCATGGTCGCGCTCCACTTAGCGGCGTCAGCTTTCGCTTTTTGCAGCGCGGGCGGATTGGGCCGGTTCAGCCCGGTATTGTAGAGATTCCAGAAGCCCGGGTAGAGCCAGTCATTCTTTTCATACTCGACAGCAGAGGCCAGCGCCAGAACTACCAGCAGGATCCAGGTCAGACGTTTCATCTTTTGCCCTCCCAGCGTTTAATGTTCGTACAGTAAATGACCCAATTTATCTTGCTTAGTCGTCAAATATCTGGCATTATATTCTGTCGGCTCGATAATGATCGCTTCCCGGCTGGTGATCTCGATACCGTAACCTTCCAGACCCACAATTTTTTGGGGATTGTTGGTCAAAAGGCGGATGGACTTAATGCCCAGAGCGCAGAGGATCTGCGCGCCGATGCCGTAATCCCGCAGATCCGCGGGGAAACCCAGATCGAGATTGGCCTCGACCGTATCGCGGCCGGCATCCTGCAGTTTGTAGGCTTTGAGTTTATTGACCAGCCCGATACCGCGGCCCTCCTGCTGCATATAGAGCAGCGCTCCGCGGCCGGCGGCCTCGATCATCCGCAAAGCGTGCTCCAGCTGGCTGCCGCAGTCGCAGCGCAGAGAGCCGAACACATCGCCGGTCAAACAGGCGGAATGTACACGCGTCAGAACATCCGTGCCGGAAGAAATATCGCCTTTGAGCAGCGCGATATGCTCATTGCCGGAATTTTTTTCGCGGAAGCCAACGGCCTGAAAGACGCCGAATCTGGTCGGCAGCCGCACTTCTGCGGTCTGTTCGACCAGCATATTTCTGGACAGACTGTAGCGGATCAAATCCCTGACCGCATAGATATTGAGCTGATGCTCTCTGGCAAAAATTTCCAGATCCGGCAGACGCGCCATAGTCCCGTCCGGCTTGATGACCTCGCAGATCACGCCGACCGGATTAAGTCCGGCATAAACTGCCAGATCGATCGCTGCCTCGGTGTGTCCGGCCCGGCGCAGGACGCCGCCGGCTCTGGCGATCAGCGGGAAAACATGCCCCGGCCGGTGAAAATCCGCCGCGCGGGCGGAGGGCGCGGTCAGGAGCCTGACGGTCGCCGCCCGGTCTGCCGCGGAAATACCGGTGGTCACGCCGTGTTCCGGCGCCGCGTCAATCGACACGGTGAACGCGGTTTTTTTGGGATCCTCATTATGGCGCACCATAAGCGGGATATTCAGCTGCGCGGCCCTCTCCTCGGTGATCGGCGCGCAGACCAGACCCTTGCACTGCGAGATCATAAAATTGATTTTCTCCGGCGTGATAAAATCCGCGGCACAGACCACATCGCCTTCATTCTCGCGGCTGTCATCATCGACGACAATAATCAACCGGCCCTGTTTAATCTCCGCGATAGCCTGTTCGATATTATTATTCATTTCCGCTCCTTACCAAAACCGGTGCAGGGTTGTTTTTTTCCCCGCCGGCAGAAAATTCTGAATATAACGCAGCAGCAAATCATATTCTATATTTACTTTGGAGCCGACCTGCAGGTCTTGCAGCGTCGTACTGCGCAGGGTGTGCCCGACCAGACTCACCGCAAAGCTGTCT
>JAISQA010000085.1 GCA_031274525.1 Candidatus Margulisiibacteriota bacterium
AACAGCGCAAAAGCGGCGTTCCCTCCAGCAGAACATAGCTGGTAAGCATAAAGCCAGGTACGCTGGTGGCGTGAATACCGCAAATAAACAGTATCAGCCAGAGCGTTGCGCCGCAGAAATATGAACACATCTATTCGTTTACACAGGGAACTTTACAGTCCCGTTATTGAGCTGTATACCCGGACATACAGAGCTTTTGTGGCGACTGAGTGGGCAATTGGCGCGAGATGCAAAATATTTGCGTAGTGCGTAACCCTAAAAAAATGAAATATTCACCAAAGAAAGGGACAGGTAAAATATCTGGCGGAGCGAATATTTTGGAGAAGCACACCGCGGGGTGAAAGATTACTTATGGCGGAATGGCTGTTCCGTTACGCGAATAGTAGTGAACACGGCCTCATGCCAGCGGCGCAGACGGTTAAGTAATGAGAATAATAACAAATAGTCTTAGTAAAAAGCATCTGTGGCCTGAACAGAGCGTTGCGAGTATATACGCAAACTACTCCCCGCCGTCAAGAATCAGCGCGGCAAAGGGAAGTAATAATTGACGGGCGCCGGGCTTTGAGGGCTTTTCTGGCGCGACCGGTTGTTCTGGCGGGGAGCTCCGGAGAGGAGCAGCGTCAAGCCTGCTCCGGGATTTCTTTTCGTCCAGCGCAGCCCAGGCCATATTCCGGTGTATTCTGCTTCGAGCGCCCTGCAACGCTTCTATGGTATCCCACACGGCTACAGTCCGCGGCAGGCCGCTCAATTCATGGATTAAATCCCCGAGTTCTTTATAAGCCTGTATTTTTGTGTACATGCTTAGCCTCCCTTTTGCAGAAGTAAATATCTTAACAATTTCTGGCCGGACTGACAAGAGTTGAGCGCATTTCAATAACAGGAGCAGCGCGCCTGTGCCCTGTGGCGCCGTCGGGGGGGACATATCCACAGCAAGGGATGTAAAATTGCCCGCGGAAGCACAATCCCGCCGCACGCCATAGCCCGCAGAACGAGCAGACCAGTAACGGGCGCCAGCGGCTCAAAAAATAATTTGAACCTGTAAAACAATGTTCCACGTGAAACAACATGCTCTCAAGGGGAAAGATCCCGCTACACCTCGACTCCGGGCAGCGTACGGCGCAGCAAATATTTTGCATCTCGCGCCCGGATAATATTTTGCCTCAAGCGGACATTGCACCAAGCGGGAGCACTTCATTCTTTAAACTTGTTTTGTGCGAGGGAACGGCCGCGGAGGGAAAGATTATCCCGGCGTTAGCGCAGAGCAGGGAAACATAACCCAGGGGAAATTTTTAACCCCTAAAAAAATGCAACAAATTTGACCTCCTTGCGACATACTTCTGTAATTGCAATAAGTGCTAAATTGCTAAGGAGGTGCAGGATTTCCAGAGTTTGTAATTCTGTGTCAAAACAAAAAAATAAAAGGAGAAAAAGTTATGGAACGCAAATTAATTGGTAACACAGCAGAAAAACTATTAGAGGTTATGATTCGAGATTACGAAGATGAAAGTGGAAGACAGCAAACGTTTTATGAGTTACCGGGAAGGATAAGTCTGCCAACCGGTGATTCGGCAGAAGTAAGTTATGTTACTCGTGATGGCTCCGGACGCATAATAAAAGCTTGTCTGGAGGAGGATATAACAATGCCTCTGCAAACGGGCAGGATATTGGTATCCGGCGCTCCTGCTTTTGATGAGCTTGGGCGGCTCAATTTGAACATGGAAAACCCGATAAATGTGCGTATCAAGGATATGGCTAAAGCCAAATTAACTTGCTTCTGCGGCTTGGCCTGGTTAAATGCTGAGGCGAGGCTCACGCTGCTCAACGGGGATAAAATTCCTGTGCGTGAAGTTGACTTTTTTCAGTCCCGGTGGAATGAGCGCGCATACGTAAGTTCCGCAGAGGTGAAAGGCGTTGCTCTGGTGCATTTGAAAGATGTTAGAGGTAAAACGCATCGAGCTTTTGTGACAGGACAACTTAAATTTAACAAAGCAGGCCAGATTGTTGGTCAGGTGCGTTTGGCCGTGCCGCTAATAACGCAGACTGATGATACTATAAGAATATGGCGGCCTAGCGTGCGAGTTGATGATAACGGGGTGTTGATTGACGTATAAACAGGGTGTTCATATGCCATTTTGTGTGATTTTTTACACTTTTTAGCTTGAATAAGTGTAAAAAATGGCGTGTAAATAAAACTGTGTACGCGGCCAGTTTAAAGCGAATCCCCTGACCGTCTCGCGTCCTAATATGTTCGTATTCCTGCGCCGCAAAAGCTCTGTATACGAATTTATTGTCTATATGTTCGCTCTGCGACCGAGGCTGTAATTCCTTACAGCCTCGGAAGTCCCAGCGCGCAACAAGCGCGCGGAGTACGACCGGAGATGTATGTCTCACTATCAGGCTGTACTCTGGCGGCACTGCCGCTTTTGCTCCGGTCTATTTGACGGAAGGGCTATTTTGCCATTAACCGCATCCCCGCACCGCGACGCGTACCGGCAGGATATTCGTTCCGCTGCCGGGTCATGCACCGGATACGCAGGGCACGGCTGACCGTCAAGGGACTGTAAAATTACCTGTGTAAACGAGCTGTTTAACAGGCCAATTATTACGGAGAGGACAATTTAGAGCCATGTAGAACAGCGCAAAAGCGGCGTTCCCTCCAGCAGAACAGATCTGGGAAGCATAAAGCCCGGTACGCTGGCGGCGTGAATACCGCAAATAAACAGTATCCGCCAGAGCGTTGCGCCGCAGAAATATGAACACATCTATTCGTTTACACAGGTAACTTTACAGTCCCGTTATTGAAATGGATCCCCGGATATTCAGAGCTTTTGCGGCGACCGAGTGGGCAATTGGCGCGAGATGCAAAATATTTGCGCAACCTTAATGCGCTCTGGCGTCAAAGAAAGGGACAGGTAAAATGCCTGTTGCTGTTCTATCTTTTCGTTCGTGAAAAAGAGAATACCGGCGGAATAGCGGGCGGAACGAATCCCCTGACCGTCTCGCGTCCTAATATGTTCGTATTCCTGCGCCGCAAAAGCTCTGTATACGAATTTATTGTCTATCTGTTCGCTCTGCGTACTGATTGTATGTTTCCTATCAGGCTGTACTCTGGCGGCAATCTCGCTTTTGCTCCGGTCTATTTGATGGAATGTATATTTTGCCATTAACCGTATCTCCGCACCGCGACGCGCACCGGCAGGATATTCGTTCCGCTGGCCGGGTCATGTGCCGGATACGCAGGGCACGGCTGACCGTCAAGGGACTGTAAAATTACCTGTGTAAACGAGCTGTTTAACAGGCCAATTATTACGGAGAGGACAATTTAGAGCCAGGTAGAACAGCGAAAAAGCGGCGTTCCCTTCAACAGAACAGATCTGGTAAGCATAAAGCCCGGTACGCTGGTGGCGTAAATACCGCAAATAAACAGTATCAGCCAGAGCGTTGCGCCGCAGAAAGATGAACACATCTATTCGTTTACACGGGTAACTTTACAGTCCCGTTATTGAAATGCATACCCGGAGATACAGAGCTTTTGCGACGCAGGAGCATGAACATATCATGGCGCGGGGCAGCAAGGATTTTCGCGCCGCCCTAAAAAATGAAATACTCTCAAAGAAAGGGACAGGCGAAAGGGAGCCAAGGGCGAGACACCCCCTGCCGCTGCGGTTCGTCTCCGCTCACCAACCAGCGGCCGTCCCCCTTATTAAGGGGGACTAACTGGCTGTAGAGAAAGAAAGGGACAGGTAAAACATCTAAAACAGCTGAAATATCTGCGCAGCCGTTCAGTCGTTTAAAATAGCGCATTGGGGCGTCTGCACAGTCAATTTTACCGTCCTTGCCGGCAATCCCGGACAGCGCCATATTATTCAATGTTCCACGTGAAACACCCTGCCGGGGCGCCTGTCCCCGGCCCCGCTGTTCCACGTGGAACAGTTTTTGCATAATGCCCGGCGCTGCTATATAATCTCTTTATTCATGGGCATAACTATCGCTATAGTAAATCAAAAGGGCGGCGTGGGTAAGACCACAACGGCGATCAATCTGGGCACGGCGCTGGCGGAGTCCGGCAAAATGGTTTTGCTGATCGATACCGACCCGCAGGTCAACGCGACCAGCGGCGTGGGCGTGGATGTGGAGAAACTGGAAGCTTCGCTCTACGATCTATATACGCAGGGCAAAGACATCCTGCAGGTGCTGTATCCGACCTCTATCGAGAATCTGCACCTGCTCCCCGGCTCCTCGGATCTTTCCGGCATCGAGGTGGAGCTCTTGCACGAAGCGGGCCGCGAAACGCGCTTAAAAAATATCCTGACCGCGGTGCAGGACGCTTATGATTTTATTCTGATCGACTGCCCGCCGTCGCTGGGGCTGCTGACCGTCAACGCGCTGGTTGCCGCGCAGCGGGTCATCGTGCCGGTGCAGTGCGAATACTATGCGCTGGAAGGCCTGTCCCGTCTGATGAAAACGCTGGACCTGGTCAAAAAAGAAATTAATCCCGCGCTCGACGTGGAGGGTATTTTGCTGACCATGCACGATGCCCGCACCAAATTAAGCGGCGAGGTGGTGAAAGAGACGCGGAAGTTTTTCGGCGACCGGGTGTATCATACACAGATCTCGCGCGACGTGCGCATCAGCGAAGCGCCGAGTTACGGCCAGCCGATCTCGGTCTATGCCCGCCGCTCCAAAGGCGCCGACGCCTATAATAAGTTAGCAAAGGAGTTGATCGCGCATGTCCATCAATAAAAGAGGTCTGGGGCGGGGTCTGGAAGCGCTGCTTTCGTCCACGGTAAGTTCGGCCGGTAAAGACGCCTCGGCCATCGCCTCGGCGCTGGGCAAGAACGATATGCTCAAGCCGGTGTCTTTTTCCGGCAAGACCATTGTCTCCGTGCCGGTCAGCGCCATTGTGCCCAATCCGCGGCAGCCGCGCAAGGGGTTTGCGCCCGATACGCTGAATGAACTGGCCGCCTCCATTAAAATCCACGGCGTGATCCAGCCCCTGCTGGTGCGCAAAAAAGAGCATAAATACGAACTGATCGCCGGAGAACGCCGCCTGCGCGCTTCACAGCTGGCCGGTATCGACAGCGTGCCGGTGGTCATCCGGGATCTTTCGGACGAGCAGTCGCTGGAACAGGCGCTCATCGAGAATATCCAGCGCGAAAACCTGAACGCTTTGGAAGAGGCGGAGTCCTATTCGCTGCTGATGCTGGAATTTTCGCTCACGCAGGAGCAGGTCGCGCAAAAAGTCGGCAAAGCGCGCTCCTCGGTGGCCAATGCGCTGCGCCTGAATGAACTGCCCAAAGAGATCAAAGAATCGCTGCGGCAGGGAGAGATCACGGCCGGACACGCCAGAGCAATCCTGGCCGCCGGTAATGTGCTGGAGCAATTGCGCCTGTGGGCCAAAGTCCGCAAAGAACACCTGAATGTCCGCGACACGGAAAAAGCCGCGGCTGGCGGGGCTGTAAAAAGTAAAAATGCTCCGGGCAAAAACCCGCAGTTAAGCAATATTGAACAGGCTTTGTCTTCCAGGCTGGCGACAAAAGTGGAGCTAACCGGCACGGAACAAAAGGGCACAATCTCTATTAAATACACTTCCAGAGACGATCTGGAGCGGCTATATGCGCTGCTCATCCATAATGAAATAATCTAGCGCCCGCGGTCTAGCGTTCCGGGGCCTGTCTCAAACTATTTACCCGGCCTTAACGCGGTAGCTCCTGGTGATAATCCTGCAAGGCTTTGACATCCAGCTGACCGTGCAGTATCGCGTCCAGACCTTTGGCGACCATAATGGCCGCGGCGATAGTCGTCACGCACATCGTCTTGTGCCGTAACCCAGCCTGCCGGATATAGTAATCATCCTGCCGCGCGCCTTTGCCGGAAGGGGTGTTCACGATAAGGCCGATCTCGCGGTTGGCGATCAGGTCGGTAATATTGGGGTGGCCCTCGCGGATCTTATACGTGTCGAGGACAGCGATATTATGTCCGCGCAAAAACTCGCCGGTGCCTCTGGTGCAGATAATGGCAAAACCCAGCTCTTTATATTTATTGGCCGCCCAGAGCAGTTTGTCGTTCTTATACAGATCTGTCACCGAGATGAAAATCTTCTGTCCCGGCTCCGGCAGTTTTTCTCCCGCGGCCAGCTGCGATTTGGCATAGGCCATGCCAAAATTGGCGTCAATGCCCATGACCTCGCCAGTGGAGCGCATTTCCGGACTGAGCAAAACATCCTGTCCCTGAAATTTGGCAAACGGCAGCACGGCTTCTTTGACCGACCAGTAGGCGGGCAGGACTCTTTTTACTTTCAGCTCTTTTAAGGTCTGGCCGGCCATGACCAGCGCGCCGAGCTTGGCCCAGGGCACGCCGGTGGCCTTGCTGACAAAAGGCACGGTGCGCGAGGCCCGCGGATTGACTTCCAGTACATAGACTTCTTTATTCTTCACCGCGAACTGCACGTTCATCAGGCCGACCACTTTCAGCGCCTGCGCCATTTTTTCGGTATGGCTTTCGACCGTTTTCAAAAGCCCCGGCGTCAGGGAAAAAGTCGGCAGCACCGAGGCCGAATCGCCGGAATGAATTCCCGCCTCTTCCACATGTTCCAGAATACCGGCAATAACGGTGTCCTGCCCGTCCGCGATCGCGTCCACGTCCAGCTCCACCGCGTCTTCCAGAAATTTATCGATCAGGACAGGGTGTTCGCTGGAAGCATCCACCGCGGTTTTCATATAACGCTGCAGGGCCGGCTCATCATAAACGATCTCCATGGCCCGGCCGCCCAGCACATAAGAAGGACGCACCATGACCGGATAGGTAATTTTCCGGGCGATCTTCACCGCCTCTTCTATCGAAGTCGCCGTGCCGTTGGCCGGCTGCTTGATGCCCAGCCGGTCGATCAATCTGCCGAAAAGTTTGCGGTCTTCCGCCACGTCGATATTCTGCGGCGTCGTGCCGATGATCGGCGCCCCGGCAGCTTCTAATTTCAGCGCCAGTTTGAGCGGAGTTTGTCCGCCGTACTGTACGATCACGCCGTGCGGTTTTTCCACATGCACAATATTCATGACGTCCTTCAGGGTCAGCGGCTCAAAGTACAGCCGGTCGGAGGTGTCATAATCTGTGGAGACGGTTTCCGGATTGCTATTGACCATTATCGTCTCGAAGCCGGCGGCCCGCAGAGCAAAAGAGGCATGCACGCAGCAATAGTCAAATTCGATGCCCTGGCCGATCCGGTTCGGCCCGCCGCCCAGGATCATAATTTTTTTATTCTGCGTCGGCGCGGCTTCATTCTCCTGCTCATACGTCGAGTACAGATAGGGCGTCTGCGCTTCAAATTCCGCGCCGCAGGTGTCCACTTTTTTATAGACCACGCCCCGGACGCCGCGCGCCCGGTGCTCCGCGGCCAGACTTTCCGGGGTTTCCGCGGCCAGTTCCGCCAGTTGCGCCAGAAACCATTTATCAATGAAAGAAAGCTCCTGAATCCGCTCCACCGTATAGCCCCGGCGGAAAGCCTGCAGGATATAGAAAATCCGCTCGCAGTTGGGGCGGCTCAGCTTCTCGTCGATCAAATCGTCCTGACAGACCGGCGGCGGAATTTCCAGCGAGCGCAGGGCTTTGCGCAGGGATTCCTTGAAAGTCCGGCCGATAGCCATACATTCGCCGACGGATTTCATCTGGGTATTGAGCGTGTCGTCCGCATCGCGGAATTTTTCAAAAGCAAAACGCGGCACTTTGGTCACCACGTAATCAATGGTCGGCTCAAAAGAGGCCGGAGTAACTTTTGTAATGTCGTTGGGAATTTCGTCCAGCGTATAGCCCACGGCCAGCAGCGCGGCGATTTTAGCGATCGGAAAGCCCGTCGCTTTAGACGCCAGCGCCGAGGAGCGCGAGACCCGCGGGTTCATTTCGATAATACAGATGCGGCCGGAGCGGGGATCCAGCGCAAACTGCACATTGGAGCCGCCCGTCGAAACGCCGATCTCGCGCATCACCGCGATAGCATAGTCGCGCAGGCGCTGATATTCCACATCCGTCAGTGTCTGCACCGGCGCGATAGTAATCGAATCCCCGGTATGAATCCCCATCGGATCCAGATTTTCGATCGAGCAGATAATCACCACATTGTCTTTCAAGTCCCGCATCACTTCC
This sequence comes from Candidatus Margulisiibacteriota bacterium, assembly GCA_031274525.1. Lineage (GTDB taxonomy): Bacteria > Margulisbacteria > Termititenacia > Termititenacales > Termititenacaceae > JAISQA01. The sequence continues at coordinate 8,137 of JAISQA010000085.1, forward strand.
AGCTCAATCTCTTTCCAGCCGATGATCGACTCTTCCAGCAGCACCTGATGCGCCGGGGAGAGCTCCAGCCCGTTATTGACGATGCGTTCCAGATCCAGATCATTGTAAGCAATGCCGCCGCCGGTGCCGCCCAGCGTAAAAGACGGGCGGATGATCGCCGGAAAGCCGATCGTCTTGATAAATTCGCGGGCCTCTTCCAGCGAGTAAATTTCCTGCGAGCGCGGCATATCGAGACCGATCTTTTGCATCGCGTCCTTAAACAGCTTGCGATCCTCGGCCTTGCGGATCGCCTCAATACCGGCGCCGATCAATTCCACTTTATATTTCTCCAAAACACCCAGCGTCACCAAATCCAGCGCGCAATTGAGCGCGGTCTGGCCGCCGACGGTCGGCAGCAGGGCGTCCGGCCGTTCTTTCTCGATAATCTTGGCCACAATATCCGGGCGGATCGGCTCGATATAGGTGCGGTCGGCAAATTCCGGATCGGTCATAATCGTGGCGGGGTTGCTGTTGACCAGCACGATCTGATAGCCTTCTTTTTTCAAGGCTTTGCAGGCCTGCGTGCCGGAATAGTCAAATTCACAGGCCTGTCCAATGACAATAGGCCCCGCGCCGATGATCATTATTTTTTTGAGATCCGGGCGTTTAGGCATCCTGTTTCTCCAGCAAATAATACAAAGACGGGCTCAATCTCAGCCGGCCGGTCGGCCCCTGCAAAACATATTCCAGCGCGCTCAACACAGGATAGCCCAAAAGTTTTTTGAGCAGGCCCAGCCGCAGGCTGGACACCGCCAGAATTTTTTTGACGCGCAGATTCTGCCGCGCAAAAGCGGCTTCGACATAGCGGGGATGAAAATTAAAAAAACCCTGCGCATTGCGGCTGGCCGGTTCCAGACTAAACGGGCGCATTTTGGAGCGCCCGCTCAGCGCGCGCAAAATTTCCAGCAGATTGCGTTTGTTGGCGATCTCCAGCACGGCCTGTCCGCCGGGCTTGAGCACGCGGGCGATCTCGGCCAGCGCCGCGGGGAAGTCCGCCAGATGATGCGAGGCCCGGATCATCGCCAGCACGTCAAATTCGCCGTCGGCAAAAGGCAGCTGGTACACCGAGCCCTGCACGGTCTTTAATCTGGCCCCGCGCTCCCGCCGCGCCAGCTCCAGCATATTCCGGGCATAGTCGAACAGGCAAACTTCCGGATATTTATCCAGATACTCGCCGGCCAGCCGGCCAAAGCCGCCGCAGACATCGATGAATTTCTCGCCCGCAGGCGGCAGCAGCCGGCGCAGGGCGAGGTGGTCGCAAAAATCCTCATATCTCCGGTCACCCTTTTTCCAGAAGTTCTTCCTGTAATCAAAATCGCTATAGTCTGTGATAGTTTGTTCTGTCATATTTTCAGCCAATCCGGGTAATTTTAACATACCCGCCGCCGCTTGACCATTCCAGATTTGTTGATAAAGCCGCCTGTTTGTGCACATTGGTGGATAATGCGCCGATTTTTTGGCCAGTTGTTGACATTTTTACATTTGAGATTATACTATCTGTCCACAATCCGGGGGGTCAGTGGATAAATAGCGAGGAGAACCCTCTATGGAGCCTTTCTGGAATGACCTGCTGGAGCGTCTGAGCCGCAAGCTCAGCACCCCCGGATTTAAAACTTTTGTCTCTTCTGCCAAATTAGTGTCCTTTGCGGACGGCATTTTGACCATTGCTGTGCCCACGCAGTTCCTGCTCAGCTGGGTCAAAGAACGCTGCGCGCCGGTTTTGCAGGATATTTTTAATAACGAACTCCAGCAGAGTATTTTGATCGAATACACGGTCAATGCGGATTTTAATTTTGGCATCTCCGCGGAAGAAGAGGCCCCCCGGCTGGCGCCGGCCGGCGCGGCGGCCTCGCCGTACTCCTCCACCTTTAATCCCGGTTATACTTTTGATACTTTTGTGGTCGGCAATAACAACCGCTTCGCCCACGCCGCGGCGGTGGCCGTCTCCGAAAAACCCGCGGCCGCTTACAACCCCCTGTTTACCTGCGGCGGATCGGGGCTGGGCAAAACCCACCTGATGCACGCTATCGCCCAGCGCGCGCTGGCGCTGCATCCGGGACTCAAGATCGTCTATGTCAAGGCCGAAGATTTTGTAAATGAAACGATCGATATTATCCGGGAAAACCGGCAGGATCGCTGGAATGCTTTTCGCAGCAAATTCCGCACGGTGGACATTCTGATGATCGACGACGTGCAGTTTTTTATGGGCAAAGACCGCTGTCAGGAAGAGTTTTTTAATGCTTTCAACGCGCTGTACGAAGCCAAAAAACAAATCATTCTCAATTCTGACCGGCCGCCTAAAGATTTGAAGAATGTCGAGGAGCGGCTCATCTCGCGCCTGTCCTGGGGGCTGGTCACCGATATTCAGCCGCCGGATCTGGAAACCCGCATCGCTATTCTGCAAAAAAAAATCGAGGGCGACGCCAAGCCTATCCCGGTCGAGGTGCTGGAATACATCGCCCGGCAGATTCCCTCCAATGTCCGCGATCTGGAAGGCGCGCTGACCCGGCTGGTGGCCAACGCCGCGCTGACCGATGCGCCGCTGACTATCGAATTTGCCGCGGAGACCCTGAAACATTTTTTTATTGTCAATCAGGAAAAATACATCACGATCAGCACGATCAAGCAGGTCGTGGCCGAATCTTTCAAGCTGGATATCGAAGAACTGTCGGCCAAAGTCCGCACCAAGGATATCGCGCTGGCCCGGCAGATCGCCATGTTCCTGTCCAAAGAAATGACCTCTTCCGCGCTGGCCAAAATCGGCTCTAATTTTGGCGGACGGGATCACACCACCGTCCTGCATGCCTGCGACAAGATCCGGGAAATGCTGAAAACCGATCCGTCTATTCTGGACCTCGTGACCAATCTCAAAAAAGAAATTCTGGCGCGCTAAGCAAAACCCGGAACTGTAAAATTAACCGCATAAACGCCTAACCTCCAGCATAATAAATATTTTGCCGGAGTGCGTTTTGGCTCGAACTTAACAAGCATGAAATGCGCCGTTAAGTGAGAGGCCACGGCGCACGCAGGTAATATATTTATTATGCTGGAACATGGACGGTAAGGCCGCGTCTGCTCCGGTCTATTTGCCGGACTGAATATTTTGCCATTAACCGTATCCCCGCACTGCGGTGCGCACCGGCAGGATATTCGTTCCACGGTAACAAATGCTAATCTGTACTTTTACAGTGCATAGTTTGTGTATATATTTTTCCGCGGCGCGTCCGCTGTATAAGCGCTGTTTTCCTCGGAGTTATACACCGCCTTATCCACGGATTATGCAGGTAGCTTTTATCCAGAATTCCGGCTATAATTCAGAAAAATTAAGGTTATCCAGATCTCAACAGCCCTTATTACTATTATGATTAATTTTTAAATATACCTGGAGGTAAATACGTATATGGAATTTAAGTGTGTAAAAGCAGATTTGCATGACGCGATTCAGATTGTAGAAAAGGCGGTTTCTTTACGCAGTACGCTGCCGATCATCGGCAATATTTTGTTAGAAGCCGGCAGCGGCGGTTTAAAACTTTCCAGCAATGATCTGGAAATAGGCATCGAGCTTTTGCTTGACGCGGAGGTCACGCAGGAAGGCGCGGTGCTGGCCCCGGCCAAAACTTTGAGCAGCATTATTGCCAAGCTGTCTGACGGGGAGGTTTCCTTTCAAGTGGACAGCGGCAATAATATTTTGATCAACGCCGGCCGTTCCAAATTTAATATTCACGGTCTGGCCACGGACGATTTCCCGGCCCTGCACAAACTGACCGGCGGGGAGAAGATAAACATCGAAGCGGATGTGCTGCGGGAAATGATCCGGCAGACGATTATTGCCGTGTCGCTGGACGAAGCCAAGCAGTTTTTGAACGGCATTCTGGTCGAAAAAGAAAAACAGGAATTGCGTTTTGTGGCGACGGACGGTTTTCGTCTGGCCAAGAAAGTAGCGGTTTTGAGCGAGGCTAACTCCGCGGTTTTGAGCATCATTATTCCCTCGCGGGCTTTGCAGGAGATCAGCCGCATTTTGCAGCAGGAAGATTATCAGGGCGTGGTGGAAATAGTCGTGACCAGGGAGCAAATCTCTTTTAAGTTTAAGCGGCTGTATTTTCTCTCGCGTTTAATTCAGGGTCAGTTCCCGGATTACCGGCAGGTCATACCCAAAGAGCAGAAAACCCGGATTATTCTGGCGCGTCAGGATTTACTGGAAGCGGCTGACCGGGCTTCGATTATTGCCAGCGCGTCGGCCAATATTATTAAGCTGGAAATGGTCGAACAAAAACTGCTCATCACCGCCAGCACTTCCAGCATCGGCAATGTTTCCGAGCTGGTGGATATCCAGAAAGAAGGCGAAAATATGCAGCCCATTGCTTTCAATGTGCGCCTGATTCTGGATGTGATCAAAAATATTGCCGAGGACAGTGTGGTGCTCACGCTCAACGGCTCGCTGTCCCCCGGAGTCATTGCGCCCAAAGACAGCAAAGATTTTACCTATGTGGTCATGCCCATCCGCACGCCAGAAAGTAAGTAATGTTCAGAAAATTAACAGCCGGGAAAAAATAACGGCCACTTGCCACCGGCCGGGAATATTGTTATCATTACGCCCCGTTTGTTTTAGGAATTATGGAGGCAGCATGTACGATTTACTTTATATCAGCAAGCCGGAACTGGAAGACGCCGCGCAGAAAGAATTGCTGGAAAAAGTTAAAACGCTTATCGAGAGCGGCGGCGGTAAGATTACCAATACGGATATCTGGGGCAAGCGCGAGCTGGCCAGCCTGATCGACAAGCACACGCAGGGCTATTATGTTTTGCTGCAATTCGAGGGGCCGGGTACGCTCAATAGAGAGATCGAGAACCGCTTCAAGATCAACGAAAATATTCTGCGGCACATGATCACTATTGCCGTGCCCAAAGCCGGAGCCAAAGTTTAGAGAGTCTTTATGTCCAACCTCAATCGTATTGTTTTAATCGGGACAGTGCAGGCCAGGCCGGAGACCCGGTTTGGTTTGGAGAACAATGCCTCCCTGAGCAAATTTACGCTGGCGGTGGCGCGGCCGCCCAGACAGGACGGGCAGGTAGAGCAGGACTATATTCCGGTGGTCGCCTGGGGCCGGGCGGCGGATTATACCGCGGAAAATGTGCAGGCCAGCGCGCTGGTTGTGGTGGAAGGCAAGATCCAGACCACGCAGTCCGAGAATAACGGCGTCCGCACCTGGCAGACCGAGGTCAACGCCAGCACGGTAAAGACATTGAGCGGACAGCCGGCCGCCAGACCGGAGAGCGCCGCTCCGCCGCCGGACACCGCGGACAACCCGTTTGCCTCCGGCACCAAAGACGACATTCCTTTCTAAAGGCGGAGAGATGTACAACAAAGTTTTTTTAATTGGCAGACTGACCAGAGACCCGGAGACCAGATACACGTCGGCCGGCGTGGCCGTGGCCAGATTTTCGCTGGCGATCAACCGGCCGCAGAGGCGCGACAGCACCAATAACGAAGTGGATTTTATCCGCGTGGTGGCCTGGCGCAAGCTGGCGGAGATTTGCAATGAATATCTGCGCAAGGGCAAACTGGTAGCGATCGAAGGCCGGCTGCAAATCTCGGCGTATGAAAAGAACGGCCAGCGGCTGCAGTCCGCGGAAGTCATTGCGGACAATATGCAGATGCTGGACCGCAAGGGCAGCGATGGCGCGTCCGGCGCTTATCCGCCGCCGCAGAGTACGGGCGCGGAGCCTGCTCCGGTGGCCGCGGGAGAAGATGCCGCGCCGTTTTAACCAAACTTAACAAGCGGGAGCGAAATTAAGTTTTGGCCGCAGACCAGCCTTTGGGTGGCCTGCCCGATCAAAGAACTGTAATTGACCAAAGAGCTAATAAGCAGAGAGTTAATGAGCAAAGAGTTAATACTGAAGAAAGGAGGTCTTGAAGGATGTCCAAAGATACCAAAAGAGGCGAGCGGAAAACCCCGCTGCCCTTAAAGAAGAGGCGGGGCAAGCCCTGTTTTTTCTGCGAAAATCATTTGAATGTGCTGGATTATAAGGATCTAACGCTGGTGCAGCGTTTTCAGTCCGCGCGCGGCAAGATATTGTCCCGCCGGCAGTCCAACTGCTGTGCCAAACATCAGCGTCTGGTGTCTCAGGCCGTGAAACGCGCGCGGGTAATGGCCCTGCTTCCTTTTGTGGCCGAACAGTAGAGTCCCCGGCGGCAGAGAGTTTTTAGAAGGAGCTTTTTATGGAAGTCATATTGCTAAAAGACACGGAGTACGGCGACCGGGGCGCGGTCGTCAGGGTTAAGGACGGTTATGCCCGGAATTATCTTTTTCCGCACAACATCGCGGCGCCCCGGAATGAGAGCAATCTCCGGCACATGCAGCAGATAACCGCGCAGCGCGAGAAAAAGATAGCCAAAGAAAAAGCCGAAGTGCAGGCGCTGGCCGAAAAGATTAATAAGGCGGCCGTGGTGGTGCTCAAGGCTAAGGGCAGCGAAAACGGCCAGCTGTTTGGCGCGATCACGCATCAGCAGATCGCGGATGCGCTTAACGCTGCGCTGGGCACGCAGCTCGACCGGCGCCGGATACAGCTCAAGAGCCTCAAAGAGGCGGGAGACTATGAAGCTCCGGTGCGCCTGACTTTCGGCGTCAGCGCCGCGGCGCGGATCCGGGTCGAGGCGGAAGTCGAGAAAAAGGCCGAAGCAGCCGCGAAACGTTCCCGCAAGCCGCGGAAGAAAGAAGAAATTGCCGCGGAGATCGAAGCTCAGGAAAAAGCCGCGGCAGAAGCGGCGCCTCCGGACGCTGTGCCCGGCGCAAGCCCGCCGGCCGAATAAGAGCAGAGCAATCCTCCAGCCCGGCAGCGCGAGGGCAGGCCGATGATAAAAAATGTTTTGATCACAGGGATTTCCGGCAGCGTCGGGCATTACTTATTTGATCTTTTGGCCGGCGATCCGCAATACCGGCTGTATCTGGCGGTGCGCCGGCCGGAGAAGCTCCGGCGGGATCTGCGCAAATACTCCAATGTAATACTCCTTCCGCGGGATATCCGCGAACTGCCCCGGGAAAAGGAATTGCTGCAGACCATAGACTATCTCGTGCTGATCGCCACCTGCTGGGGCGGCTACCGCGAGCCCTGGCGGATCAATGTGTATTCGACCCTGCGCATCCTGCGCGCGCTCGCGCCGCGGCGCATAAAAAAAATCATTTATTTTTCCACGGCCTCGATTCTGGATCGGGAGCACCGGCCGGTGGAAGCGATCCGCGAGATCGGTACGAATTATATTCGCAGTAAATTTTTGACGCATAAAATTTTACAGCGCCATAGATTGAAGGATAAACTCATTACCGTTTTCCCGACCTGGGTTTTTGGCGGCGACAGTACGCATCCGTATTCTCACGCGGCGTCCGGTCTGCTCCGCCTGCGCCGGTGGATACGCCTGCTTAAATATTTTACGCTGGATTTTTCTTTCCATTTTATTCATTGCGCGGATATCGCGGCGCTGGTCAAATATATGCTGGAGCACGAGCTGGCCAAAAATGAGTATGTGCTGGGCAATGCGCCGTTGAGTGCCGGCGACTTTTTCCGGGAGTGCGCGGCGTATTACGGACAGAAAACCCCGTTCCAGCTCCGCATTCCCGCCGGTCTTTTGCAGCTGCTGGCGCGGCTGGCGCGCAAGCATCCCTGGGATCAATACTGTCTGCGTTACCGGCATTTTGTCTACGACACGCTGAATTGCCGGCAGCTGGGTTTGCCCGGCGCGGTGGATACCATGGCGGGAATATTGCGCGCTCTGGAAAAATAATACGGAGCAGCGGTTCAGGGCGGCTTACCCGGTTAATTTTACCGGCGCGGCAGTTCGGGCAATATTCAGGGCGGAAAATAATTCCGTGCGCTCCAGCCGGGACAATTCTTTTAACTGACCCGGCTTTAAATTGCCCAGCTGGAAATTTAAAATGCGCCGGCGGATAAGCGTCTTGACCGGACAGCCGGCGCTCTCGCACATGCGCCGCACCTGCCGGTTTTTCCCTTCGGTGATGGTCAGCGTAAACCTGTAACCGCCGAGCCGCCGGGTCTGCGCCGGCCGGGTTTTCTGGCCGAGTATGTATACGCCGCGCTCCAGCCGGTGCAGGGCTGCGTCGGAAATGGGCCTGTACAGGGAAATCTCGTATTCTTTTTCGTGATAAAACGCCGGATCCATGATCCGCCGCGCGGCCACGCCGTCATTGGTCAGAAAGATCAGTCCGCCGGTGTCTTTGTCCAGCCGCCCGACCGGGGCCACGCCCGGCGGCAGCCGGACAATATCTTTGATTTCTTTTTCGCCCTTCTGGGCATTGACCGTGACGATGCCCAGCGGCTTGTTAAAAAGAAAGTAATATTTGGGCGCGGCCCCGGCGCGCGGGTCGATAACGATCCGATCCCGGGTGCCGTCCATTTTGGCGCCGGTGTCCGCGACTTTCACCCCGTTTAGTAAGACATAGCCGCGGGCGATCCATTCCGCGGCTTCGCGGCGGGAAGCCAGACCGTGTTCCGAGAGATATTTCTGGATGCGGATGAGGGGCATAACCCGATTATATCACCGGGAGAAAAAAAGAGGCGCCAGTCTGGCTGGCTTTCCCGCTGGCCGCCGGGCACGTTCCGTATTTGCAACATAAATCCAGGGGAGAGTATCTAAAATACAAATCATGTCCGGAACAGCCGAAATAAACGTGTCCATTATTGTGCCGATTTTTAATGCAGAAAGATATTTAAGGCAGTGTCTGGATAGTTTAGTACACCAGACTTTAGCCGGGATAGAAATTATCGGCGTGAATGACGGTTCGACGGATAGTTCGCTGGAGATCCTGACCGAATATGCCAGGAATGACCGGCGGGTAAGAGTTATCTCCCGGCCCAATAAAGGGTACGCCGCGGCCCTGAATAAAGGCCTTGCCGCTGCTGGCGGGGAATACATAGGCATGGTTGACGCGGATGATTATGTGAAACTGGATATGTTTGAAAAATTATATACTCTGGCCAGCAGGCACAGGGTAGATTTGGTCAAAGGGGATTTTTATTTTTACAGCGAGCAAAATGGTGTCAGGCCGGGAGACTGGTCTCTGCCCCTTCCCCGCGAGCAGCTGTATCGTGTGGTTTGCCCTCTGGAGGTAAAACCGGTTTTTGTCTGCCGGCCGACAGTCTGGAGCGGGATATACCGCCGCGCTTTTTTGCGGGAGCATAAACTTCGCTTTCTGGAACGGCCAAGAAGCTGGCATCAAGATATAGGTTTTGTGTTTAAGGTAATGGCTTTGGCCGGTTCTGCCTATTTTACGGACGAGCCCCTGGCTTATTACCGTCAGGATAATCCCAATTCTTCCACGCATTGTAACGCCGGACGGACTTATGCTCTCTGCGGCGAGTTTGCCGCAATTGAGCGCTGGCTGCGGAAACGGCCAAACTTAAAAAGAGAGCTGGAATATATAAAAAACCGGGCCAAACACAGCCACTATATGGCCCATTATGCGCGCCTGCAGGGAGCCGCTAAAAAAAATTTCAGCCGGAGGATGTGCCGGGAATATAAAAGAGACCTCAAAAGACAAAAAATTCAAAGAGACCTGTACGATGCACAGGCGTGGGCGGATTTTGAGCTGTTTGCCAGAGGAGCTAACCCGGACAGGCAAATTTTAAGACAAAAGCTCAGATTTTTTTGGCGTTTTTTCCAGAAAGGCCCTAAAGTATCCGTAATACTCCCGGTGTGCAATACAGAAAAATACCTGCGCTCGTGTCTGGAGAGCGTCCTGGCTCAGACGCTGAAAAATTTTGAATGTATCTGTGTCGATGACGGCTCGACAGACTGTTCCGCGCAAATATTGGCGGACTATGCGGAAAAAGACCGGCGGATCAAAATAATTTCGCAGGCAAACACCGGGCCCGGCGGCGCTAGAAATACGGGCCTAAAACTGGCCGCGGGGGAATATATTTTCTTTTTGGACAGCGATGATTTTCTGCGGCAGGATGCGCTGGAACTTTCATATGATAATGCCTCGCGGCAGGAACTGGATGTTTTGTATTTTGATGCCGCCGTAATATTTGAAAATGACCGCCTAAAAAAGACCCGCTGGAAACAATTTTACCTGCGGAAAAACAGTTACCCGGATATTGTCAGCGGCTGGGCAATGTTTGTTTTAATGAGCCGGCAAGCTGATTACTGTACCCCCGCCTGGTTACAGCTGACCAGGCGGGAGCACCTTAATAGATTTGGTCTGCGCTTTCCTGAAAGAGCCCCTTATTATGAAGACAGAGCATTTGCTTTGCGTTGTATTCTCCTGGCGGAAAGAGTTTCTCATCTCGGCGAAAGCCTGTATTATTACCACATCCGGGAAAATTCCGTCCTCTCCCGGTTGGCGGACGGTCAAGATAGCGGGATACATGTGTATTCTCGCTTAAGAGCTTTTATAGACATCCTGGATGTGGCGCGCCAGCGCGAACATAACGCGGCTGTCTGGACAGAAATCAACAAAATGTTAGACGAAGACATATACAATATACGCGCTCTTTATGTGCATGCTTCTCCGGAGCAAAGAGAACTCCTGCAGAACAAAAATCTTTCTCCGCTGGAACGGTTTTACCTGAAAATACTGGTGCTGGATTATCTGCGGCCGGAAGATTACGACCAACAAAAATGGCCTTGACCCTGCAATATTTCGGCCGGAGCTACTGGCGCAGAAATGTTTTCAGCCCGCGGATTTTTTCTTTTAGGTCGTCCCGGGTACAATCCGCCGCGGTTTTATCCAGTAAGAGTTTTATTTTAGCTAATTCTGCGTCCGATAGGGTAGATAATCTGAACTCCGGTAGAGGAGCGTGACGCGCGGCTTCGGCCAGCGCTTCCGGCGGCAAGGGTTCACCGGATATTCCGTTCCAGGTCGTAGTCTGGCTTCCGCCGGCATGGATATACTTAATGTTACCGCTCAAAGCGCCGGTCACGTGATTAAAATACAGGTCAATTTTGTGCACTTCACAAAACCGGACCAAGTCCGGGATCTCATAAATATTTTGAATAAGCGGACAAACAGAGAGAGAGGACAGGCGATGCTTCTTTATAAATATATTGACGTGGGCCAGCACTGTTTCAAAACAAGCGCCGCGGCGGATCGACTCATAGGTGGCTTTTTGTAAAGAATCCAGAGAAGCAGTAATGCGCAGGTTGGGCAGCAGGTCAAGGACTTCCTGCACCTTTTTGTTATAAATACTACAGTTAGAGGTTATATGCACAGACAGATTTTTATTAAGCTTAGCGATTTTCTGCCAGATTTTGTAATAAGCCGGCGCTAAAAAGGGCTCCCCGCCCAAAAAAGCGGCATATTTCAGGTGGGGAATAAATTCTTCCAGCTGCTCTAGAAAGGCGTCATCCAGCGGCGGGTTGAGCGGAGGTAATTTTTCTCTGTTTTTACGGATAGCCGATGACCATTTGCCGCCGCACATAATACATTCCAGATTGCAAACAGGAGAAAATTCAAATTCCATTTTTGAGGGCCAGCCATTGTTATTAACCAGATCCCACGGCTCCTGACTAATCTCGCAATATTGGTTATGAAGTATTTTTTCCTGACAGTAACCGCAGCCCAAACGGAAATCATACTTGTTTAGCGCGTTTAATAATTTCTTCCGCTCTGGCCCCAGCCAGGCGGCTTTGATGCTGGTGTCTGGATAGCTGCCCAGAATATAGCCGCGGTTAAAACAGCAGGCCGTGATGCGGCCCATAGTGTCAAAATTTAAGGTGGTGGCCGCGGCATAACAAACAGTAGGCCGGATTAAATTGGCTTTTTTAAGTTTGTGGTATATTCCCGGCTCTCTGGCCAGTTTTCGGCATCTTTTATCCAGATAAAAAAGCTTTAATTTTTTTAGACCGGGGGCTATCTTTTTTGGGATTTGCCGCAGGCCGAAAGCCAGATCCGGGCGGAGTTCTTTATTTATAACAGCCAGCAGTTTGGGGCGGAAAGCGGCAACATTATGGTTTTTTCTTACATAGTCGATTCCGGCCAGCGCTTTCGGAATATAAAGTTCATAATTGTTCAAGATCCGGGTTAGGGCGGCGGTAAATTTTTCTATCCCGTCCAGACCATCGCCCAAAACTTCTCCTGTAAAATAACCGAAGCGGCTGACTAAATTTTCGCGATCCAGACAGCTGACCGGCAAGGTGCCGTATTGCAGACACTCCAGCCAGGAGACAGGAATGGCCTCCCAGATGGAGGTATTCAAGAGGATCTTCGCTTCTTTGATTAGAACGGCTTTAGCTTCCCCTTCCAGCAAACCCATAAAATGCAGATTGGGAATATCGGCGTTTAAATAAGGGTTTAATATATCCTGATTCTCTTCTTTTTCGCGAAATAGTTGGCCGATTACGTAAAAATCATAAGCGGGTAAACGCCGGGCTGTTTCACAGAATAGCCAGGCTCTTTTTTGCGCCTCCAGCCGGCCCAAAAAGATGATTTTGTTTTGCTTAGCCGCAGGATTAAAATTGTAGGTTAAATCTAGCTCAATAGGGTTGGTCAAAAGCGGGATTTTCGTGTGCGGCGGTAAACGGTATAATTCTTTGGCCAGAGCCGTAAGCGATTCTCCCTGCGTAATAAATTTAACCCGTTTTTCTTGATATAGTTTAGACACCAGCCGGGCGCTGCGGGCATTGTATACACAGGGGTCTTTTATCTTTTTCATGGTGTTCAGGCTGTTTTCTACGACGGATTCCGGCCGGGGATCCTGTACCCATAAGATTAATTTTTTATTATCAATCAGTTCAAATAACTCTGCGGAGGGATAAGTCAGTTCTATGGACAGAAAAATTGTGTAGTTTTGTTTTTTCAGCCATTCTTTTACCAATGTCTTGTTTGCCGGAAATTTATAAAGCCGCACCCGGTCTATTTCCTCGCAGTGAAATTCCTTTAAATCCTCGGACATGCCCAGTAAAACATCGATGGCGAGGGTTTCGTCCGGCAGGTATTTGGCGATGTAGTTCCTAGCCAGAAAGCCAAACCCGCCATAGGCCGTGCCGGCGGCGCCCCAGAATTCGTCGATCAGGAGGGCTAGTTTTATTTTTTTACGGAACACTTTTATTTTATCCTTTTGCGCCAGATAAACGCCCCGAAACGGCGGGGTATTCGTGTAAGGAGATAAGTCTAATTTTGATTCTAATTATAAGCTAAGCGTTATGCTGCGTGTTCCGTATTTGCAACAGCGTTCGTTATTAACGGCGGCGCGAATATTTTGCTTCGCACGTCATGGATATGAATCTTTCTTTGAAATTTTCTGGTGAATGTTGTATTTTCTTTTACGGCTGGCTTATGCGGTCACCTGCCGCAAAAGCTCTGAATATCCGGGGATCCATTTCAATAACGGGACTGTAAAGTTACCTGTGTAAACGAATAGATGTGTTCATATTTCTGCGGCGCAACGCTCTGGCTGATACTGTTTATTTGCGGTATTCACGCCACCAGCGTACCGGGCT
>JAISQA010000003.1 GCA_031274525.1 Candidatus Margulisiibacteriota bacterium
TCCCGCCAGGGGTAGGCGCCGGGTAGCTACGTTCGGTTTAGATAATCGCTGAAAGCATCTAAGCGAGAAGCTAGTCCCAAGATAAATTTTCTTGTCCCTTCGTGGGAGTAAGGCCTCCGGTAGACTACCGGGTTGATAGGTTGGGGGTGTAAGCACAGTAATGTGTTCAGCTGACCAATACTAATCGGCCGAGGTTTTTCCATATGGAGCTGTAATCCCTTTTGATTTTCTAAAATTGGAATATCCTTGCTTACTTAAACTGCTAACAATATAGTGTAAATAATATACCAAAAAAGACAGGAATTTTTTTGGTGGCGATAGCGATAGGGAAACACCCGTTCCCATTCCGAATACGGCAGTTAAGCCTATCAGCGCCGATGATACTGCACGGGCAACTGTGTTGGAAAGTAGGACGCCGCCATTAAAAAAATTCCTGTCTTTTACTTTGTACCAGGAACCAGCGCCGACCCGAACTTCACAAGTGAGCGCAGCGAACGACGTGAAGTGAGGGAAACAAGCCGCGCAGCGGCGCCGTTATGATACTGCACGGGCAACTGTGTTGGAAAGTAGGACGCCGCCATTAAAAAAATTCCTGTCTTTTACTTTGTACCAGGAACCAGCGCCGACCTGAACTTCAGCCCGCAGTCTGGTTGACTGCGGACATTCCTTCCGCGACTTGCTGTCGCTGTCGGTCACAAGCGCGGAGCGCGAAGTTAAGTGAGGGCAACAAGGCTGCGAAGCAGCCGCCGTTATGAATACTGCACGGGCAACTGTGTTGCGACCGAGCCTGCGACACCTTGCAGGCGAGGAAGTCCTGTCGGCCGACAAGGCTGACAGGGGAAAGACACGTCGCCAGCTGACGCTGGCTTGTGGATCCCACTTCGCTACGCTTGTGAAGTTCGATGAGGACATCGCCAGTATAAATTCCTGTTTTTGTTATTTATGGAATTGTAACCATTTTCAATTTGTTGCAAAAATTTTAACGCGGACATTCTATGCTATAATTAACTATTATGCATAACTGGTCTACCGATACAGCTCGCCTCAAAGAAAATCCCGCGCAATATGCTGTCTGGCGGCTGGAGCAGCAGCTTAATTTTGGCTTGGCTGAAGGCGAGAAAATAGAGCGTAAATTACTGGAAAAATATTTGCCGGAATTACATATAGACGCTGATACGCGGAATTTTTTAGAGTTTATACTGTATGACAAAAAGTATCTTAACTAATAAACAGCAGAGTTTTCTGAAATTTTTTAATTCTCAGCCGGAATTATATAAGCGGTTTTATTTTTCCGGCGGCACGGCTTTGAGCGAGTATTATTTACAGCACCGGTTTTCTGAAGATTTGGATTTTTTTTCGGAAAAAGAAATAACTTTTGCCGATTTGAACCTGTTTCTGACAGCGCATAAAAGTGATTTTGGCGCCACGCAGATTCAGCATAACCAGTCGTTTAACCGCAATCTATTTTTTATGCGCTTTGCGGATAATACAGAACTAAAAACAGAATTTACTTACTATCCATTTTCCCGGCTGGAGCAGGGTTTGCAAAAGGACAATCTGCAAATCGACAGTGTTCTGGATATTGCGGTCAATAAGGCTTTTACTTTGACCCAGCAGGCGCGCGGGCGAGATTATTTTGACCTGTATGCGATCTGGCAGAAATACGGCTTTGATTTTAGCGATTTATTGAAAAAAGCCCGGCAGAAATTTGATTATCCAATTAACTATTTGGAGCTGGGTAAAAATTTGTATAAAGTAACAACTTTTCTGGACGACCCGATTTTACTGGAGAATATTGACAGGAATAATATAGAAAAATATTTTTTAGAACTGGCTAAGAAAATCGAATTGTTAGACTGATCCTGCCCGGTTACCCGGGCTGCGACCGCGCGCGTAATTCTTTGCGCACGACGACTGAAAGCGGGCCAACAGCTGACGACAGAGGCCGCAATTCCTAACGGCCGACGACCGACAGCGGCCACAAGCCGCGGAGGAAGTATCTACAGTCAACAAGACTGCGGATTGAAGATTTGCCAGCCAACTGGCTGGCAATGGGAGTCCCGCAAGCCCTGGGGGCTGCGGGGTGAAGTATTCTGCCGCAACTAGCGGCAGAGCAGAACATTGTCACTAAAAGTCCTTATTCTTTCTTTTTTTGATTTTCTAAGGCGTCTTTAACCGCTTAATTTCTTCTTCTAGCCGGGATATTTCTAATGTTTTGTCCAGGATTTCTTGCTCTTTAGCCATACATCTTTTTGTTAGCATTTCTATCCTCCTGTTTTGTATCATATCTTGTATAGCAAGTGTTTTAATTGAACTTTTCCCTGTAATAAGCCAGGTAAGATCACAATCATAGATATCGACTAAGGCAATCAGAATATTTTTTGATGGTGTTCGTCTACAGTGTTCTATGCCAGAAATTGCAGTGGGTGATACATTGAGGCTTTTGGCAAAAGCATGTGTAGAAAGATTAAAACTTTGCCGGAATTCTTTGAAGCGAGCGGCTATATCTATATTATTATTAATACCTGGCTCTTTGTATTTTACGATTTTGCAGGTATCTCCCAAAATAATTATTACCCAGGATATATCGTAACCAAATTTGCTTCGTTGCAAGTTTTTTGCTGAAAATTTTTTTAATTCTGGCAGCGGTGTATGTGGTATAATAATGGTATAATAAGTTCTTGAAAAGGAGTAAAATTATGCCATTGATCATTCCTATCAAAGACCTCAAGAATACCAGCGCGATATCGCAGATGTGCCAGGATGCCACCGAGCCTATTTATGTGACTAAAAACGGCTACAGCAATATGGTTATTATGAGCGCCAGGATGTATGAGGAGAGAATGTTTAAACAGGAAGTTTACCGCAAACTGGCTGAATCTGAAGAACAATTTGCGCTGGGCCGGACTCTGGACGCAAAAGCTTCCTTGAGAAAACTAAGCGCAAAATTTAAATTATAATCATGTATAAACTGCTGATCTCTGAAGCCGCGCAGCAGGATTTAGCAAATATACTGGCGTATCTGGTTGAGCAGTTAGCGGCTCCGCAAGCGGCTAAAGATTTGCTTGGTGAAACCTTAAAATGTTATGAGCGGCTGCAAAGCAATCCGTTTATTTATGAGACTTGTAATGACATATATCTCCGTGCAGAAAAATATCACCGGGCGCTGATAAACAATTATGTTTTAATATACAAAGTCAATGAGAAAAAGCACACGGTAAATATACATCGTTTTTTTTATGGCAAACAGGATTTTTTGAAGTTAATTTGAGATTTCAGGAAGTACTCTGCCGCTGGTTGCGGCAGATATGTTATAGAGCCGGGCTATAAAGGTCTGTTTCTGCGATCAGGTTCGCGTGTATCTAATTGAACTTCCTCAAAGCCATTCTTAAGGGGATCATATCCAGCGCTTTCGTCTGTTTCATCATAACGATCATCGTTATAAAGCAAATAAGTATTGTTTAGTTTAGTTCTAAAAGCTCCATCCTCTTGTAATTCTTCATCGATAAGAGGAAGAATGTCGTCCGGCTCAAAGTATTTCGCAAAGGCCAGAAGGAAAGATTGCGTTTTTGTTAGCCTATCACTGGCGCGTTCCAATATCTCGATGCTCGGTTTTTTATTAAGCATGCTTAATAAAAAATCTTTGTCATCAAGTAACTCTACACTAATGTGATTATAGTCAATATCCTTTTTGGCTTTTAAGTAACGAGCCTTTTCTTTTTTCAGAGCTATTCGTTTTGTTTGCATAAAACCTCCAAAATATTACTTACGTAAATATATCGTGACCAGTTTTGATTTATTGCAAAAATTTTGACGCGGACTTTCTATGCTATAATTAGTTATTATACACAACTGGTCTACCGACACAACCCGCCTCAAAGAACACCCCGAACAGCACGCTGTCTGGCGGCTGGAGCAGCAGCTTAATTTTGGATTAGCTGAAGGCGAGAAAATAGAGCGTAAATTACTGGAAAAACATCTGCCGGAATAGTTCTTACCGTTGAGGTTACAGCCGCTGGATTTTTAGATGATATTTATCGATCATTTCCTGGGCTTCTTTTTTGGTAAGGGCCATACGCTGTTCCAGGGTCAGATATTTTGTTTCATTATAGATTTGTTCCCGAATGGCATGTATTTCCTGCATTTCAAGCGGTTCATTCTTCATTTTCAATTACCTCCGTTGGCGAAAATATGCCTATTTCCCGATAACCCTCTTGTAAATTAACAGCTTTGGTCATTAGTAATGTTTTGCGTTTTACGATATGCTGAAAATTGTAACTAACTATAAAATCTAAGTCGCTTACAGTTGTCATGGCGATATGCTGGGCATCGGTCAAGTGTTTCTGCGGAATAATGTTCTGCGCGACATAGATGTTCGCTAATTTTTCAGCCTCGGCATTAATTGGCAGAAAGTTTATATGGTATTTTTCTATCAATCCGATCATTAATGCTTGCTTCCTGGCATCAGCTCTTTTTAATTCTTGCAATACATAGTCCGAAGTGTACGGTTCGTATTTTCCCGCCTCAATTTCCGCAAATAATTTTAAGGTATCCAGCCGTTTTTCTTCGGACTGCTCCGAAAAATAAAAATTAAATACGCTGGTTTCGACATAAATTCTAGGTGTTTTCATATGCTGTTTATTATAACATAGACGATTACGCCATTCGGTGGGAGAATACCAGCCGCCTATTTACTGTGCTTGGCTTTAGGGCAGATTATTTAAAATCTGATGCGTACTTCTGTCGCTGGACATATTCAAAATTTCCTCGATTAAGTCCATAATGCTGTGAATATCCTGAATAACGCTGTTCCGCGTCAGCTCCTGGAGTAGTTTTAGACAATGCTTTCTGGTGCCTGTGGTTTTTCCGTATTTTGTGATAATAGCCTGCAGCTGCTTTGCGGTTTTCTGGAATGACTGCACGGCGTGCTCAATATCTCTGGCCACTTTAGTCCGTTCGTGCTGCGCGGCCTGTGCGGACACCTCGTGCAGCAATTGGCGCATTTTTTTAAGGATGGCATTGGCTTCCTGTATCTCTTGCAGGGCTGAGTGCAGATTCCTGTCGTAATTTGTAAAAAGAACAGGCAGCCTGGCCAGCGCGTGGTTGAATATTATACGGTACCGGACGCTGTAATTTAAAAGGGCGTAATGGGTGGTGTCCCGGACAAAATCATTTTTTTGAAAACCCTGCTTAATTGCCATCAAGTCTTCTGGTAAGAAAATATTTACGTCTTCCACAAAAAGATAGGGAATAATTTTAGCTGTCTTAAATTCTAATTCATAGTATTTTTTGAGAGGCAGAACATGCAGATTGAAATACTCGTGTAAATTTTTACCAAGAAAAAACGCTTTGTATTCTTCTTTCCTGGAAAGTGGAATAATTATCCGGGGAGAATGGTCGGCTATTATTTTGTTGTTTATAGCTTTCGGCGGATTGTCCGCGATTACTTTACTATTCATATCTGACCCCTATAACATACATTAAATATTAAAATATTGTTCTGATTTTGTACAGCGCGGAATAATATTTACTGCATTTACGCAATAAAAAATCATACCGCCAGTAGATACAAAAAAAGAGAGAATTGTCTAAACTGAACTCTAGCCGCGGTCTCTTAAATATATCGTAAGCTCCGGGGCAAAATTGCCGGTTTTGTAAAATTGCTTGCGTAATCTCCCATAAATTGTTAAGGTTTAGCCCTATGGCGGAACGTTATGATCACCTGACAATAGAGCCGCAGTGGCAGGCCCGCTGGGCGCAGGACAACCTTTACAGAACAACGGAAGATTTAAATTTCCCCAAAGCCCGAAGATTTTACTGTCTGGATATGTTTCCCTATCCGTCCGGCGCGGGCATTCACATGGGACATCCGGAGGGCTATACGGCGTCGGATATTTTGTGCCGCTACAAACGCATGAACGGCTTTAATGTGCTGCATCCCATGGGCTGGGACGCTTTTGGTCTGCCTGCCGAAAATTACGCGCTCAAGACCGGCACGCATCCGTCTCTTTCTACTGCCCAAAACATTGCTAATTTCCGGCAGCAAATTAAAAGACTGGGGTATTGCTATGACTGGGACAGGGAGATCGACACGACCGATCCGGAATATTACAAATGGACGCAGTGGATATTTTTGCAGTTGTACAAAAAAGGTCTGGCTTACGAGGCCAATATGCCGATCAACTGGTGCGAGAGCTGCCAGACCGGTATTGCCAACGAAGAAGTCAAAGACGGCGTCTGCGAGCGTTGCGGCGGTGCGGTGGTCAAAAAAGATATGCGCCAGTGGATGCTCAAAATCACCGCCTATGCCGAACGTTTACTGGACGATCTGGAGCTGCTGGACTGGCCGGAGCCGATCAAGCTGATGCAGCGCAACTGGATCGGCAAGAGTATCGGCGCGGAAGTGGAATTCGAACTGGCCGCCGAGCGGAGTCGAGGCGGCCAGTCGATGGGCGAAGTCGAGGGACATTCTGCATCTACTCCGCTCGGTGGCCAGTCGGTGGGCGGAGCCGAACCGACCGCAAAACTCAAAATCTTTACCACGCGGCCGGATACCCTGTACGGCGCGACTTTCATGGTCGTCGCTCCAGAACATCCGCTGCTGGCTAAAATAACTTCCGCCGCACAAAAAGCTGAAGTTGAGAAATATGTCCAGCAGACTAAACTAAAATCCGATTTAGAGCGCGCGCATCTGGAAAAAGACAAGACCGGCGTTTTCACCGGCGGTTACGCTATAAATCCGGTCAACGGCCGTAAGATTCCGATCTGGGTGGCGGACTATGTGCTGATCTCTTACGGCACCGGCGCGATCATGGCGGTGCCGGCGCACGATGAGCGCGACATGGCTTTTGCGCAAAAATATGACATTCCGGTGATCACGATATTCGGCGAGGACGGCAAGGCTACAAACTCCGAACAGTACAACGGACTGACCAGCGCGGTTTTCAAAGAAAAAATTACCGCGGACTTAGAAAAAAAAGGTGTGGGTAAAAAGACTATCAACTACAAACTGCGCGACTGGGTTTTTTCCCGCCAGCGTTACTGGGGCGAGCCGATACCTCTTGTACATTGTACAACTTGCGGCACAGTGCCCGTGCCGGAGGATCAGCTGCCGCTTAAACTGCCGGAAGTGTCCAGATACGAGCCGACCGGCACCGGTGAGTCGCCGCTGGCCGGTATCGCGGACTGGGTAAACACGAAATGTCCGGTTTGCGGCGGCGCAGCCCGGCGCGAGACGAACACGATGCCGCAGTGGGCGGGTTCCAGCTGGTACTATCTGCGCTACATCGATCCGCGCAACAAAAATTCGCTGGCAGACCGGGCCAAACTGAATTACTGGCTGCCGGTGGACCACTATATCGGCGGCGCGGAACACGCCGTGCTGCATTTGTTGTACGCCAGATTCTGGCACAAGGTTTTGTTTGACATCGGCGTGGTGTCCACGCCGGAGCCGTTCCAGCGGCTGACCAATCAAGGGCTGATCCTGGCGGAGGACGGTCAAAAAATGTCCAAGTCCAAAGGCAATGTAGTGAACCCCGACACGGTCATTCAGGAATACGGCGCGGACGCCCTGCGCCTGTACATTATGTTTCTGGGGCCGCTGGAAATGTCTAAACCCTGGTCGCTCAAAGGCATTGCGGGCGTGCGCCGCTTTCTGGAGCGGGTCTGGAATATTCTGGAGCGGAAAAAAATTGAGCCGGGACATCAGGATGAAGAACTGCGCAAAGTCCTGCACCAGACTATCCAGAAAGTCGGCGAGGATATTAACTCCCTGAGTTTTAACACCGGTATTTCGCAGCTGATGATTTTCGTAAACGCGGCGCAGAGCCGCGAGATTATCGCTAAAGAAACGCTGGCCGATTTTCTCAAACTGCTGGCGCCTTACGCGCCGCATCTGGCCGAGGAGCTGTGGGCGAAACTGGGTTATAAAACATCCATTCATCTGGAAAAATGGCCGGAGTATGACGCAAAATATCTGACGGCCAGCGAAGTCGAAGTGGTTTTTTCCGTGAACGGCAAAGCCCGCGGCGCGCAGAAAGTGGCTAAAGGGTTAAGCCAGTCCGAACTGGAAAAGCTCGCTCTGGCCAATCCCGCCGTGCAAAAACATCTGCTGGGCAAAACTATTGTCAAAAAAATTATTGTGCCGGACAAAATCGTGAATTTTGTGGCGCGCTAAAATAATGCCGGGTTGCCTTGCATTATACATATGAAAAATGCGTAATTTATTGGCAAATATCACGCTTGTTGTAAAATAGCCAGAACGTTAGGCGGTAAAATTTAATAATTTCGCGCCGAACACTTTTTGGAGTTTTTCGACAGTTGTTAACGTTGGATTGGTGCGGCGCGGATTTTCTATGCGTTGATACGCGCTCCAATTAACTCCCAATTGCCTGGCAACTTCTTTCTGCGTCAAGCCGCGTTTTTCCCGCTCCTGTTTCAGAGTTATCGCAAAAGAAACAGCCAGACTTGGTTTGATTGGCACCATATTTTTTACAATCCGGGACGGCGCAGGAATAGATAATTTGCGGGAATCCAAACTTTCGAGATAACCATTCAGAGCTTCATGTGCCGCGAGCACTGCTTCTTCATAAGTATCCGCGCAGGTTAAGCAGCCCGGCAAATCCGGGAACTCAACGCTATAAGAATTATTAGCTTCTTTCCAAATACGTGCGGGATATGCGTTCATTTTAATCCGGCCTCCTTTAAGATTTTCTTTTCCAATCCTTTGCCTAAATCTTTGGCATGATACGGGACAATTAACGTTTTATCTGCTTTCTGTAAAATGTGATGCGAACCGTTAATTCTATCCAGTGTCCAGCCGTTTTTCAGCAGCAGCTTCAACATTTGTTTCCCTGTCAAAGGCATAGGTTATAATACTACACATAAGTAGTATTTGTCAACAGCTGTGAAAGGTGCGTCTATATAGTGATGGTTGTTCCCACAATGAATACTGAAATCCTAAAATATGCTGGTTTGGGCGCGCTGGCCAATCCGTCCGTGCAGAAACATCTGGACGGCAAGACTATTGTCAAAAAAATAATCGTGCCGGACAAAATCGTGAATTTTGTGGTGAAATAACGCCGTTTCATTTATACTTGTATTATGAATAAAGTCTTGCAGGAAAAAATCTGGGACGCTTTTTCCGCAGTGCTGCCGATCACGGCGATCGTGCTGATCGTCAGCGTTTTGTGCGTGCCGCTTTCGGCCGGCATCACCATGTTGTTTTTGGCTGGAGCCGCGCTGCTGGTGATCGGTATGGGGTTTTTTACCCTCGGTGCGGATATGGCCATGCTGCCGATGGGTGAAGGCATCGGTGCGCAGCTTACCAAAGCGCAGAATATTTTTCTGGCGCTGGGCATCAGTTTTTTAATGGGCTTCATCATTACTATTGCCGAGCCGGATTTGCAGGTGCTGGCGCTGCAGCTAGCCGCATCGCTCGGATTCTGGGCGCTGGTCGGGACGGTGGGTGCCGGCGTGGGCCTTTTTCTGGCGATCGCTGTGCTGCGCGTGCTGTTCGGCGTGCCGCTGCGGATAATGCTTCTGGTGTTTTACGCGGTTACTTTTGCGCTGGCTTTCTATATGCAGGGAGCAGGAAACGGCGCGTTTATTCCCGTGTCTTTTGATGCCGGCGGTGTGACGACCGGCCCGATCACCGTGCCTTTTATGCTGGCGGTGTGCGTCGGCGTGGCTTCACTGCGCGGCGACAGGAGCACCCGGGATGACAGTTTCGGTTTTGTGGCTCTGTGCAGCGTGGGGCCGATACTCTCCGTAATGGCGCTTGGTGTGCTCAATAATATCACCAGCGTTAGGCCGCAGCTCCCCAGCGCGCAGAATATCGCTTTGATCGATCAGTATTCCAACCGCGAGATCCTGCAGAGTTTTCTGGCGCATTTTCCGTCGATCATTCAGGAAGTCGCTATCGCGCTCTCGGCGATTTTAGTTTTCTTTCTGCTTTTCCAGCTGCTTACCGGACGTTATCAAAAACGCCAGCTGGCGCGCATCATTATCGGTTTTTTCTATACTTTTATCGGGCTGGTGATTTTTCTGACCGGAGTAAGTGTTGGTTTTATTCCGGTGGGCAGTCTTTTTGGCAGCCGTCTGGGCGCGTCGGAACTGCGCTGGCTGCTGGTGCCGTTGAGCATGCTGATCGGTTATTTCATTGTGGCGGCGGAACCAGCGGTGCATGTCCTGAATAAACAGGTCGAGGATGTGTCGCAGGGCGCCATTACCCAGAAAGTGATGAATACCGGACTGGCGGTCGGCATGGCGCTGGCTTTGGGCCTCGCGATGCTGCGTATTTTGTACGGTCTGCCGATTCTCTATATTCTGCTACCCGGCTATGCTCTGGCGCTGATCCTGACTTTTTTTGTGCCCAAAATATTTACCGGCATTGCTTTTGATTCCGGCGGCGTGTGTTCCGGTCCGCTGACCTCGACCTTTCTGCTGCCTTTTGCGATCGGAGCCTGCGCTGGCTCCGGCGGCAATATTATGCAGGATGCTTTCGGCATTGTGGCTATGGTCGCGATGATGCCTCTGGTGGTCATTCAACTGCTGGGGCTAATATACAAAAACCAGTTTGCGGAGGCGGCTCTGGCCGGTGCGGCGGCTGGCGCGGACGAAGTTATTATTTTTGAGGAGCAGTATGTCTATGGCTAAAACTAAACAGCCCCAGCCGACCGGCCCCGGCTTGAAGGCTTTATTCTTAATTGCGGATTGGGACAGAGTGCCGGTCATTGCCGAAATTCTGGACGAAGCCTGTCCTTTGAGTTTCGTCAGCAAAGGCAGCGGTACTGCCAGTTCGGAAGTGCTGGATTTGCTGGGTTTAGGCGCTACAGACAAAGGCGTGTTTTTCTGTGTCGCGCAGAGCACGGAGATAGAACGGCTGCTGCAAGCCGTGCGGCTGGCTCCGGGCGTGTCCAGCGCCGGAGCCGGAATTGCTTTTACCGTGCCGCTGTCCGGCGTGAATGTTTTGCTGATGCAGATGTTCACGACCATTCAGAATGAGAAAAATGTTAGTATCCAAAAAAAGGAGGCGTAGGATGGGAGCCATTGTGATCAAAAATGATTTGATAATTTCGATTTTGAATCAAGGCTACAGCGATGCTTTTATGGCGGTGGCGCGCAAGGCCGGAGCCAGAGGAGGCACTGTGCTCAGCGCGCGCGGCATCTCGCGGCAAATGGTGAAAAAATTTCTGGGTATTTCTGTGCAGGATGAGAAAGAAATCATCCTAATCCTGTCCGCCCGTAAAAAGAGAGCGGCGATTATGCGGGCCGTGCATAAAAGTTTTGGCGCGGCGACCAAAGCAGCCGGAGTGGTTTTTTCCCTGCCGGTAGATCAGGTCATGAGCCTGAGCGAACCCCTGCTGAATTTCTAAAAAAACAAAGCGGCCAGACGCTGGATGAAGAAAGCGGCCAGCCAGGCCGCACCGGTAGTATATACAAAGTATATACAGGTGTATTTTATGCTGCCCGCTTCTTTGTGGAACACGGCGGAAGCGGCCAGACACGGCACATAAAGCAGGACAAAAGCCAGCAGCGCCAGCACGGTGGGTATGGTGAAAACAGGATCGCGGTGGAGCTTGTCTTTGAGCGCGGTGGCTTCCTCGTCCTCCAGATCCGCATCCTCCAGAGAATAAATAGTACCGAGGGTCGAAACCACGACTTCCTTAGCCGCAATGCCGGTGACCAGCGCAATGCCGATCTTCCAGTCAAAGCCCAGCGGTTTAATAGTCGGCTCGATAATCTTACCCAGCCGCCCGGCCAGACTGTATTCAATGGGCGAGAACTCGCCGCTGTAATCCTCCGGCAGACCGGGAAAACTGGTCAGGCCCCAGATCAGCACGGACACCAGCAGAATGATCGTGCCGGCTTTTTTGAGATAAAGCTGGAGTTTGATCCAGCTCTGAATGAACAGATATTTTAGCGAAGGCAGGCGGTACGGCGGCAGTTCCATAACAAAAGGCTCGGACTCGCCCTTGAATAAAAATTTCTTGAACAAAAAAGCGGAGAGCAGGGCGACTAAAATGCCGAAAATATAAACGGCGAATAAAACATTGCCGGCCAGATGCGCGGGAAAAAACGCGCTGATCAGCAGCAGGTGCACGGGCAGTTTGGCGCCGCAGCTCATAAAAGGGATAATAAGCATGGTCGTAATCCTGTCTGCGGGGTTTTTCAGTGTGCGACAGGCCATAAAAGCCGGCACCGAACAGCCGAAGCCGGTCAGCATCGGAATAAAAGATTTGCCGTGCAGTCCGACTTTGTGCATCAATTTGTCCACGACGAAAGCGGCGCGGGACATGTAGCCGGTCGCTTCCAGAAAAGAAATGCCTAAGAATAAAAGCAGAATATTGGGCACAAAACTCAAGACCCCGCCCGCCCCGGCGATAACGCCGTCTACCAGCAGCGAAGTAAGCAGGCTTTCCGGCAGCAGAGCGGAGACCAGGTCGCTCAGGCCGGTGATGCCGGTCTCGATCCAGCCCATCGGTACCTCGCCCAGCTGAAAAGTGAGCTGAAAGATCACCCACATAACCAGCAGAAAAATAGGAATACCCAGCAGACGGTTGATGACCAGTGCGTCCACCCAGTCCGTGATAGTTTTGATGGGTTTGTCGAGATATTCCACGGTCTCGGCGACAGCGCCGTTGATAAAAGCATAGCGGTTTTCGGCCAGCGCGACCGGGTCGCTTTCCTGCGGATCGTAACCCAGCTTGTTTTTGGAGATGATGATCCGCTGTTCATAAATCTTGACAATGTGTTCCAGCAGCCGGGTGAGGCCTTCTTTGCGCACCGCGCTGGTCGGCACCACATGACAGCCCAGAATTCTCTGCAATTGTTTGAAATCAATCTTAGTGCCCTGCTGCAAAACTTCGTCGTACATATTGAGCGCGATGAGCATATTGGCGCCCAGCTCCATTAACTGCGTGGTGAGATACAAATTCCTTTCCAGATTGGTGCCGTCCACGACATTCAAGACCACATCCGGGCTTTCTTTGACAATAAAATCTTTGGTGATCACTTCTTCCGGCGAATAGGGCGACAGAGAGTAAGTGCCCGGCAGATCAACAAAAGTTATTTTATAATCTTTATATTTCAGCAGACCTTCGGTTTTTTCGATCGTGACGCCGGGATAATTGCCTACCTTGAGATGCGTGCCGACAATGCTGTTAAATAGAGAGGTTTTGCCGCTGTTGGGATTACCGGCCAGCGCGACCAGAATCTCTTTCTTTTTCATAGCTGCTCCACCGTGATGGTCTCGGCCTCTTCTTTGCGCAGGGACAGGAGAAAATTACGGACTTTGATCTCGATCGGATCGCCCAGCGGCGCTTTGCGGATCAGTTCTATTTTTACGCCTTTGACCAGCCCCATGTCGATTAAGCGGGAGGTGATAGTCTGCGCGCCGGCCACCCGGATTATTTTCGCTTTCTGGCCGGAAGTTAATTTAGTTAGCGGCATGAGCACATCCTTTCGTTAAATACCTTAAAACCAGCCTGCTGAAACTTAAGCGTCAACAAACCGCGGTTAATTTAGCATTGTTGAAATTTATTGTCAATAGCCGCCGTGCCGGCCGGGATTATCTTTTGTGCATTTTCCAGTAAAGGAGTACGACCGAAGTGAGCGGCAGGACGAAGATCATGCCCCAGATGCCCCAGATCTCGGCGCCGATCATCAGCATCAGGAAAACCACCAGCGGCGACAGGCGCGTGCTTTTACTTAAAATTTGCGGCGCCAGCACATTGGCCAGCAGGGCCTGCTGTATGCCGAAGAAAATCAGTATCGGGATGATGAGATTGATATTGTCCGGCAGAGTGACGCTCAGCGCCGGGATGATAGCCAGCACCGGGCCAAAAAACGGAATGAACTGCATGAAGCCGTCCCAGAGCGCGAGCAGCAGGGAAAACTTCAGCCCCAGAATCGCGTAAAAGATCCAGGTGGCGATGAAGCTTAAAACAGACATCAGGATCTGCCCGCCGAAATAAGCCGTGATCTGTGTATAGGTCAGGAGCAGCATCTTTTTTTCTTTGATAGTCATTTCGTGAAATAAAAAAGATTTGATTTTTTCGACCGGCTTGGTGTCAAAAAGCATATAAATAAACAGGATATAAGCCACTAAAAACTGCAGCACGGACGTGATAATTCTGGTCAGCGAATTGACAATATCTTTGAAGAAGTTGAGCATATTGTTGCTCCAGAGCAGCAGGTACTGACTGAGGCCTTCTTTGATGGAGATTTGCGCCGAGGGCGGGAACAAATTCTGCAGCTCCTGCAATTTTTGCTGGAGGGTTTCCGTGGCCGCCGAGATTTGCAGGTTGATATTATGGGAATTTTTTAGTAAATCGATGGTTTGGCTGATAAAAGCCGGAATGACCACGGACAGCGCAAAAAGCAGGAATCCGGTCAGCAGAATGATGGTCAATAGCGCGGCCAGCCGCCGGGATTTGAATCTGGTGTGGAAATATTCCAGCGCGGGGTGCACCAGAACATAGAGAAAAAAAGCAATGGCACTGGTCCAGAAAACCGTGGGTGCAAATACCCGCAGCGCGACGGCTAGAATTACGGCGGTCAGCCAGTATTTATGGGCGCCCAGCCAGTGCGAGATCTTTTGCAGAGCGTCCTGCAAATTTTTAGTCATAATTAGACCTCCTTTTTGACAAAGAGCGTCTGGGTCGGATAGGCGAGCTCCACTCCATGCTGCTCAAACGCCGCTTTGATTTTCAGATTAATTTCCTGCTGAATATCCATGTAGCGGTTGTAATCATTGGTGAGCACATAATAAACGACCTCAAAAAGCAGGGCCGAATCTCCGTATTCCGCAAAATGCGCGCGGTCAAAACTGGCCTGCTGACAGCCCCGGATAATCTCCGCGAGCAGCCGGGGTATTTCCTGAAGCCGGGCGAGCGGCGTCTGATAAGCAATACGCAGGCGGAAAACCACCCGCCGCAGATTCATCCGCTTGTAATTGCGCACCCGGGAGCCGGTCAGGTCGGTGTTGGAAAAAACCAGCTCTTCGCCGTCCAGACTGCGCAGGCGCGTGGTCTTGATGCCGATGCTCTCCACCGTGCCTCTGAATTCGCCGACGACAATGAGATCGCCCAGTTCAAAAGGCCGGTCAAAAAATATAATGAAATAACTGAACAGATCGCCCAGAATAGACTGCGCCGCCAGCGCGATAGCGATGCCGCCGATGCCCAGACCGGTAATGAGCGCGGAAACCCGGATGCCCAGATTGTCGAGCAGGATAGTCAGCGTGATAGTCCAGACAAAAAGCTGTACCAGTATCTGGATGAGCGTCAGGGTCTGTTTGCTGTGCGTGCCGGACTTTTTGCTGATGATCCGCTCGATGAGCGGCAGGGCCATTTTGAGCGCGAAACGCACGCCGCAATAAACCAGCACGATAAGGAAAATGCCGCGCCCCAGTTTTAGATAAGGCGCCATTTCCGGCAAGTACAGCTGGAATCTGGACAGTATTTCCATTGCCTGTCTATTATACTGTATAATCCCCGCTATGTCTGTCCTGATTGAGCGCGAGCATATTGGTATTTTCGGCAAAATGAACGCCGGCAAAAGCTCGGTAATGAACCTGCTGACCCAGCAGGAGACCTCGCTGGTGGACGCCGTGCCCGGCACGACGGCGGACACCCGGACGGCCTTGCAGGAAATACACGGGCTGGGCCCGGTCAAGCTGTTCGACACCGCCGGGCTGAATGAGCCGGGGGAGCTGGGCGCCAAAAAACGCCGCAAGGCTTACAATGACCTGAAAGAATGTGATCTGGCGCTGCTGGTCATAGATCCCTCCGCCGGAGATCTGGCGGTGGAGCGGCAGGTCATTGCGGAAAGCCGGGAGCTGGACAAACCGCTTTTGCTTATTTACAACATTTTTAAAGAGCAGGATAGGGCTAAAATAGAAACGCTGGCCGGAGAGCTGGAGCTTTTGCGGTTTTATCCCCGGCTGGCTATCCGGGCGAATGACCTGGCCTGCCGCGCGGAATTGCTGGATTTTATTCTGGCAAATTACCAGTCTAAAAATGACCGGCTGGAACTGCTGCCTTTTCTGCAAAAAGACGAATACTATGTGCTGGTCATCCCCATGGATGTGGAGACGCCGCCCGGCCGCTATCTGCGCCCGCAGGCTATGGTCGAGGAATACATCACCAGACACTGGGCCTATCCGGTATCTTTCCGGCTGGATCTGGCCGCGGCCCGGTCGCTGGGCGGAGTCGAAACGGCTGCGGAGCAAAAGCGTTTCGCGGATTTTCTCCAGAATTTTCAAAAAAGACCGCAGGCTATTATTACCGATTCGCAGGCTATGGATATTCTGAGCCAGTGGTGTCCGGCGGACATCGCGCTGACGACTTTTTCGATCGTGATGATCAATTATTTCAGCCGCGGCCGCCTGCGTAAATTTGCGGACGGCGCGCAGGCGCTGAAAAACCTGCGCTCCGGCGATAAAGTTTTGATCGTCGAGGCCTGCAATCATTCGCGCATCGGCGAGGATATCGGCACAGTGCAGATCCCCGGACACTTTGCGCAAAAGTATCCCGGCGTCCTGCTGGAACATAATTTCGGCCGTGAATTTCAGGATAATCAAGCGCTGGCGCAGTACAAACTGATCATCCATTGCGGCGGCTGTATGCTCACCGCGCAAAAATTGCAGGCGCGTCTGCGCGATCTCGAATCTACCGGCGTGCCGATCACCAATTACGGACTGTTTCTGGCCTGTATGCAGGGCGAGGCCGCGTTGCGTAGAGTGCTGGCCCCGTGGAATATCTAGGGCCGTCTTCGGGCGGAAATCCGCCGGGCTGCTTCTCCCCGGTTTATAATTTCCCTGAGCATGGCGGCTTTGTGCTCTTCTAATTCGTCGGAGGATAATCCGGGCTTCTTTTTATTAAGAATTTTTTCCCGGATAGCAATGTCCTCCAGAATTTGTTTGGCCAGATACACTAATTCTTCGTCGGCTTCTTTGCCGCTGCAGGCGATCCACTCCAGCGTCTTGAAGACAATAACGGAGACCTGACTGGCGGTAGTAAAATGTCCTGCGTAAATTTCATCGGTCAGGATTCGGTCTAACAGCGCGGCCTGTTCCATATAATTTTTTAATTCGGCGTTAGTCGCGTTTTTCTCCAGCAAAAGATCTGCTTTGATATTATTTATCAGGCGCCGAAAAAAGGTTAACCCTCCGCGCTCCGCCACTACTTTGCGCAAAATTTGCATAATAGCTCCTCCATTATTTTTTAGTATAACTTAATCGTAACCAGGCAGAAAATGTTGCAAATTTAGCGGGCATATGACTGAGCCGGGAACGGGACTTGAACCTGCAACTTCCGCATTACGAATGCGGCACTCTACCAATTGAGTTATCCCGGCACCTGATGACTAAAAGTATATCATTACAAATACCAATTTATCTATAATCCGCCAGAGCCTGATCTCTGTCCCGGACAGATATGGACACAGCCAGTGTTTTAGCCGCAAAATTAAATTTGCGGGATTTGGGATTTATCTTTATTTGGGGGTTTGGTTTTTTTCTTTCTGCCCAGCTGCAAGGCGTTTAAGCCGGCAAAAAAACTGAGGCTTTCGTGCGCAATCATAGAAAAAAGCAGATCTCCCGTGCGCAGCTGAATGCCCAGCTGTTCTCCACCCAGCAGACTGCCCAGAGGGTAGAGTAATTTACTGCCGATAAAGTCCGTGCGTATGCCGGCAATAATGGCGGCATTGCCCAGTATCGCTATAGCGGCACTGCCCAGCACATTGGCTGAGTAATGCCGGGATATCTTGAAAATATCCACGACTTTGGCCAGGCTGTCTCCCTCGGTGACTATAACGTGCGCACCGTTGCGTGCCAGTCCGCTGGCATTCCAGGAGATGCCCAGATCTGCCGCGGCGATAGCCTCGCTGTCATTATCGCCGTCGCCGATCATCGTCACATATTGTTTTTTCCCGTTGGCGTCTTTTTGCAGGGAGCGGATGATATTTATTTTGTCCGCAGGCTGCAGTCCGGCATATACTCCGTCCAGCGGCCTGGCCCCGCGGGCCTGCAGGCCGCTGTTGATCTGTTCGGCGATGCTGTCCACTTTTTGCGGCGTGTCTCCGGAGGCGGTAACTATTTTTTTGCCCATTTTTTGCAGGGTGATAATGGTTTCCACCGCATCCTCGCGCAGTTTTTCGGTATAGTTGAGATAGAGCTGCAATTCTCCGTCGATGCTCATCACGACCGCATTGTCCGGCACCTGCGCAAATTCTGCTCCGGTCAACAGTCCGGTATCACGCAGATATTTCGTCGAACCGATCACCACCTCCTGTTTTCTGCCGTTTTGGAGGTAGCTGCCGCGGATGGCTTTGCTGCCGCCCAGCACGGCGAAATCCTGAACTTCCCGGCCCGGCGGACTGCTGCCGAGTGTTTGGCTGGCGTATTTGCGGATCTCCTCCGCTATGGGGTGATTGGAATTTAATTCCATGGCGTAGAGTATTGCCAGCGCTTCCCGCTGTTTAGCCGCATTTGGCGAACTGTAATGCAGCTCATTGATAGAGAGCCGGGACATATCGGTCAGGGTATTGGTCTTGTCGAAGACCACAGTCTGTATCTTACTGGCACTGTTCAGCGCCTGGAGATCGCGCAGGATTATCTTAGCAGCGGACAGACCGGAGAGCATCGCGTATTTGGCGATGGGGATAGCAAGCTTGATCGCGCAGGGCGTGGCAGCCACCATGATGATCAGGGCGTCTTTGATGGACTGTACATTTTTAGTCAGCGCGGTGTGTAAGAAATAAGTGGCGGAAACGCTTCCGATGAAAGCAGTCCAGTAGCTGGTGACGGTGTCCACCATATTTTCGGTCGGCAATTTGCTTCCCAGCGCCTGCTGAATACGTTTGGCCATTTGCGCCAGACTGGAGCCCGCATAGGTGCTGACGGCGCATACCTGGGCTAGATCATCCAGCACGATAGACCCGGCGTGGATTTTTTGTCCGGCTTCGATTTTTATTTTGGCTGACTCGCCGGTGCGGAAAGCTTCAGATATAGTCATAGGCTTAATAGCCACCGCGTCCACGGGCAGCTGCTGTCCGCTTTTTAGTACCAGCACGGACTGCGGTGTGATGTTTTCCAGCGGCACGGTTATTTGTTGCGCGCCCTGTATGACCATGTAATTTTTTTCCAGCAGGGAGCTGCTGGTAGCCCGGAGCAAATTGTTTTTGGCTTTATTTTCCGCGGTATTCTCAATGAGATTGCTAAAATAGCCCATCAGAATGGCCAGTAGAGCGGCCTCCGCCAGTCCTGGCATTGCGCCCACGTAATTTTTCCAGGGCCCGCCCTTAAACAACTCGATTAAAGATTCATGAATCGGGCAGCAGGGAATATAATGTCCGCTGATGAAATTATAGGTGGAGATAGACAGCAGCAGAATAATACAAAGCGCGATCTGTGCTTCTACAGGTATGGTCCTTTTTCTAGCATCATGCCAAAAATTGAGCAATTTAATTTCTTGTTCTTCTGGCAAATGGGCGCGGAAAACCTGACGGGCCAACGCGCGCTGTTCGTTCAGTGTAAATTTAGCAAATCTGGCAATAAATTTGGGAGAATTGGTCAGCGGCCGCTTAAAAAAAAGCCCGGCGTTCTGCTCCGTGGTATTGCGCAGGTAGGCGATCACCGCGTCAGTCTGTCCGATAGTCAGCCCCAGATCAAAAAGAGCAGTGTACAGCTCTTCTGTGCAATTCTGTGCATTAACTGTATAAACAGCGTCTGAATTGTCTGGCGTGATTATTTCTTGCTGCTTAAGCAGAGTGAACACCGGTTCCAGCAGCGCCTTGTCTTTTAAGCCAGTCTGCAGGGCAAAAAGTTCCTGACTGGTATTCTTGAATTCAGGAAACTTAACCTGTAGTTCATCTAAAGTAAAACGCTGCAAGAGTGATTTTTGCACCGCATCCCTGGCCAGCGGCAGGCCGTAAAAAACAGTCAGAGCGCTTAATCCCAGCGTCCAGGCCAGGCCGAGCGCGCCGGAAGAATGAGTCTGGAACAGTGAAGTGTTATTGCCGACAATTACCGAGTCATTCATCATGCGCCCCAGCATTGCTGTAAGTTGAGGCTGTTGTGGCAGCACTTGTCCCGTGCTGCCACCTCTAGCGCCAAAATGAAGCGCCAGCGGCAGGGAAAGAACAAAAACAGAACCAGCAGCTCCGACGGCGGCTCCGGTGGTCTGAACAATGTCCCGAAAGCGATTTTTGGCCACGGCGTCTTTAGTCGAGATAATTTTTGGGTGCATAACAGTTTAATTCTTTCTAGCCGGCTTAGGCCAGCGCTAGCTCCGGTTCGGCCTCTTCTTTTTTCTTTTGTTCTTTCTTACGCTGTTCTTCTTTTTGCTGCTGGTCTTTTTTCTCGCGCTGTTGCTTGATGTAATCACTCCAGACTCCGTACATGCCTTCCAGATCCTCGTCATTTTCTTCCTGCTTGTTCACCCGGCCAAAAAGCAGTCCGAGCAGTTTCAGCATGTTTTCTTTTTGTACGTCGCGTTCGTGGGCGATGCGGCTCAGCGTGGAAAAAGAGATTATCGGCTGGCTCTTAGCTTGAGCGTCTTTGACGCCCTGTTCTTGACCGCTGATCTTATCGCCGAAACTCAGTCCCGCATTGCCAGCGGTTTTGCCGGATTGCACGGCTTTTCCCAGACCTAAATTACCGGACAGATTGAGCGAAATGGGGTTTTGCATAGTAAGCCCGCCGACCGGATTAAACGGCAGACTGACGACTGCGGCTGGATTGATATTACTAAGCACCGGGCTCTGAATTGTCTGCAGGATTTGCGTGGACATATTGCCGGTAAGCGAACCCTGCGGCACCGCGCTGACCGCAGTAGAATTTCCGCCTGCGGGACTGCCTGCGGTCTGGGTTTGATTGACGCTGTTGTTGGTATTATTAGAGTTAGCTGCCTGACTGGTGCTCTGGCTGACCGCTGGCTGGCTGGAGCGCTGAGCGGCAGTCGGCTCCGGGGTTGAAGAACTATTCTGTCCCGTTGCGATCTGGCTGGCTTGTTTGTGCGCGGAAGTAGAAATAGAAACAGACTGTTTGCTGGCAGAAGCATGGGCCTGATTACCTGCGCTGCTTGTTTTATTAGTGCTGTTCAGCACAGCCACCTGCTGGATTTGCTCAATTTTATTTGCCATGCCGGGCTGTGTTGGCGGGGTTATGGCTGCGGTTATTTGTGCTGAGCCGGTGGTTTGGACTGTGCTGATTTGGGGCGCGGCTGCGGCAGCGGTTATTTGCACTGAACCAGTGGCTTTGACCACGCTGGTTTGAGGCGCGGCTGACTGTATATTATTTGCTGGATTTGTCCGCGCGTTTACTACGGGGTTAAGTTCCTGCACCTGTCCGCGTGCGCTGACAACGACCTGCATGGCGGGTCCCGGGACGCTGCCGGTATTGCGGACAGCCGCGCCAAGCGCCGGGTTTTGGGCGTTAATCTGTTGTAAAGTGTTATTGATATTCACGCTTTTAGCCATAACCGGAGCAGGATTTTGCTGTGCGGGGCTGGCCTGATTGGCCGGGCTGCGCGCTGGAGCGGGAGATGTGGTCTCGCCTTTAACGGCTGGGCTGCTTGGCGCGGCATTATTGGTGCCGGAAGGCTGAGGCGCTTTAGCTATGCTGTCCGGAGTTTTAGGCGACTCGGCTCTGCCGCTCGATTCGCCTAACCGGGGCGAACTGTTTGCCTGACCGGCGTTTTTGGCCGCGGCGGCCAGCCCGGTGCTGTAGACCGAGAGTGTTTGGGATATGCTGCCGGTTTTGTCCCTTGGCGCAATTGTTTTATCTCCGCTACATACAGGACAACCCTTTCCTCCGCAAGGACAACCGCTTGTGTTTTTTAAGACAGCGTTGAGCATGCTGGAAGTGGTGGCTGTGGATGCCGGGGCGCTGCTGGCCTGCTGTTTGGGCGCTGGGTCTGCGGATCTATTAATGGCCTGATATGAGTTGTTACCGTATACATTGGCGCTTATGACTTGCCTGTTTAGCATGTTTAAATGCCTCTTTCTTCTGCGATAAATATATTCGCTTCCCGGATTATTCCGGCATATATATCCTCAATAGGGCTTAGCGGTCTGAGCGGTTCGGCGCTCATAGAGATTACTTTGCCATTCATTGCACGGACTCCTTCCGGGTTATTATTTTGCTTTGATTAAGGCTCTTAATATAAGCCGGCATCCTTTCCACGATGGCCAGCATTTTGGTTTGCGTATCGCGCAGGAGATCAATTTTTTTCTCCATTTCCTCCAGAAAAGTCTCCAGCACCTCTACTTTGTCATTAAAAATATCCGTGTTTTTGGACAAGATGGCGATAGCATGATAGACGGTGTTAAAAGAGTCCGGATTTTTTTCCAGCAATTCGTTGTATTTTTTGCTGATATCTTTGGTCTGATTGACCTGTAAATTTATATAGTCTATCTTATTCCACAGTTTTTCGTTCTTGCGCAGATTGTCCAGATTTTTCAGCTGTTCCCTGATCTGCTCAATGACCCGGCTCAGACCGCCCTGTGCATTTTCCGTTTTTTCTTTAGTGATTTCTGTGTCCATTTATTAGTTCTCCCTGTTGTTACAAACCAAAATTTGAAAAATCGGCAAAATTCTGCTTGCCGCTTTCATTGAACACTACCTGCGCATTCTGAATGATCCGGCGGTCATTGTCCGGCCGCATCTTTTCGCTCATCAGGACATCGACATGAGACAGATCGAATTTCCCATTCATATTGTGCAGGAGCGCGTAAGCGGCGTTTAGATCGGTCTGGGTGGCGTCTGTTCCTGGATCATTGGTATACAGTCTGTACCCTTCCAGCGAGGTTATCTTTTGTTGATTGCTGCGGATATCCGCGGCAGAAATCGTATTGCTGTCGCCGTCCGAGCTGGCGATCTCTCTCAGCAAACGCAGCTCACGGTCTGGGTTTTCAATAGTCCAGGTTACCAGCGTCGGCTGGCCATCTTTGGCAATCTCCAGATTAAACAGTATTTCTTTGGTCTGACGCGAGACTGGCAGGGCGTTAATGGACGGCCTGACCGAAGACGAGCCAGTTTTGGGTATATTGTAAGCTCTGACAATCATGTGATGCGGCGGTTCCTCAGGGTCAAAATTCCAGTCGGCAAACTGGGGCAAGGTTCTAAGCTCCAACCCCAGCAGCAATTCTTCGAAGACGACTTTGCTGTTGGCAAAATTAGCGGCGCCGATCTGGTTCCTGATGCCCTGTAAATACTGGAGCGCGGAATCCATATCATAATAAAAACAGGGGACTTGATGCCGCGTGCAGATATCATTCAAGTAGAGCGGCAGCCCCTGCAAACGATTGGCCAAAGCTTCTAGTTGAGCTGGATTGGCGGTAAAGTCACTTATATTGATCTTATCGGCGCTGCCATCCAGCGCGGCGATACTGCTTAATATTTCCAGTTCCAGCTGGGGATTATTAATAACTATAGACTTGGTCATGCCTACTTTTTGCCTGTCAATCACCAAATTAGGTACCTCTGTTCTAATGAGTACATACTCTGACATAACTTTCCTTCCTTTTTCCTTGATTTTTGCAATAGCATTGCAATTGCGGTAGCGATAGTACACTAAATGAAAATAGATGTCAATAATGGTAAAGAAAATATCCAGCCAGCCAAAGCGTCTGTCTAAGCCTGTCTATTCTTTTAAGCTTGCGGGCTGCGCCAGTATATAGAAGTGTCTCGTTTTGCGTGCAGGATGCGATATATTTTTATGGTCTTGTCCGTGCTGAGCACCTTATAAAACACCAGGTGGTTGCCCAGGACTAATTTGCGATAATGCCGGCCCAGCTCACATTCTGGATACATTTGTGGGTGGGCTGCAAGCTGGTCTAAAACTTTTTCCAGCCGGTCAAGAAAATTTTTTGCGGCATTTATGGTGAAAAGGCTTAGATATTCACAGATGCTGTCAAGATCCTTGACCGCTCGTTTGAGCAGTTGAATTTTATATTGTTTCCTCATGATATTTTTTACGCAGCGCACAGAATACGGTTTTATGATCCAGCCATTCCACCTTAGGCGAGGCGGCCTCTTCTTCCGCTTCGTTGAGCTTTTCTAGCATATACTTGTAATGCAGATATTCTTCTATCTCTGGATAATCGGTGTAGTTTATCAGTACCGCGGCTCCGCGGCCGTTTTTGGTAATGATCACCTGATCATGGTTTTTTAATAAAGCAGCCACTTCCGCGTAATTATTACGCAGGTCTCTTACCGGCCGGATATGAGTATTGCGCATAACTTTTCCTTCCTTAAAGTGTATCTTGATTATGTTACAATTGTATCATATTTGTGATACGTAATTCAACATCCCGCCGACAATTAAAATCTCCCGGTCTCTGTCCGACAGGTCATAGGTCAGCTCCAGGCGGGCGGCGGGTGTCTGGCCCTGCGCGGCGCCGGAGGGTGCCGCACCGCCGGAGCTGACCGCAATATCCGCAAAAATATTTTTTTTAGCTTTTAAGGCGGCAGTAATATTGGCTATTTTTAACTCCGCGCCCTGCGGGATCCCGGCATAATCTGCCGGATTTACAAAAGTTAAGGGGAGTATGCCGAAATTTATCAGATTGGCCTTGTGAATGCGCGCAAAAGATTTGGCGATGACTGCCCGGATGCCCAGATACATCGGCGCCAGCGCGGCGTGCTCGCGCGAAGAGCCCTGACCGTAATTCTCCCCGCCGATGATGAAGCCGCCTTTTTTCTCCAGCGCGCGCCCGGCGAAGGACGGGTCGAGGCCCGCAAAGACAAAATTCGCGATAGCCGGTACATTGCTGCGCAGCGGCAGAACTTTACTGCCGGCCGGCATAATGTCGTCGGTCGTGATGTTGTCGCCGGTCTTGAGCAGCACCTCTCCGGCCAGATCGGCTGTCAGCGGCCCGCGCCGGGGGCAGGGCTTGATGTTCGGGCCGCGGATGATCTCTGTCCCGGGCGCGGGCTCCAGCACCATGCTGTCGTCAATCAAATACTGCTCCGGCGGCGCGAATTTAAAGGGCGGTATATTCAGCGCCCGCGGGTCGGTCAGGTATCCGGTAAGAGCTGTCGCTGCGGCGGTTTCCGGGGAGACGAGGTAGATACCGGCGTCTTTGGTGCCGCTGCGCCCTTTGAAATTGCGGTTATTGGTGCGCACGGACACGCCGCCGCTGCCGGGCGCCTGCCCCATGCCGATGCAGAAACCGCAGGCAGACTCCAGGATCCGCGCTCCGGCGGCGGCTATCGCGGCCAGCGCGCCGTTGCGGGCGATCATGGCGAGGACTTGCCGGGAGCCGGGCGCGACGCCCAGCGAAACGGCGGGATGCACTTTGCGGCCCTGAAGCAGATGAGCGACGGTTAGCAGGTCTTTGTAAGATGAATTGGTACAGGAGCCGATGAGCACCTGATCGACCCGGAGATCTTTGATTTCGGCAACTTTTTTTACGATGTCCGGCATGTGCGGACAGGCGGCCAGCGGCTCCAGTGCGGCGAGATCGATGGTCATTTCCTCCGCATACACCGCGTCCGGATCAGCGCTTATTTCCTGCCAGTCCGCCGCCCTGTCCTGCGCCTGCAGGAACGCTCTGGTGACAGTGTCCGAGGGAAAAACGCTGGTGGTGGCGCCCAGCTCCGCGCCCATATTGGCAATGGTCGCCCTTTCCGGGATGGAGAGAGTCGACACGCCCGGCCCGGCGTATTCGATTATTTTACCCGCGCCGCCTTTGACGGTCAGCCGGCGCAGAACTTCCAGAATAATATCTTTGGCCGAAACGAAGGCGTTTAAACTGCCGGTCAAATGCACTTTCACGATCCCGGGCATGGTGAGATGAAAAGGCTGGCCGGCCATAGCGCAGGCCACATCCAGCCCGCCCGCGCCGATCGCGATCTGGCCGATGCCGCCGCCGGTCGGCGTGTGTGAATCCGAGCCGAGCAGGGTGGTACCCGGCTTACCGAAACGCTCCAGATGCACCTGATGACAGATACCGTTGCCGGCGCGGGAAAATTTAACGCCGTATCTGGCCGCGACAGTCTGCAGGTAGCGGTGATCGTCCATATTCATAAAATCATTCTGCAGGGTATTGTGATCGACATAGCTGACCGACAGCTCGGTCCTGACCCGCGGCAGGCCCATCGCCTCGAACTGCAGATAGGCCATTGTGCCGGTCGCGTCCTGAGTCAGCGTCTGATCAATGCGGACAGCGAGCGGGCTGCCGCGTTTTAACTCGCCCCCGGCGAGATGCCGGCTGATTATTTTTTCGGCGACTGTTAAACCCATAAAACTCCTTGATGGTTTTGCTAATATTTTGCGGTAAGCGCGTTTGGGCTCAAACTTACCCGGCCTGTGCAGGGCGCCGTTAAGTGAAAGGCCCCGGCGTGCGGCCGCAAAGATATCAGCAAAACAGCTTAGCTGTCTTATGGATTAGATTGTATAATAACTTACAGTCTATGACTATGCGCCAGATTTTGGGCCTTTTGCTGCTCTGCAGTTTTTTGATCGCAGGAGCCCCGGCTTACCGCGCCGTTATTCTACCGCCGCAGACCCGGACTGTGCGCGGCCTGACCATTACTCTGGCCGCGCGTGCGGACGGAGCCTGTATCGTGGTGACGGCGAATATCCGCAATGACTCCGCGGAGACTTTTGTCCTGCGCCCGGAACAGGTTTCGCTCGCCGGACCAAAAAATACCCCCGTGCGTAAAACCGGGTTTTTCTGGCCGCCTGTGCTGCCGGACGCCAGCGAAAATCTGGTCTGGCGTTTTCGCGCCAATCCGGGCGAATATGTACTGCGCCTGCTGGATCTGGAATTTCCCCTGCTGATCAAAGCCGGCCGGCCGGAGACGCCGTATTATCTGGAGCGCGCGGCGGTCTATGATTTTACCGGCGGCCGCTTAAAATTCCGGAGCCGGGGGCAGGGTGTGCTCATCGTGGATCAGGAAGAAGAATTGCTGGCGGTCTGGCTGCGCCTGCCGGAACGTTTTGTGGAATTGACCAGATTTGATTATGCCAGCTGGCTGGTTACGGAGAATGTGCTGGACGGTTATGCTCCGGAGGACTGCGCTGTTCTGCTGAAAACCAAAGCCCTGCCGCAGGAATATCAGGTTTTTGATTTGTGCGGCAATTTGCTCCTCTAAATTGTGATATAATGCGGGTGCAGAGGTAGACGATGCGCGATTTGACGCAGGTCATTCAAAAACTTATTGACAAAAATACTTTCACGCAAAAAGAAGCCGCGGAAATAATGGAATATATCCTTTCCGGCAAATGTTCGGACGCGGAACAGGCGGCTTTTCTCACGGCGATGCGCACGAAAGGCGAGGATCAGACCGAACTGCTGGGTATGGCGCAGGTCATCAAAAAATACGCGGTGCCGGTCAGGGCTCCCGGCGCGCATTTGATCGACACCTGCGGCACCGGCGGGGACTTAATGGATACTTTCAATATCTCAACGCTGGCGGCTTTTGTCGCCGCCGCGGCCGGTGCGCGCGTGGCCAAGCAGGTCTATGCCGATCCGGAATACGGCTGCAGCTCGGTGCGCCTGCTGGCCAGACTCGGCCTCAATATTCAGCAGCCGCCGGAGAAAATGCTGAAACTGCTGGCCCGCACGGGGATTACTTTTTTATATCTGCCGCTTTTTCATCCGCGCTTAATGCCGCTGGTGCGGGTCAGCCGGCAGGTCGGTTTCCGCAATATCCTGAACACGCTTTTTCCGCTGAGCAATCCGCTGGGCCTGCAGGGACAGATTACCGGTGTTTTTGAGGAGAAAATGACGACGCTTTTTTCCAGCGTGCTGCGCCTGCTGGGCCGCCGGCGCGCTTTTGTTTTTCACGGTCTGGAAGGGCTGGACGAAATATCCATTTCGGCGGAGACGCGCCTTTCAGAATTGCGCGGCGGTGTGATCAATACCCTGATCTTCAACCCGGAGCAGCTGGGTCTGAGCTCCGAATCCGTATCCGTCCTGCAATGCACCGATGCGCAGGACAGCGCGCAGATCTGCAAGATCATTCTTTCCGGCCGGGAAGAATCCGCCCGTGCCGATATAGTGGCCCTGAACGCGGCCGCCGCGATAGCCGCGTCCGGTCTGGCGGAGGATTTGCAGTCCGGTTTTTCTAAGGCCAGAGCGATCCTGTCCAGCGGCAAAGCCTGGGCCAAACTGGAAGCGGCGGCGGATTTTCTGAGCGTATCTGCCAAAAAACAGGCAGTAATCCGGCCGATTCGGGCTGCCAACCGGCCCAAAGTGCTCAAAAAAAAGCGGTTTTCGCCTGAATAAGCCCCAAAACCTGGCATGAAATCTGTATTTTGGGCTGTATACACAGCAGGGGGGTGGTCTGTCTTTATGGATAAAGAAAAAGCCAAAATGCACATCAGAGTGAATGTGAATCAGCTTTTTTTGAACGGTGAAATTCTGGACGTTCGCGATGAGTACGCGGATAAGGTGAATTACGCCTACCTTGACGAGAATGAAAATTTTTACCGCATGGTGGGGCTTGTCAGATAGCTATAGATGATCGGGGGGTTATGTATGGAGCAGGTGAATAATATACTTAAATTGGGTGATTTAAAACGCCGGAAGATAAAAATTAAGGACAATTTGCGCACGGTCAAAGACGAGAACGGTTTTGTCCGGATCGATCCGCGGTTTCTTTCCAATATATAATTTTTATATAGTATTTCGTTAGTGCGTCAGGATATTCGGGCCAGCGCCAGCGCCGTATTCGATAGAATTAGCGGCCGTGCTGCCCGCGGTCATTTCCTCCAGCGCGTAAATCCAGTTGTGTTTGTATTTGATAAATGCGCCGTCTTTATTTTTACCGGCTGCCGTGGCGGTGTAGATCGTTTTGCCGGGGAGCGAGCCGTATTCGACGCCGTTAATGACCAGACCTTTTTTGGCAAAATAAGTGCGGATTTCCAGACCGGCGGCGGCGTCAGCCTCGGCGGCGACCGATTCAATGCCGACGATGAATTGATTATCCTCATTGCCGATATAGATTTTGGAGTCCGCCAGCGCGCCGGTAAACAGGGTCAGGCCCAGTATTAAGCAGGTGATTATTAATTTGCAGCTGTTGTTTGGCATAACCGTTCCTCCTTTATCTTTGCGGGTTTTATCTATAAGGATATCGTAAGCCGCCAGGGAAAATTGCAGGAATTTATTGACATTTTACCTGTCCCTTTCTCTGAATATTTCATTTTTTTAGGGCTGCGCGAATATCTTTGCCAGCGGCCCGCGCCGCCACTTGTTCGCTACTTGAAGCGCAACGCTCCTGCCGGATAGCAGGTAT
>JAISQA010000014.1 GCA_031274525.1 Candidatus Margulisiibacteriota bacterium
GGTTTGCCGCGGGATCAGCAGCAGACTTATCGCAATATGCTGGCGCAGCTGCGGGCCTATGCCGCTCTGGAGCGCAGAGCTTATTCCGCACTGGCGCCGCGGGATTTACCGCAGCTGAACTTTACCGATGGTCTGGAACAGGAAGCGCAGGCTCTGGCCCTGCGCCGGATATATCTGGAAGGCCTTATTCTGCAGGATGGTTCTCTCGACGCGCTGGAAGCTGATTGGCGGGCGATAGCCGGTCTGCCGGCTGACAATGAGGGCTGGGAGTATTTGCTGCAAAATTATAAAGCCGAACTGCTCCTGCTGAAATACAATTATCTTTTGACGCATTTCAAGTTTGACGATAAAGGCCGGGGTATTAGTGAAGTGGAGGATACGGAGAAACAGCTTAAAGAGGCGCTCGCGCCCTTGCCGCCGGCGGATAAGGCCGCTCTGGAGCGGCGTCTGGCCGAGAGTCAGAAAGCGCTTCAGCCGGCCGGTGACACGCCGTCTTACGATATTATCGAGCGCCGCCTGTCCGGCCAGATTGCCGCCTGGCAG
This sequence comes from Candidatus Margulisiibacteriota bacterium, assembly GCA_031274525.1. GTDB lineage: Bacteria > Margulisbacteria > Termititenacia > Termititenacales > Termititenacaceae > JAISQA01. Next base: position 544 of record JAISQA010000014.1, read on the forward strand.
CTGCAGGGCGATTTCTGGGCGGATAAAAAAGCCCTTGATCATCTGCTGGATCAGGCTGCCACACTGGGCGGCCAGTCGGTGGTCAGCACGGCGGAAATTATGGCCGCGGTCAATATATTGTACGATTTGCAGCTGGCGGATCTGCCGGGCAGTCCTTTCGGTCTAATTTCGGCCGAACCCGCTGATTATCCTGGTTCAGAACTGATTCGGAAAATCGGGGAGTTCCGGCGGACATTTTTCGGCGCGGCCGGACAAATGCCCGGTTTTGAATTTACACCCGCCGAGCAGGGCTATGGATATTACATTTTACTGCGCTTGCTCAATACCTCTGACGCCGGGCGCGCGGCGCTGACGCCGCTGCTGGACGCTTATCTGGTGCACGAGCCGGAAAAATACTATCCGGAATCCGCCGTCTTGATCACGAAGTTTATCAATGAAGAAAAAGAAAAAGCCAAAGAAAAAGAAAAAGCCGGGATCAAAACCGGGGCTGAAAAAGAGGCCTCCCGGTACGCGGCGCTGACCGGGTTGCTGCCGGTCGCTTACAGGGCGCAGGATGACGGCAGCCTCATCACCGCTTACAGCCGGATGGGTCTGGCGCTGGGCAACGGCGATTTGCCGGAGGCTATCGAGATTGCCGAAACTGCTTTTGGCCTGCCGCACGGCAAATATGCCGGGCCAGACATAGCTGCTTTCCAGCACAGATACGCCGATTGGGTGAATAACACTGACCAAACCTCGCCGGACTATCAGGGCTACTCCGCAGAAAAGATGCTGCTGGAATTAACGGCCGCGCTGATCCAGCAGCGAGCGCCCAAAGGCAGCCCCGCGGCGGACAAAAATATCCTGCAGCTGCTGGCTGTGCTCGACGCGCAGAGCGCACAGGGGACATATGTCAATGCTTATTATTTTGAGTTAAAGCGCTTTATCCTGCTGATCCAGTGCTGCGCGGCATCCATGCGCACCAATGATCCGGTCTGGAATAAGACGGCCCTGCAGAATTACCGGCGGGACCTGACTGCTTTGCTGGAGCGGAGACTGTGGGGCGGGACCGATGCGCAGGGCCAAATAATCGAACAGGCTCCGGCTGGCGAGCAGGAAGTTATCACGAATATCCTGGCTGCCCTGTCCGGCGATGGGTTTGAGCCGTCGGCCGCGTATGCTTTGCCGGAAGAAGCCCTGTATCTATATGCGGCTTTGCTCTCCGTTTTGACGGAATCCAATACTGTACTGGACGGGACTTTCCCGTATAGACCCGGCGCTTTGCTCGACCAGAACAGGGATTTGCGCGACGTGCTGACAACGCTGGATCCCGGGTACGGCAGTCTGGGGGGTATAAAAACTGAAAAATCGTCCGGGCTGTCGATACTGGTCGGTTATAACAGGTTCCATGAAGAAAGCAGCGGGAGCGTGGTTACGCGGAGTAAAAACCTTTCTAATGGTCAGGAAACAAATAACCGGCAGACTTACTCGGAAGAGATTCAGCGCACGGAATTCACCGCGCAGGCCAGCCTTGATTTGCAGCAGTTATTTAATGTTCCGCTGATTATCCGGGGTAGCGTGGGCTTGGCTACATATGAGAGCACAAACCGGGCGGATGTGCATGACGAGCGGTTCAGGGAAGGCGTTCTGTTCAGCACGGATACGCCTCTATCCGTGAGTCATGAGGCCGTTGTTCCGATCTTAGGTGCGGGTTTAGAATCTATTTTCTTGCGCGATCTTAGCCTGAGGTCGCTGACCCTTTTACAGGCGAATATCGGTGGCGGCGTGGGATGGAGCCAGACCCCGCAATGGCGTTCGGCTTATGACGCGGAGCTTTTGGGCGATAAAGATACGCAGTGGTTGAATAACCGTTTTACCGCGGACGCTCAGCTCGGCGCCATGTTCGCGCCGTACGGTCAGGAAGAACGCTGGCGTTTTGGCTTTGCGGACAGTTTGAGCTTGGATCTGTCCGAGACCAGAATTTCTTGGCAGGAATCCGGCACTCTACTTACGAACCGGGCCGATCAGGGCGATTTGACCAACAAATTTTTGCTCCGGGGCGGTCATACCTTTGAGCTGGGCCGGGCCGGCAATCTGGCTCTGGACGTCGGCGCCGGTTATCTATTCCACAAAGCCTGGGCGCCGCAGATAAGAGGCGGCCGTCCGCAGATCGACGACACGACAGCGCACGGTCTGGCGCTGGAAGCGTCTCTTAATTATTTCCTTAGCCGGGATTTGAATCTCAGCCTGTCCGGGTATCTGGATCTATATAAAGAGCAGGCTGGTTACGGCCTGAATTTGGAACTTACTTCGGCCAAACTGTGGGGTATTACCTGGCGGCTGGGCCTGAATTTTTATGACGCGGCCGGTTCCTCCCGGACGGAAACAGGCAGCGTAACGTATACTAATCCAGACCCCAATATACCTGCCACGACGGTGACGAATAGCAGCACTACTACTGCGGATTCAGTGCATAACTGGAATGTTTCCGCTAGCGTTTCGCTTCCTGTCGACGACTGGTTTAGTAAATTATTTAGGCGGAAGAAGAGGTAAAAGACCGGAAAACTATTGAGAATAAGGAGAATAACTTGCGATATCTTGATATGGAAAGGAGTTAGCCATGCACGTAAAGCAGATTTCATTTAACGATACCGTAATACCGCAGACCGGCGGCGGCAGGCCCGTCCCGGGGCGAATTTTTCGGCGTATCGTAGCCGGGCTGAGTCTTGTGGCCTGGTTTGCTATGTCCACGGGCTGCAGGGGTTTCTTCGATAATGAAGTGGTTAATGAGGGTAACTATGACACCGGCAGTACGGAAGTGCCGGGTGAATCTACCGGCGATATGCTGAACCCTTACGGAGAGAGCGGTGATCTGACAGCCGTCGCGGCTGCTAATCGCAATGATGCCGTGGATGTGACCGTGTTTGACAGCCCGCCGGTAAAAGGCGGGGATGACCGGTACAGTCCCCGGGCCGGCCTCAAGATCGATCTGGAAAAATTTTATGAGTTTTATAAAAATAACAACAACGGTTCTTTGCCCCGGAATATAGTCTTAAAAATTACCGGTTTGCGGGTCGGCGTTGCGCTGACCGATTTTGTGCTGGGTCTGCTGGACGCAAATAACGCAAAAGCCAGTAACCCGGAAAAGAAAGAGTCTATTTTTGTGGATCTGTCTGAAATGGAATATGCCAATCCCATCCTGCAGGATTGGCGGGATCTGTCTGTTTACGGGATCAAAGTAGACCAAACGGAAGGCACCATAGAGCTGGATCTTCAGCAGCGCCCTGTGCTGACGAGTCTGATTACGCTGAGCGACCCCGGTGATGCGCCGAATTATATCACGCTCAAAAACCTGGAAGATAACGCGGTAGATTTTGCCGTGCAGGGCGCCGGACAGAACTGGGCCTATCTCGGTTTGAATATGGAAAATGCGCCGTATACTTATAACGCTGGCCACGAGCTGACTCTAAACCTGAGCGCCGGTGCCGGGGCTCAGGATCTCCGCTACCGGGTGACGCTGGGTCAGGCAGCTACCAGGGATGCGGACGGCAGGATAATCAAACAAGGCCCGGAGCTGGTTTATTATCCGGAAGAGCATCCTGACCGGGCGCCGGGCGCGGCGATCCCCCTGCGGGATTTTCATGAGGCCGGGTTCACCCTGTCCGGCGGCGCGGCGGCGGAATTGGCTGAGGACGGCGGCCTGAACCTGGGCTTGCGCGGCGCGGACTCGCAGGTCACGATTAATGTTGCCAGCGACGATCCCGGCGCCAAAATAGCGCTGGATTTGCGGAAGGATAATTTTCAGGCCTGGAATAACGGCCTGCTCAAATTTAAACTCGCCAAACCCGCCGGTCTTACTTTGCGGGAGTTTTTAGCTGCTGTTAAATTTGGCTTTAGCTGTCTGGATTCCCGCGGCGCTTATCAGAGCTATACGGTCTCCGCCGGGGATGATGCCGCTTTGCTCGACTCGATCGCGGCCCAGTCTGTCGAAGATGCTGATTTCTGGGAAGTGCGGGTTCCGCTGAACCTAATGTCCGGCCGGCCGGAAGACGGTCTGGCGCTGTCTTCTCTGTTTTTCGGGAGCGCGGCGGCCGGGCCCGGCGATTATAAACTGCTGTCCGCAACGTTCAGTGACGGCGGCGCTGAGCAGGCCATTCCTCTGCCGGACAGGGTGAACCGCGGGACAGATTTTGATAAGATTGGTTTTGTGTTTAACAACGGACAGGATTTGCCGGAGCTGCGTCTGGCGGATGTGTATCTGGGCGGCAGACAGTTAGACTTTCGGGGGCAGGTTAGCCGTCTGAACAGTGAGGTGCGGGCGGTGTCTCTGGGGCTTTTCCTGACTAATCCGAACAGAGACGATGCTGAGGCGATCAAATATACGGTGGAGACTTCTACGCGGACAGAGGATGGCAGCCTGACCCCTGCCAGTATCCTGGATGTGTGGGTCGCTCCCTGAGGCTCTAGCCCGCTTAGCGTAAGCGGATAATGGCCGGACAAATTCACCGGCCGAAAGGAGTTTATATATGTACAAAAAATATATTTCAGTGAGGGACAGAGCCCGCTTGACCGGCGGCCAGTCCGGCAGCGGACATCCTGTGTTGAGCAAACTGCTGGCCGTTATGCTGGGTCTGGCCGCGCTGGGTCTGGCCTCAGGATGTGTTAATCCTACAATGGAACTGGAAAGTTCTGCTAAAATTCCAGGCGGAGAAACAGACACGTCAGAAGATAAAACTACAAATCCCCCGTTAGTGGAAAAAGTAACCGGAATGGACCAGAAGCTTTTAGTGGAATGGTCACGGGTATATAGGAAAGGAGATAATAATATAGATATAGAAGCTGACAGCTATGAGGTGTGGTATGGCACTGACGAAAATTCTCGAAAAAAATGGGAGGGCGAGATAGATATAGAGTCCCGAACCGCTACTATTACCGGTTTGGACAATGGTGTTCCTTACCTGGTATGGGTTAAGGCCATTATCGGCGGCATAGAAAGTGAGTTTAGCCGGCCTCAGGAAGGCACCCCCCATGTGTGGGAAACAAATATCCCCCCCTCCAGCCCGCCCCCTAATACGCCTGAAATAAAAGACCCGGTGACCCGTTATTTTAAGGGTCTCGGATTTGTGTATGTAGAAAGGACGAGCCTGGATAAGGATAAAGATGCTTCGATATATGTCCGGCTTGACTACAGCGGCAAGGATAATGAGGCGGGAGTTAAGGTCGATCTGGGCGAGTTTTATAAGCGCTACAGGGCGGAGCACGGCGGACAGGCGCCGGAGCGCATCGTCTTAAAATTTTCCGATATAGACGCTGCCACGCTGGAGAATTTTACGCTGGGTCTGCTGGACAGGGCCAGAACGGACAAAAAAGCGGAAGATGCGGCCGCGGATGATCCTCATTCCGCGTATGTCGCGCTGAAAGGCGCTGGCACGGGAGAGCTGGACTGGGATAATCTGGCTACTTACGGCCTTGCTCTGGACAGGACGGCTATGACGGTTACGCTTGACCTGAAGCCGCGGAATATTTATGTGACCAGGGTGATGAAAGATGAGAATAATTATATTACCGGCGGCAGTCCCGACTCGGACGATGCGGTGAGCTTTGGTGTGTCCGGGGCCGGCTCTAAGTGGGCGTACCTTGGTCTTTACAGAGCGGCGGGTGTTAATTATGACCGGAGCGGCGCTTTTGATTTTACCCTGACCGGTCTGCCGGACGGGGCCGCCTACAGGCTGGTGCTGGGCCAGGAAGATGAAAAAGACGCGCAGGGTAAAGTTACCAAAAAAGGCGATGCGCTGGTTTTTGAACCCCGGGGACCTGTGGGCAGCGTGTCTTTGGAGAGCTTTCACGAAGAATATCTCTCTCTATTCAATGGTGCGGCGGCGAGCGTCCCGGGCACGGGCATTTTACAGCTCACTTTCCCTTCTTCCGCGGCGGCGGATAAATTGCCTCAGGTTGCGGTCAATGATGTTGCCAGAGACGAAGACAGGCTGCCTTTTGATAACTATGGTGCCTGGTATAAAAATGGTTATCTGAAGCTGAATGTTAAAAAAACAACTGGCTTTCACGTTGGGAATTTTTTAAACACAGTTAGATTTGGCCTGAGCCTTGATGATGACAGTCATGGCATGGCTGATCTCAGCGCTTATAGCATGGATGACGATAGTTTGCGTGACAATATGATTGCTGCGGGATGTTTGGAGGAAAATACTGATTTCTGGATGATAAAATTGCCCGCCAATGCCATAAAAGGGGGGAATTTTGATCAGACGGAATTAGCGGGAGTTTTTTGGGAAAGCGCCGCGGCCGGAGACTATGAGATACTTTCTATCGCGGTCAGCGCCAACGGCGCGTCCGAACATAAACTGGAACTGCCCCGCGTGGACCGGAGCCAGCTTTTTACCAAAGCTGGTTTGCTGCTGCAAGGGGATATGGCGGGTTTGACGCTGAGCAATGTGTGTGTCAATAACCAGAAGTTCCCGGCGCGCTTCCTTGAAGCCGCCCTGCCGGACGCGCCGGATACCCCGGAGGACGTCCCGGCTGGCGGGGTGCAGGGTCTGGTCTTAGAACTGCCTACCGATACGTTTGTTGAATATCATGTGGATTTTTCCGGGCCTATATACCCGGAGCAGCCCTGATTTTGGGCGGAAATGAATAAAAAGGGGGGAAATACATGTTATAATAGCCGGTGATAAATATGTTCAGAAAAATATATAAATATTTTCTGCCTTTCCTCTTCTTTTCATTATTATTTAATGCGGCTTTTGCCGCTGTTGCCACGGCTATTGTAACGAACCCTGCGCTGACCCCCAGCACGAAATTTAATGTTCTTATCATAGATGCCGCCGGTCAGATTATCGATAATTATCCAAAGACTGCTGGCGGCACGGGGATTGATAAAGTTACTATTGGCGTTTCAGGAAATTATAGAGTAGGAATTTATGTCCCGGGCCAAACTATAGCCTCGTATGCCCATCATAAACAGACCTATGCCAGCGCGGATCTGGTAAATTTTCCGGACGTCTTTATGCAATCCTCTTATACCACAGCAAATTTCACCATCCCGTCCTCCGTTTATAATATCTCCGGCAAAGTCACCCTGTCCGGTCAGACCGATCACAGCGGTATTGCCGTCAATCTCTTTGAAGCGGCCGGCCTGCACTGGGTGACCAGCTCTATGACGGCCGCCGACGGCAGCTACAGCTTTGCCGGTCTGCACGGCGATTATTTTGTCAAAGCGGAAAAAAATAACTATTTCCCTTTGTTTTACGCCGGTCTCAATGGCCGGGTGACAATCAACGCGGCCGGGACTTATGATTTTACCCTGCCTGCCGCCGGGTCTATTTCCGGCGCTATCACCAATGGCTCCGGCGGTAAGGTGACGGCATTCCTCAATGACGGCAAATTTACCCATGTCAGCGATACGACGAACATTACGTCAGGCGGCGCTTATTCTTTGCCCGTGCCGGCGGGCAGCGAGCTCATTGTCCTGGCCAGCAAGAGCGGTTATGTAGACCGTTTCTACAATAATGTTTACGACGCGGGCGCTGACGGTAAAAAAGCCAATCCGGTGCAGTCCGGAAATGGTGCGGTAAATATCACTCTGGAAGCGGCGGGCCAGATCAAAGGCACGCTGACGAGCAGCGGGACTGGCGCGGCGGAAGTGACTTTGTTTGAAAAAGCGGGCAATGAATTGAAATATCTGTCCGGGATCAAGAACGCCTCCGCCCCGGCAAGCTGGACCTACACCCTGGACAACGCCCCGCGGAACGCCAGCCGGCCGCTGGTGATCAAAGCGAGCAAAGCCGGGCATCTGGATCGGTATTATGTCGCCAGCGGCGCGGGGACGTATGAGCTGGATAAAGCGACGGCGTTTACTTTTAGTGCCGCGGGAAAAACCGGTGTAGACATTACCCTGCAGGAAGCCATAAACATGGACGGTAATATCACGCGGACTGCCGGCGCTGGTCTGGTGACCGTGAATATTTATCAAAAGAGCGGCGATGTTTATACCTATGTGAGTCATGTGACGGTAAATGCCGCTGCTGCCGCAACTACCTATCCCGCAGTGCGGATCTTAAAAAATGTGCCGCAGGTCGTGCAGGCCATGAGCGCCGGGCATCTGGACAGGTATTATTTGAGCGGCGCGCCCGGCGTGTACGACCGGGAAAAAGCCGGAGTGATAAATCAGGCCGGCAATGCCTCCAATGTCAATATCACGCTGGAGCAGGCCGTGACTGTAGCCGGCAGAATAGCGGGCCTGACGGGCGCCGGTTTGACGGAAGTGGTTTTGTTTGAAAAATCCGGGAACACGCTGACGTACCTGAAAAATGTTACAGCGAACGCAACGACAAGCTGGGACTATGAGCTGCCCGCCCCGGTGAATAGCGCCCGCCAGCTGGTAGTGAAGGCCGGCAAAGCTGGATATCTGGATCGGTATTACGGCGGTGCGGCTGGGACATACGAACTGGACAAGGCCACAGTCTTCACTTTGCCGAACACCACGAAAAAAGAGAACGTAAATATCACCCTGCAGGCCGCGGTGACGATTAGCGGCAGTATTACGAATGGCAGCGGCGCGACCGTGAATGTCTTTGAGCGCAGCGGCAGCCCCCCCAATTATGTTTATACCTATGTGAACAATGTGCAGGCCAGCTCCACCGGGACGTATAATATGCAGATCCTCTCCGGGCTGTCTCAAGTAGTCCTGGCCGAGAAAGCTGGCTATCTGGGCAGGTATTTTGACAATACCTACGAGCGGGACAAAGCGACGCCGGTAAGCACGGCCAGAAATGATGTAAACATCATCCTGCAGGAAACGGTGGACATAAGCGGCAGTATCACCCGTCAGGGCGGCGACGGGATCGTGACGCTGAATGTTTTTGAGCGGAGCGGCGCTGCGCCGAATTATGTCTATACCTATGTGTACGATACGACACGCAATGCCGGTTCCGGCGGCACCGGCTATACCGGCCTGAAAGCCTTAAAAAATGTGCCGCAGGTCGTGCAGGTCCTGAGCGCCGGACATGTGGAGAGATATTATCTGCCGGGCGCGCCCGGCAGTTATGACCGGGAAAAAGCCGGGGTGCTCACTCCGGTCGGCGCTGTTTCCGGCGTCAATATCACGCTGGAGCAGTCCGGGGATATTACCGGCCGGCTGACCGGCGCTGGCGCAGCGGAGGTTGTGCTTTTTGAAAAAACCGGACAGGAATTAAATTATATCTGCCGCGTGACCGGAAATGCGGCGAACTGGGATTACACCCTGAAAGCCCCGCGGCACGCTTCGAGACTGCTGGTGGTCAAAGCGAGCAAAGCCGGGCATCTGGATCGGTATTATGTCACCGGCGGCGCGGGGACGTATGAGCTGGATAAAGCCACGACGTTTAATTTTAATGACGCGGGTAAATCCGGTGTAAACATCACTTTGCAGGAAGCCATAAATATGGACGGTAATATCACGCGGACTGCCGGCGCGGGTCTGGTGACTGTGAATATTTATCAAAAAAACGGTGATAATTATACTTATGTGAATCGGGTAACGGTCAATGCCGGAAATAACACGCCAACGAATTACCCGGCGGTAAAGATATTAAAAGGCCTGCCGCAGGTCGTGCAGGCCATGAGCGCCGGGCAGTTTGACCGGTATTATTTGAGCGGCGCGCCGGGCGTGTATGACCGGGCCAAAGCGACAGTGATTGATCAGAGTGGATCTGTTTCCGGTGTGAGCATTACGCTGTATCCTGCCGTCACCATCAGTGGCGGCGTTTCCACCAATACCGGCGCCAATCTGGGCGGCGTGTCTGTTTCCGCCTTTGTGAAAAACACAAATTTTGAATATGTGAATGAAGTTACCGCCAATGCCAGCGGCGGGTACAGCCTCGGTATTCCGGCCAATTCCAGTGTCATACTCCGGGCTGTCACCCCCGGCTATGCCGAGCAGTGGTATAACGGTAAGTCTGTTTCCAGTAATGCGGACGTGCTGAACGCCGCACAGAATAATGTTAATTTCAAACTCACCCCGGTGGTAAGCATTAGCGGCAGGGTTACGGCTTACACCGGCGGCGGTAGTATTGCCGGAGCCAGAGTGACCGTCTTTACCACCGGCAATGTTTATGTGGCGGAGGCCGCGACAGATGCTAATGGTGATTATAAAGTGCCCGCTGTGCCCGCCAATGCCGGTTATTTTGTGCAGGTGACGACCAACGGCACGCATTTTCCGCAATGGTATGACAGGGCTTACGGTTACGGCGATCGCGCTACCCTGAATATGGGGACAACGAGTCTCACGGGTATAAATTTCGTCATGTACACCAGAGGCGTGCTCTCCGGCGCGGTAAAAGATAACGGTGGCGCGCCGCTGGGCGGCGTCACGGTGTCCGCCTTTGTCAAAGGCACAAATTATACCTATGCGGGCGCCCAAAAATCGGCAGATGCTGATGGCAGTTTTAGTCTGGAGATTCCTGTCGGCGTAGGTCTGGTTTTGCAGGCCGCGACAGCCAATCAATTTTTGGGTTTCCCCGGCGGCAGCTGGTATTACAATGATACTACCAGCGTGGTATCTTCGGCCGACGCGCAGGTTTTTACCGGCGGCCAGTCCAATTTGACTTTTGTGCTGGACAGGCGCTGGAAAGTCGCCGGCCGCGTTACGCTGAATACCGGCTCTATTCCGGCCAATACCGGCCGCGTGGAATTATTCGAGTGGAATAGCGGCGGCGTCAACTGGAGCGGCTATCTCGGCGGTGTGACGCTGGATGCTTCCGGCCTGTACGAGCTGACCGGCACGGGCAACGCGGCTTTTGACGCGCTCCTGCGCGTGTCGCTGAATAATTATGTCACGACTTTTTATCGGGATAAAAACAATGTCAATGATCTGGTAACAGTTAATGACCGTATTGCTGTTGCCTTGCTGACCACGACCAATCTGCAGACCGTTACGCTCAATCCGGGCGGCAAGATTTCCGGTACTGTCGCTGCTGTCGGCGGTTCCGGCGTTGTCACCGTCAATCTGGAGAGTACGGACGGAAAATATTTTACGGCGGTGACGCTGAATTCTCCGGGCGCCTATCTCCTGGAGCGCGTGCCGACCGGCCAGTGGCTGGTGCGCGCCTCGCAGGACGCCACCGTTGCTAAATATTACGGCGACGCGGCTGCGACGGTGAATGCCCGGCGCGTTACCGTGCTGGCCGGTCAGACCACTACGAATATCGATGTTTATATTGCCGGAGAGTGGACTATCTCCGGCAGGATATATGAGGGCGTCAATATACCTATTGCCGGAGCTCTGGTCGAGGCTTATTTTTATCCGGTGGTCAATGGTCAGTGGCAATGGATCGCCACGGCGAATACGGATGCTCAGGGCAACTATACGCTCCGCAACGGCTACAGCAATAAGCGAAATGATCCTGCGCAGGTTTTCCTGCAGATCTCGGCGCCGAATTATACAAAAGTAACGACCAATCCTATCGCTGTGGCGGTAAATACCGGCTATACGGGTCATAATTATGCTTTGACCGGCGCGGCGTATATCAAAGGCACGGTCAGCAGCGTGCCGCCCGGCACGGCCGTCACCGTCAGCGCGTTTGTGAGCGGTTCGGCGTGGACTCCGGCTGGCGACGAGGTAGTTCTCAATGGCGGCGGAGCATACACTTTGACCGTCAATGCCAATACTGATCTGGTCGTCCGCGCCGAGTCTTTCGGCTACAAGACTTTGTGGTATGACGGCCAGGACACGTCCGCCAGTGCGCAGGTTATAAATAAACCGGTGGGACAGACCGGGTCCGGCGTGGATTTTAATTTTGCCGGACGCGACTACTGGCTGATTACCGGCAGTGTGCAGGACGACAGCGGGCAGCCGCTGGCCGGTCTGACGGTCAATGCCTTTGTGCCGAATACCGCCTATGAGCTGCCGGAAGGCGGCAATACCCGCACCGGCGGGGACGGGAAGTTTGTGCTGCAAATACTGTCCGGTTATAAAACCAATGGCGTTTACCTGCAGGCGGTCACCGCCAATCCCTATATCGGTTATCCGTCCGGCGCTTATTATGTAGACGGTTCGCCCGCTATTATTTCTTCGGAGAACGCGACTCTTGTCCAGGGCGGCAACAGCTCCGGCCTGACCTTTAGAGTGGCTAAATTCTGGCTGGTAAAAGGCACGGTTACGCCCCCCAATATAGAAGCGGTTATCGATATGTACGAATATACCGGCGCGGATATTGACTGGAACAAAAACAAAGGCTGGGTCACGGCCAGCGCCAGCGGTCAATACGAAATACGCGGCACGGGCAATGTTACGGTCAATATCCGGGCGGCGACCGGCAATTACATTACGGAAAGCGTGACCAAAGCCATTTTACAGACGGAAAATACCTACCAGTACGATTTTACTCTCAATTTAGGCGCGGAAATTTCCGGCTGGGTCACGGCTAATAGCACGGGTACAGTTACAATTAGCGTGCAGGATATAGACGGCAACTGGCTGACCTATGTAACCCGCAACGGTACCGGCAGCTATACCCTGCCGCGCGTGCCGCCGGGTGTCCGGCTGGTGTATGCCCAGCAGGACGGTTGTGTGGCCGAGTATTACGGCGAGACGGCAGCGACCAAAAATGCCGCCAGAATAACGCTGACGGCCGGAGCGATTACGCAGAACATCAATATGGAGATCGCCCCCGAATGGACTATCTCCGGCAGGGTGCAGAATTCCAGCGGCCAGCCGCTGGGCGGTGCAGAAGTAGCTGTTTTTAAAAAACTGGGTGATTGGGACAGCTGGGTCGGCGCGGCGCTTACGGACGCTCAGGGTGACTACACGGTGACCGGCGGTTACAATACGATGGCTGTCTATATCCGCGTGTCCGCCAATGGTTATGAAAATCAGTATTATGACGGCCAGTATGCTATCCCCAGCGCCGATCCCGTGCAGATGAAGCCGGGCGATAATTTTACCGCCAATTTTACTTTGCGGCAGGCCTGGAAAGTTACCGGACTGGTGACCGCGGCGGACAGTAAGCAGCCGCTGCCCGGCGCGCAGGTGTTTCTGGTGGAGTTCAATAACACGGGCAATATCCTAGCTGTGTATACTACGGACAGCAGCGGCGTTTATGAATTTGTTTCCACCAATGCCTGCGCGCTGGATTTAGGCTTGATTGTCTGCAAAGCAGATTATGTGACGCAAAACACCGCCGCTTTTCAGGTGGATTTTGCTGTTCCGGTGCAGCGTGATATCGTGCTGGCGCGGCTGGAGCCGCCTGTCGAGCCGCTGCCTCCCGGCCAGAAAATGGAAGACACGATCCTGTCCGGGCCCAATCCCGCCAATCCTGACGAGGGGCCGATCCATATCGGCTTTATTCTGGACGGCTATTACCGCGTGCGGGTAAAAGTTTATACTGTCGGCGGCGAGCTGGTGTTTCAGGATGACCGGCGTTTCCCGGCCGGGTACGGCGAGTTTCTCTGGGACGGCGACAATCTGTACCGCCAGCGCCTGCCCAACGGCGTCTATCTGGCCTATGTGGAGATCGACACCGGCAGCCGCCGGCTGAAAAAAGTTTTGAAAATAGCGATATTGAGGTAAAAAATAATGCGCAGTCTGATTAGAGTGAAACAAATATTTTGCCGGAGCGTGTCCCGGAGTGTTGTTTTTTTATTGCTGCTCTGTGCCGGGGCTTACGCTGCGACCGCGGCGTCTTTTCTGGATAACGGCCTGGGTGCGCGCTCCGAAGGGCTGGCCAGAACTTTCACCGCGGTGGCGGATGATCTGGACGCTTTTTATTACAATCCCGCCGGTTACGGTCTGCAAAAGAAGACCAGAGCCAACACTCTGTTTGCCCGGAACCGCAATATAGAGAGTGTCTACTATGCCGGCTATGGCTCCCGGCTGGGGCGGGGTTACGCGGCGTTCAATCTGTATTCCAGCAGTATTGACGGTATCCCGGTCATGGAGCTGGACAGCAAGAATCGTCCGGTGGACACCGGACAGTCTTTTTCGGCGGTGGATCGCGTTTTTGTTTTTTCTTATGGCCGGCCGCTGGACGGCCTGCCGGGCAGCACCGAGCTGGGGGCGTCTGCGCTGTCCTGGGGCGTGAGCGTCAAATATATCCAGCAGACTCTTTATGATAATCACGCTTCCGGCGCCGGTCTGGACGCCGGTCTGCTGTACCGTACCGGGCCTTTGACCGCGGGCTGGAGCGTCATCAATCTGCTGGAGCCGCAGCTGGCCTGGGATACGGACAGCGGGGCTGTGGGTACGGTGAAACGCCAGCAGCGTTTTGGTCTGGCTTACCGGATCTTGCCCGAACTGCTGGCCTCCGGCGAGCTGGTCCTGCGGGAAAACGATGTCCTGACCGGCCTTGGCGTGGAATACACGCTGCGGGATATTTTTGCCCTACGCGGCGGCATTTTTACGGAGCATTATGTGCTCGGTCTGGGTCTGGTTTATGCCGGGATCAGTCTGGATTACGCTTATTTGATCCCGCTGGATTATCTGGTGGATCCCACGCAAAAAATATCTCTGGGCTATGTATTCTAAATTTGCGGTCTGAATTTTTCTCCCCTTAGATTAAGGGGAGATGTCGCGGTACTCCGCGACAGAGGGGTGATCTTAATGCAGTTAACCAGCATACGTACGGATATTCAGAGAAAAGGCCTGTACATCGGACAGCGGCAGTTGTTTCTGGATTTTGCCCTGTCCAATATCGACACGGTAAAGACGGCGCAGGGAGCCGGGACTCCGCCTAAAGATTACGCGCCGGAAGAGCTGCTGCTGGCTGTCAAAGAAGAGTTAAAACACAAGCCGCAGTTGATTGTACTGGGCGGCGGCGAGCCGCTCCTGCAGATCGCGGAACTGCTGCCGGTACTGAAAGAAGTGCCTTGGCCTATCCCTGCCGGCGGGGGCGTGCCGCTGTGCCTGGAAACCAACGCCACGATGCCGGATCGACTGGCCGAGATCAAGCCCTACGTATCTTTGTATGCGCTGGAATACGTAGCGGATTATCAGCGGGAATTTTTTGACAGCCTGCTGCTGGTCAAAGACGCAAAGGTGTATGTCCGGGCGCCGGTCGATAAACATACCGCGCCGGCGGATATTGACCGGCTGGCCAAAATGCTGGGCGCGGTGCGCAAAGATCTGCCGCTGGTGCTGGAGCCGGTTTTTGGCAGTAAAAATTATCTGTCCCTGCAGGCGCTGGCCCTGCGCCATTTGCAGTCCGTGCGGGTGATCCCGCCGATGCATATCTAAACTCAGCGGAAAACAGGAGACTATAAAATTAACGGTATAAATGGCCTGTCTAATTCAGGATAATGTCCGGAACCAGTCTGCGTTTAGTGCAGATCTGGCCGGCTAAAATAAGCCAGATTGGCCAAAAACTGCTATAATCTATGCCCGTGGACAGAGAACTCCAGGATATTATTTCGCCGGGACGCCGCATTCATTTTGTCGGCATTGGCGGCTGCGGCATGTCGGCTATCGCGCAGGTGATGCTCTCGCTGGGCTATAAGGTCTCCGGTTCGGACATTAAAGAATCAGCCAATACTATCCGGCTCAAAGAGCTGGGCGCGGCGGTCTATATCGGCCATGCCGCGATTAATATGCGCGACGCGCAGGTCATCGTGCATACTTCCGCGGTCAATTATGACAATCCCGAAATACAGGAGGCGCGCAATCTGCGCCTGCCGGTGCTGGAACGGGCGAAAGTGCTGGGCTATCTGATGTCTCTATACGCCCAAAGCGTGGCGGTGGCCGGCACGCATGGCAAGACCACGACCTCGTCGATGCTGGCGGTGGTGCTGGCGCAGCTGGGTCTGGATCCGACTTTTATGATCGGCGGCGAGGTGACCAACCTCAACAGCAACGGCGTCTGCGGCAAGTCCGCTTATTTCGTGGCGGAGGCCGATGAGTCCGACAGCTCCATTCAATATCTCGACCCGAAAATTTTTGTGCTGAACAATATCGAAAAAGATCATCTCGATCATTTTGCCGGGCTGGAGGACATCGTTGCGCTTTTTGAACGCTGCATCGCCAAACTGGCGCGGCGCGCCGGGCATTTGCTGGTGCTCAATCCCGAACAGTGGGGCAATAAACTTTTGTGGGACAGGATTTCCGCCCGGCAGGGCCTGAATGTTTTGACCTTTGGCCTGAACTCCGGCGTGAATTATCAGGCGGTAAATATCCGCTACAAAGACCGCGGCTCTTCTTTTACCGTGCTCAAAAACGGAGCGCTCATCGGCGAGCTGGAGCTGGCCGTGCCCGGCGAGCATAATGTCCTCAACGCGCTGGCCGTGCTGGCGGTGTGCATGCAGCTGGGTCTGGAATTTAATAAGATCAAAACCGCGATTGTCACCTTTACCGGGGCGAAGCGGCGGTTTACGTTTGTCGGCAAAAGTCAGGGCGTTGAAATATATGACGATTATGCGCATCACCCGACGGAGATCCGGGCGACGCTGACCGCGGCCCGGCTGGTTTTCCCGCGGCGGCGGATTTTCTGTGTTTTTCAGCCGCACCGTTATTCGCGGACTATGCATTTTTTGCACGATTTTGCCGAAAGCCTGCAGCTGGCGGACCGGGTTTTTGTCACGGGTATTTACGCCGCCGGAGAAAAACCCATACCGGGTGTGGACGCGCGGGAAATCGTGGCCAGAATGAACGCGCCGGACAAAGCGGTTTTCGTGGAGAAAAAAGAAGATGTCGCCGGGCTGGCTTTGCGGGAGCTGGGCAAAGGCGACGTGTTTTTCACGCTGGGCGCGGGCGATATTCACGCGCTGGGCAAAGAAATTTTAAATCGTCTGCGCAATAAAGCTCCGGTCAGGAATGCAAAGCCAGCAGTCCGTATCGCTTAGCGGCCTTTCGGCTATCCGCATCGGCGGCCGGGCAGAGCTAGTTTATTATCCCGAAACTATGGCGGAGTTTACAGAATTACTGGCCGGACAGCCGGAACTGCCGGTAGTCGGCGGCGGCACCAATGTTTTTTTCGGCGATCTGCCGGAACTGATCTGTACCCAAAAGTTAAATAAAATCACGGAGACAGCGGCTGGTATAGAGGCGGAGTGCGGCGCGCGTTTAGCGGAACTTTTTGACTTTGCCGCTGGCGTGCCGGCCACGGTGGGCGGCGGCGTGCGTATGAATTTCGGCGCGTTTGGCTATGCGTTAAAAGATTTTATAATCTCCGCCCAGGTTTGGGATAGCAAAGATCAGCAGATAAAAACTTTGACGCGGGAAGCGCTGCGCCTGGGCTACCGGACTTCCGGTTTTTACGGGACGGTTTTATCCGCGTTGTTCAGCGGGAAACAGCTGGAAAGAAAAGCGGAATTTTTTAAAGCGCGTCAGGCCAAAATGCCCTGGGGTCGGCCGAATATCGGCTCGGTTTTTAAAAATCCTCCCGCCGGCCAGTCCGCCGGCCAGCTGATCGAAGCCGCCGGTCTGAAAGGTTATGTTTACAAGGATTTGCAGATCTCTAACGAACATGCCAATATTATCGTGAATAACGGCAAAGCCTCCGCCGCGGAGCTGCAGGGGCTGATAAAATTTATCCAGACTGCCGTGCGGGAAAAAACCGGCGTAGCCTTAACGCCGGAGATACAGTGTCCGGGTAAATAGAGCGCGGCTAAGGCTGCATAGCTAAATAATAAGTTGCCCTGACCAGAGTAAAAGTAGCCTTATTGTGCTGGCAGGTTTAGCGCTTTTACGGCGTGAACTCGGAGTAAGAGCAAATACTTGCTTTCCTGGCGGCGGATAGTGTATATTATGCAAAATTGCATAATGCAAATTTGCATAATCTGGAGGAACGCCAAATGAATCCTTTTACTTATGGCAAGGTGGTCAGCGGCGGCAGTTTTTTTGACCGCAGAACGGAAACGCTCCGCATTGTGAATACTTTGCGCAGCGGTAATAATCTAGTCTTATATGCGCCGCGCCGGTTTGGCAAAACCTCTTTGGTTTTTAGAGTGATGGAGCGGCTAGCAAAAGAGAATTTCGTTTGCATTTATTTTG
This sequence comes from Candidatus Margulisiibacteriota bacterium, assembly GCA_031274525.1. Classification (GTDB taxonomy): domain Bacteria; phylum Margulisbacteria; class Termititenacia; order Termititenacales; family Termititenacaceae; genus JAISQA01. The sequence continues at coordinate 18,497 of JAISQA010000014.1, forward strand.
ATTTTATGCCGGTCTATTCTCCGGAGTCTTTTGTGCGCCTGTTTACTAAAGCGGTCGCCGAAAAACAGAGCGGCGGCGCTAAGTTTCTGCAGCGCTTTTCCGCCATGCTGAAAAATATCCGCCCGGTGCTGACCGTGAATGACAGCGGCCAGCAGGAATTTTCTATCGATTTTACCGCTGCGGCTCTTGACGAAACGACAATCCTTAATTTGCTGGATTTGCCGGAAACTCTGGCGGGGAAAAACAAGCGGGTGGCGGTTTTTTTCGATGAATTTCAGGAGGTGGAGAAACTGCGCTCGATCAATTTTGAAAAACTCCTGCGCAGTAAAATTCAGCTGCAGAGCAAAACTAATTATCTTTTTCTGGGTAGTAAAACGCATTTGTTGAAGGAAATGTTCAATAATAAAAAACGGGCTTTTTATAATTCCGCGCAGCAGATGACGCTGAGCGCTCTGCCGGAGAAAGATACTATTGAATATCTGCAAAAAAAAATGGCGGCGCACAAAATTTCTCTGGCAGACGCGGAAGCCAGGTATCTGATCGCGTCCGCAGGGCAGGTTCCGCATTATGTGCAAATGCTGGCCTCGGAAGTCTGGC
>JAISQA010000091.1 GCA_031274525.1 Candidatus Margulisiibacteriota bacterium
GGCCAATCTGGTCCTGCGTAATTCCCGTCTGGACAATAATCGAGCTGAGTCTAACGGCGGGCTGTTCTACACGAAAAACGGCAAATCTATTATCACGATCAGCTCCGCCAATATCAGCAATGCCAGCCTTACAAACGATAGTATGGAAGGCAGTCTGGCCTACAACGCGGAAGTCCATCTATATCAGGTCACGGTTAATATGACCGGATCCCATACTGGCATCGCCTTTGCCAATAGCAGAGTATCCGCGGATTGGTCAACTTTTATAGGAGGTAAGCCCAGAGGTAATAGTAGTAGAAGCGGAATTTTTTATAACAGTGAGGTCACACTCAATCGTGTTTTAATAAAAGGCTCCAGGGCTAACCTGCAGGGAGTCGGTATTTTCGATACCTGCCGCATATATGTCGATCATTCTATATTTCATGGTAATGAGGAAGACGGCGGCAATGCTCCTAACGCCATTGCCAGAAATACCTCTGGCAACATATTAAACAGCGTGTTTTTAAATAACGGCGGTTCGCAAGACCTGCCTGACAACACGGCAATAACAGTCAGTCACAGCTCCGCGGCACCAAACCGGGGAATAGCCGCAGCCAACGGGAATATTTTGACCGTCAATCCGGCGTTTATCAACCCGGCTGCCGGTGACTACCGGGTGTCTTTCAATTCGCCCCTGATTGACAAAGGCACACAGGTTTACAGCGGAGATATATATGACGCGACCGATATAGGCCTCTATGAATATCAGGATACGCATTTCAGCCATTATGCTCCGCTGCCCGAAACAGGCTCTATAGCAACGAGCCAGAGCATCACGATACGGATCCGTAACAATAAGCGGCGCATAGAGCTCACGGACGGTAATATAATTCTGCGCATCAATGACATTCGCTATCCGCTGGCCACGCTTAATATTACAGTCACAGACAACACGCTGGCCGCTGCTGTCGATCCCACGGATTTTTATATCACCTTTACCCCGTCGCCAAACTTTCACTACGGCAGCGTGATCACTGTAGACCTCACCGTCAGCAGCGGCGTTCCGGCAGAAACCGTCCGGCGGATATATAATCTATACACCGAAAAACCCCAGAACATTTATGTCAGCAGTTCAGGCAATGACGGGTATAATGACGGCGCGCCAGATCGTCCGCTGCGGACTATCGCCAGGGCTATGGAGCTGGCCAGCGATGATACCAAAATATTCCTCTCTGGAGAAGTATTTGCAGAAGATGTCATCTGGCCGAACAAAAAAAATATTTCTATCGCGGGCACCTGGAATACGACTATTTCCGGCAATATAGATCTTACCGCCCTGCCGCCCGCGGTCAGCGGCAATATAGCGAGAATTATTCTAAACGGTCAGCTAACCAATTCCGGCCTCCTGTCCATTGACACTTTGCTGTCCACCAGCAATGCGGCCGCCGGTCTGGTCAATAACAGCGGCGCGCAAATCTACATGCAAAATTCTGTGCTGGCCAATAAGGGCACCGCGCTCAGCAACGCCGGCGGTTTAAAAATCATTTATTCCAATATAGTGTCTAATAACACCGCGCTGGAAAACACCGGCTCGGCGGAAATTATCAACAGTATTATGTACAAAAACAACACTCTGGCTACCGGCTCGTTCAGCGATATTAATAATCTAACCGGCGATCCTTTATTCGTGGATGATAGTTTCCTGGCAATAGCCTTTAACTCGCCGGCTGTGGATGCCGCGGCGGATTCTGTGCAGGTCTCGCTGGATTACCGCGAATTGCCCAGACCGGAGCATCATCTGCCGGATATCGGCGCTTATGAGTCGGACAAACCGAACCTTATCCTCATCAGTCCGCAGGAAAAAGACGCGGTGCCGGTCACGTTAAGCTGGGAGTTTAGCGTTGTGGAAAATCCGGACAAGATCAGCACGGAAAATATTAAGATCCGGCTGGTCACGGACAATCAGACTCAGACTATTTCGGTAAATTACACCGCGACCGCCACCGGCTATACCCTGCACGCCCTGCCCCGCCCGCTGCTGGACACCAATACTACCTACGATCTGATCGTCACGGCGGAGAATAACAGCGGTAATATTGTGGAGATAAGCGTCAACCTGCATACCGAACCGGATATTACGGAATTATTTGTCAGCACGCAGAACCATGCCCTGGGCGAGGTCGGACACGCGGACTATCCGTTCACCAGCATCCAAAAAGCTTTAGACTACATAGTCCGCAAAAAACTGCCGCAGGCCACGCTCAATATCGCCGAGGCGGTTTACAAGGAGCGGCTGACGCTGCCGAACAATCCGGGACTTAGCCAAAATATCCACATTCTGGGCAATGCCTCCACCTTAAACGCCGAGGCTGCCGGCCGGGGATTTACCATAGGCGCCAATTACCGCATCACCATGCAGAACTTCAGTCTGATCAACGGCCGGGCAAACAACAATACCGGCGGCGCTATCCAGAATAACGGCGCAGAGCTCCTCCTAGAGGAAGTTTATTTTAGCGACAATCAGGCCAATGACGACGGCGGAGCCATATATAACACCGGCGAGATAATTCTGCGCTATTCTGCTTTTACCGGAAACGGCACATCAGACACGGGCGGAGCTATATACAATACCGGAAAAATGCGGCTGGAACAGGTTATTTTTGAGAACAATAGCGCTGAGTTTTCCGGCGGCGGCATCTATAATAATGGAGGACACCTGTACGGCATTGAGATCAAAGCCCTGAACAATCGGTCAAAAAGTACCGGCGGCTTTTTATATTCATTCCGTGACAGCGCAGCTACTCTGGAAAATAGTCTGCTTAGAAACAATCAAGCCAGCACGGCTGGCGGCGGAATTTATAATCGGGGCGCCATAACTATCAATAATAGTATTTTTGATTACAATACGCTTACTGGCGGCTCCGGCAGCTCTACCAGCGGCGGCGGCGCTATTTATAACTCAGGAAACGACGATGGAAATATGCTGAACATATATCAGTCTTCTTTTGTCAGCAATGATGCCGGTACGGCGCGCGGCGGCGCTATTTTTAATTATGGAAATGGCAGTAGCGCCAAGATAAGCATTTATAACTCTCTGTTTGTGCTGAATAAATCCAGTGACAGCAGCGCTATACAGGGTAATATGGCAAGCGCTATGCCCGGTAAGCTCCTTAACTCCTATCCGTCCGTGGCCAACGGCCCTACTGATCCGGAGCATACCCTGCTGAATAATGTGGCGCTTTACGATTATACTCCTCTGGCCGGCTCGCCGCTGATCGACACAGGCCTCGACCTGTCCGCTGTAGCCGGCATTGTCACCAGCAATGACTATGCGGGCAAACCCCGGCCGATGGGCGGCGGTTATGAGATCGGCGCTCTGGAACACAAAGTATCCATTCTAATCCCGCCCGGATACTACGCGCATGATGAATACGGCAACACCGCTGATTTTACCCCGACTTCCACCGTGACTATCGGCCGTTATATAAATGGACAGCAGGTCGGCTTTATTACCATACCGTCCGCCAACAATATCAATTATGAAAGCGTTCCTTTTAACCACATTGAGATCACGCCCAATCAAATCGTCATCCCGGCGGAGTCCATGCCCGGCAGCAAGCAGTATGTTCTGGAATTATACTCTCCGGAAAAATATCCGTTCATCTCGGCGAACGGCGTCCTGCTCAGCGACTACGCCGGAAATATTACCGCCAATGCTTATCTGACCGGTAATGCCGTGATCAGCCCAACCGGAGCGCCCCAGGCGGGCTATCTAATGCGTGTCGAAGCCGTGCAGCCCGGTATATTTGAGCTGGTGCATCCCGAACACCTGAGCTTTGCGCCGGCTAATTTATTGGGCAATCACTATACTACTGCCAATTTCGAGGTGGCAGTCCGCGATAAATACGGGGCTATTTTGAGCGGAGTGCCGGTCAGCCTGAGCGTAGCGGCAGGCGGCGGAGCAGTAACGCCGAATAGCACCACCAGCAATGCCATGTATACTCACGGCGCGGCGGGCAGCGCTACCATTAACGGTCAATACGCCGCTCTGACCGCGGATCTGCCGGTCATTACGCTGGCCGATGATGATCCGCCGGTGATCACTCTCGATCAGCCGACGGATATAAACAACGCGCCGATCACGCATAATATTATATTTACCGTCAGCGACGCGGACAGCGGCATAGCGTCCTGGTCTTTCTGGTTCGCCGGAGAGGACAGGACTGCCAGCCTGAGCGTGACCGGCAGCGGTCAATTTGAATATGCGCCGAATTTTGCACTGGACACAACTTATGCCATCACGATCAGCGCCAGCGATCTGGTCGGCAATGCCACGACCATCACACGGGATATTCATACCAAAATGGATACGGACGGGCCGGTAATACTGGCGTACCCGGCGCCGGGGACACGCAATGTCCTGCCGGAAGAGCCGCTGTCTTTCCGGATACAGGACTTTGAATCCGGCGTCAGGGCAGATAGTCTGCAGCTGCTCGTCAGTACCGCCGACGGACAGGTTTTAAGCCTGACACCAATTACAGAGAGTCCAGACGCGCACACCCTGCTGGTCACTTACAATCATCCGGATTTTGAGCTGGGCACGACGGTGTCCGTCACCCTCAATATCAAAGATATTAGCGGAAATGAGAGCAGCCTGACCTACAGCTACACCATCGCGCTGGATTCCACGCCGCCGACGGTCGCCATACTGGCTCCGTCACAGGGAGAGAGCACGTCCAATGTGGTAACACTCAGTTTCACGGTCAGCGACAAGACTTCGGATATAGATCTAAACAGTCTGGAAGTCTGGCTCACCACGACTACGGCTAATAGCAGCACCGTTAAAATCGACGCGGCGTCTATCAATATACTGCCTCAAGACAACGCCAAGCAGCTGACAGCTAATGTCTTACTGACGCTCGAATACGGTGCGCAGGTCATTGTGAATGTGCGCGCTAAAGACGACTGCGGCATTGAGGGTTCGGCTACCTTAAACTTCCAGACTATTCCTGACACAACCGCCCCGGCGATTCAAATCATTTCGCCCGCACCGGACACTACGGTCAGCCTCAATACGCCCATAATCATTGAAGTTACTGATACCGAGACAGGCGTCAATCTGAGCTGGCTGGCGCTGCAGGTCAACGGGACAATTCTTGCTCCGCATACCCCGCCTGTGCCGATCAGCAACGGCTACCGCGCAGAGTACCGTCCGGCGCTTAACTACCAAAGTCAGGCAGCCGTTATTGTTTCGGTCCGCGATAACGCTTATCCGCAGACCAATCTCAATACGCTCTCCTATGCGTTCCAGATCGAAGCCGACACTTATCCGCCGGAGAAACCGACGCTCAATGCCATAACCGGCATCGCCACCAACAATTTTAACGCCCTGTATATACCCCTGAGCGGCGAAGTAGAGCCGGACAATGATCTGCTTATTTATATCAACGACGTTAAAATCACCGAAAACTATTACTCGGCCAGCGAATTTAAGCTTACGCTCAATGTGCAGGAACTCAAAACTAAACTGCAGCTGGCCTCCGCTCCGGCAACTCTGCATATCACTGCGGTGGCGCGCGATCGGGCCCAGATACCAAATGCCAGCCAGGCCTCCGCGCCGACACGCGCTGTCGTGCTGGTGGATAATTATTTTGCAGACGCAGGGTTTTCGGGCGTGGAAGTCTTCGTCCCGGCCGGCACTTTTGCCGAGGATATTACGATCAATATTGCCTCGCCCAATCCCGGCACCTATGAGCTCCCGGACAATCTCACTATGGTCTATATTATAGATATCTCCGCTCCTGCCAACAGGCAGCCGGTCGGCAATGGCAAAGTAAGGATCACGCTGCCCCTGCCCGCCACAGGCAACAATTACGACGTATATCATTATGATGAACAGCGCGCAGAATGGTCAAAAATCGAATCCAGAGTCAGCGGCGATACTATAGTCTTTGAGAGCAACCAGCTGTCGCTCTTCGGTATAGGCAGCATCAATAACGCCACCCAGCTGGCTGAATACGAGATGATTCTCGCGCCCAATCCGGTCAAGCTGGCCAGCGAGCCGCTGCATTTCGTCTACAAAGTGCCGCATAATTCCAGCGCTGAAGTGCGCATCTACACCATCAACGGCCGCCTGCTGAGCAAATTTAACAAAGACCTCTTTACAGGCCTCAATGAATTTACCTGGACCGGTGAAAATAACTTTAATGAAACTATCGGCAACGGCGTGTATCTGGTCTATATCAGAATTGAAGATCAAATCACCGGCGAGAAAAAGATCATACGCTCCAAAATCGCAGTCTTGAATTAGGCGCAGAGGGCAATTTGCGCTGCTCTCCTGCTAAGCCAGGTGACAAATTGCGCGGCGTTCCTTGCGCGCAGCGTAAGGCGCCAGAGTGACAATTCGCGCGGCGTTCTTTGAGTGCAGCGTAAAGCGCCAGAGTGACAAATTGCGCGGCGTTCTTTGCGCGCAATTTGATACTCTGCGCAACAAGCGCAGAGTGATCCCGGCGCGATTCGAACGCGCGACCGCTACATTAAAAGTGTATCGCTCTACCGACTGAGCTACGGGACCCTGAAACGATTTGTAAATATACAGGCAATTACTTTTTTTTGCAATCTAACTTTAACCGAAATTTATTCAAACTAATTTTTCAATAAATTCCGCGATGCGCCCCAGCCCTTTTTCAATATTTTTGGTCGAGCAGGCATAGGACAGGCGGACATAATTATCTCCGCCAAAAGCCGCGCCCGGCACCACGGCCACCCCGGAGGCATTCAGCAGCGCCCCGGCAAAATCCAGCGAGTTGTTTATTTTTTGCCCTTTATACGACTTGCCGTATAAAGCGCTGACATCCGGGAACACATAAAAAGCCCCCTGCGGCGCGCGGCATTGAATGCCGGGTATTTTACGAAAAACCTCCAGCATATAAGCGCGGCGTCTTGTAAAAGCTTCCAGCATTACGGCCACCGAAGATTGATCGCCGTTGATCGCCTCGACCGCCGCGGCCTGCGCGATAGAGGCCGGATTGGACACCGACTGGGACTGAAGCGTTTCCATGGCCTTAACAACCTCCGCCGGCCCCGCCGCGTAGCCGATGCGCCAGCCGGTCATTGAATAAGACTTGGACACGCCGTTGACCACAATAGTTTTGGCTTTGATCCGCTCCGAAAAGCTGGCTATCGAATAAAATTCCGCCCCGCCGTATAAAAAGTATTCATAAATCTCATCGGAGATTATATAAATATCTTTATCCTCCAAAAACCCGGCGATAGCCTGCAGCTTCTCCCGCGTATAAACGCTGCCGGTCGGATTGGACGGAGAATTGAGCACCAGCGCCTTAGTCCGGGGCGTAAGGCTGGCACGCAAATCTTCGACAGTGATCTCAAAATTATGCTCCGGCCGGGTCGGCATAAACACCGGGCGGCCGTCCGCCAGCAGCACCATATCGGGATAGCTCACCCAGTACGGCGCCGGGATCAGCACTTCATCGCCGCTATTTAATAATATTTGAAACAAAGAATACAGGGAATATTTGGCTCCGGCGCTGACAATGATCTGCTCCAGCCCGTAAGCCAGACCGTTCTCTCTGCGCAGCTTGGACTGAATAGCCGTTTTGAGCGCGGGCGTACCGCCGGCCGCCGTGTACTTGGTCAGCCCTTTGTGGATAGCCTGAATGGCCGCATCCTTGATATTTTCCGGCGTGTCAAAATCCGGCTCGCCCACGCCGAAATTAATAATATCCTGTCCGGCGGCCCGCAGCTCCACCGCTCTGGTCGTCACGGCCAGCGTTTTGGAGGGCTGCACCCTGCCCACTCTTTCTGCTAAATTCATAAGTTGTGCTGCTCCACCAGACTGGCGGCATAGCGCAGGGACTCCAGTGTCCCGGCATCCGTCCAGAATCCCTGAAATATGCTGTAGGTGCAGCGTTTATCCGCGATATACTTATTATTCACATCGGTGATTTCCAGCTCGCCGCGGCCGGAGGGCTTCAGCGTGCGGATATACTCAAAAACTTTTTTGTCGTAAATATAAATCCCCGTGACCGCGTTATTAGACCTGGGCTGGAGGGGTTTTTCCTCAATGCCGGTGATCAGGCCGGCTTTGAGCTCCGCCACGCCATAGCGTCCGGGATCGGGAACTTCTTTGAGCAAAAGTTTGGCGCCGCCGCCCTGCGCGGCATACTCTTTGAGATAGGGGGTCAGCTCATCCTGAAAAATATTATCGCCCAGAATAACCGTGATATCATCGCCGCCGGCAAAATTCTCGGCCAGCGCCAGAGCCTGGGCTATGCCTCCGGCCTCATCCTGCACTTTATAGGAAAAACGGCAGTTAAAATCCTTGCCCGAACCGAGCAGGCTGACCACAGAGCCCATATGCTCCGTGCCGGTGACGATAAGGATTTCTTTGATCCCGGCCTGCAATAAACGCTCTATAGGATAATAAATCATCGGCTTGCTGCCCACCGGCAGCAAATGTTTATTGGTCACTTTGGTCAGCGGATACAGCCGCGAACCTGTGCCGCCTGCGAGAACCACGCCTTTCATCTTTATTTATCCTTTCACCGGCTCCAAGACCGAGGCAATAATAGACTCAAAAATCAGCCGCCCGTCCGTATTGCCCAGCGCCGCTTCGGCGCAGCGCTCCGGGTGCGGCATCAGACCCAGCACATTACCGGCGGCGTTGCAAATACCGGCGATATTATGCCGCGAACCGTTGGGGTTGGCTTCCGGGGTGACCTGGCCGTCCGCGTCACAGTAACGAAAAACAATCTGGCTGTTTCGCTCCAGTTCCTCCAGAGCCGCGTCGTCGCAGTAATAATTGCCTTCGCCGTGCGCGATCGGCATTTTGAGCACGGGCCTGGTTATTTTTTGGGTAAAAGCGGTGTTTGTATTTTCCACCTTGAGATACACATCTTTGCAGATAAAATTCAAGCCGCTGTTGCGGTGCAGAACACCGGGCAAAAGCCCCGCCTCGACCAGGATCTGAAAGCCGTTGCAGATGCCAAGGATCCGGCCGCCCTGCCGCGCGTAACGCACCACATCCGCCATGATCGGCGCAAATCTGGCAATCGCGCCGCAGCGCAAATAATCCCCGTAGGAAAAACCGCCCGGCAGGATCAGGCAGTTAGCACCCTGCGGATCCTGAAAATCCACCGGCAGGGTTTTGTCCATACTCCAGATGACCGCGGCCGAACTGCCGGAAATTTTGGCCGCCGCGTAATAACAATCATGCTCGCAGTTGCTGCCCGGAAAAAGTATAACGCCAAATTTCATTTACTGCCTCTTCAAATCCAGTCTATCGATCAGCGGCACAAACATATTCATAATCAGTATCGCGTAACACACACCCTCCGGGTAACCGCCCCGGAGCCGGATAACGGAGGTAAGTATACCACAACCTATACCGAAAATTAATTTACCGCGCGTGGACATCGGGGTGGTCGTGTAATCATTGGACATAAAAAACGCGCCGAGCAGCAATCCGCCGGCCAGCAAATGAAATAAAACAGCCTGTCCGGCCAGAAACATGATCAACGCGACTGTCGCCAGATAACTGAACGGTTCGCGCCAGTCGATCACCCGGCGGCAGAACAAATAGGCTGCGCCCAGCAGAATAGCCGCGGCGGAAGTCTCGCCCAGCGAACCGGCCACGGCGCCCCAGAACAAATCCCGGTAAACGGCAGTCTGTCCGGCGGCCTGCGCCGCCGCGCTGGTCAGAGCATCCACGGCTGAACCGGCTTTGGCCAGAGCCAGCGGCGTGGCCGCAGTCACCGCGTCCAGAGGCCTGCTCCAGGTCGTCATAAAAGAAGCGTAGGAAGCCAGTAAAAAAGCCCGGCCGCTCAAAGCCGGATTGAAAATATTACAGCCGATGCCGCCAAAAAGCTCTTTAGCCACAAAGATAGCAAAAAAACTGCCCAGCGCGGCCATCCACAGCGGCAGAGCGGGCGGCAGACAAAAAGCCAGCAGCAGACCGGTCACCACGGCCGAAAGGTCTTGAACCTTATTTTCTTTTTTAAAGATTCTGGCGGCCAGCAGCTCCGTCAAGACCGCGGAAATGACGCAGACCAGCACCAGAGCCAGCGCGCGCCAGCGGAAAAAATAGAGAGCCGCCAGCAGCACCGGCGTCAGGGCAATAAGCACATCGCGCATCAAAACGCGCGTCGTCGTGCCGGAGTGTAAATGCGGGGAAACGGCTAAAATTTTCATCTACAGCGATTCTAAACTGACCGGAGTATTTTTTCCAGCTCAAAACGGCGGATGCGGTACATCCTTATTTGGCCTGCAGTTTTTTCGCAGCCTTCTGCTGCCGGACTTGCTGCACCAGATATTTGCGTGCCGGACAGACAAAAGCGCAGAGGCCACATTCCATACACTCGTCCAGACCTCTGTCCTGATAGGGCAGCAATTCCAGCGGACAGGCGTCCACACAGCGCGCGCAGCGTATACAATTGCTTTCTTTGAAGATCTGCGATCTGAGCAGGAGCAGGCCGGACGTGCCTTTAGTCACGGGAATATCCAGCCGGGACACGGCAAAGCCCATCATCGGCCCGCCGGAAACGATGCGGTAGTCTTTTTGGTCATAATTGTCCGGCAGCCGCGCCACATCCTGATACAGCGTGCCGAGGCGCGTCAGATAATTGCCCGGATTGGCAAATTCGCCGGATACGGTCACCACCCGCTCCAGCAGAGGCAGACCGGTCTGGATACTGCGCGCCAGTTGATACACCGTGCCGACATTGACCACGACCACGCCCACATCCAGAGGCAGGCCTTTTTTAGGCACCTGCCGCCCGACCGCTTTTTTGACCAGCACTTTTTCCGCACCGGCCGGATAAACTGCCGGCATGACGGCAATTCGGGCAAACTCCTCAATACCGGCGGCCTGCAGCCCCGCCATGACGCTTTTTTTATTGTCCTCAAGGCCGACCACCACCCAGACCGCGCGCGTGGCTCTGGCCATCAAGCGCAGGCCCAGCACGATCTCGTTGGGATGTTCCAGCAGCAGGCGGTAGTCCGCATTCAAATACGGCTCACATTCCGCGGCGTTGAGGATCAGCGTGTCCACTTTTTTATCTTTGGGCGGGGAAACTTTGACATGCGTGGGAAAAGCCGCGCCGCCCATGCCGACCAGCCCCATTTCGCGGATGATCTCGCGCAGCATATCCGTGGACAGCTCGTCCGGCACGCCGTAAGTTTTGAGCGCGGGATCCAGCTCATCCTGAAAGTCATTTTTGATTTTCAGCGCGTCCACCGTCCGGCCCTGCGGATTAATAATCCGCACCTGCTCGACCACTTCGCCGGACACCGGAGAATGGACATTGGCCGTCACAAAAGCGTCCGCCGAGCCGATGAGCTGGCCGCGTTTGACCCGGTCGCCTCTGGCCACCAGCGGCACCGCAGGAGCTCCGATATGCTGGGACAGCGGCACATAAAGATATTCCGGCACGGGCGCGTTCGTGATCGCCCGGTCTCTGGTCAGCTCTTTATAATCACCGTGCATGCTCTCTACGCCTGCGGTTCATTGATAGCGGCCAGAATAAAACCGATGAGCAAAAATCCGCCCGGCGGCAGGACAGCCAAAAGCAGCGGCACATAATGCGGAGAAAGGAGCCCGTAGCCGAACAATGAACCCGCGCCCAGCAATTCGCGGATAGCGGCCAGCACGGCCAAGCCGAAAGTAAACCAGATGCCATTGCTCAGGCCGTCCTTGAGCGCCGCCCAGACCGTATTTTTGTAAGCAAAAGCCTCGGCGCGGCCGAGAATGATGCAGTTGACCACGATGAGCGGAATAAATATACCCAGCGCCTTATACAGCTCCGGGGCAAATCCGGCCATGAGCATATCGACGACGGTCACAAAAGTCACGACAATTATAATGAAAAGCGGTATGCGTATCTCTTCCGGTATCAGCCGGCGCAGCAGCGCCACAAAAAAATTGGAAAAAGTCAGAACGAAAGTGAAAGCCAGACCCATGCCCAGAGCATTAACCAGCGCGGTGGTGACGGCCAGCGCCGGACAAAACCCCAAAAGCAGGCCGAAAGTCGGACAAAGTCGCAAAAGTTTACGCATAAAGCTGCCCAATCTTAGCCCAGCGCTGTTATTTTTTCCATAGCCGCGGGGGATACCCGCGCCCCTTACCGCCTGCCCGGCAGCTCCCGATCCAGATCTGAGTCCCCGCCGCGAGATATGTTACTTCCAAAAATCAAGAATTTATGCCAGTTGGCATATTTTTTGCTCTTTTGCGGATATAAGGGTTATCCCTTAAATCTTTAGAAAGGCAGGTAAAAAATATGACAGAGAGACTGAACCCGTTAAATGATTTTTTGTTCATGAAATATATGGGGGAGAAGGGGGATGAAAAACAGCTTTTATCCTTTCTAAATGCGGTGC
>JAISQA010000057.1 GCA_031274525.1 Candidatus Margulisiibacteriota bacterium
ATCGCCGTGGTCAACAAAGAGGATTCCTATCTGTACAATCCGGCGCACGCGGCGGAGATAAAACATTCCCTGCATTTCCCGCCGTTTTTTCTTTTTCCTAATAATCTCTATTACGGCACAGACACGCTCGATACCTTCAGTAAACTTTCCGACAGAAAAGAAGATGAAAGCGCCGCCGAGGCTTACCGCAGGGTCATCCCCTCCCAGCTCGGTTTGGGCGGCAATTATTCCGCCGGACTGGTTTTTGATATAGAGGGCATCGGCGCTTTTGCGCTGGGCACTTACGCCGGGGGCAGACTGGATGCCAAAATTGTCAACCGGCTCTCGCCGCGCCTTGACGCTCTGGGTTATTTTGACGCCGTGCTGCCCTCGCTGACTTTTGCGCAAAATGTTTATATCGAAAACGAAGAGGATTCTTTGCTCAAAAAACCGTCTATCGGTATCACTTTCAAGAACATCCGGCGTTACTCCCTGTACGACCCGGATGAAGGGCTGGAGACAGCCTCTATCGAGGTGCTCGATTTAGAGGACAACCGTGTCGCTTTTCGCAGCGGCAGCGGTTATGGTTTTGATATCGGCGGACAGGCTGAAGTAGATACCTATACTTTTCTCGGCACAGTCACCGCCGCCGTCGTCCTCAATAATATCGCCACTAATATCCGCGGACTGGAATATGAGCCGGTGCTAAAAGTTGCCATCAACGACGATGAGGAGCCCGAATTTGAAACGTCCGCTTATACCCAGAGTATCCCTTTTGTCCTGACTTTCGGTCTGGCCAGGCAGGCCGCGCTGTTTGCTCCGCTCAAAGAGGTTCCTTATCTCGGCTGGGCCGGCACAGCGCTGGATCTTATTTTTCCCGGCGCGGTCTACGCCGCCGATATCGACATGCTCTCCCCCGAAAATTCGCTCTACAAACGCCTGCACTTCGGTCTGGAACAGAGTTACGCGGGCGGACTGATCGACTGGCGGCTGGGTTTAAATCAGGGTTATCCGACCACCGGCCTAAATCTTAATCTGGGATTTTATCATCTGGGCTTCACTTATTACACCGAGGAGCTGGGCGCGGAAGTCGGCGAATATCCCTCATCCTACTATATCCTGCACAGCAGTTTTGTTTTCTAAAAAATGAAAATTGAGCTCATCACGCCCCGTGGTTTTTGCCGCGGGGTACAGAATGCGCTGGATCTGCTGGACAAAGCGCTGGCACAGGGCCTCCAGCCGTATGTGCTGAACGAAATCGTACACAACAAAACGATCATCGCGGCTTATCAGCAAAAAGGCGTGATTTTCGTCAAAGATTTGCAGTCCGTGCCGCCGCACAGCTATATCGTTTTCAGCGCGCACGGCGTCTCGCCGGGTACGCGCAGTCAGGCCGCAGCCCGGAAACTGAAAATCCTGGACGCCACCTGCCCGCTGGTGAAAAAAGTGCATCAGGAAGCCGTCGCCTATACCCGGCAGGGTACGCATATTATTTACATCGGGCACCAAAAACACGAGGAGGCCGCCGGTGTCTGCGGTGAAGCCCCGCAGAATATCACGCTGATCGAAAAGGCCAGCGATATTGCGCTGATCCCCCGCGGCCAAAAACAGTATGCGGTGCTCACACAGACCACGCTCAATGTAAAAGAAACGGCCAGACTGATCGCCGAATTAAAAAAAATCTGGCCGCACCTGCGCGAGCCGGACAAAAAAGACATCTGCCATGCCACCACAGTCCGGCAGGAAGCCGTGCAAAAAGCCGCGGCGCAGGTCGAAGCGATAATTATCATCGGTTCGCAAAACAGCTCCAATTCCGCGCGTCTTCAGGAAACCGCGGCCGCCGCAGGCTGCCGGGCCTATCTGGTGGATAATTACCGGGAATTGCCGCCGGAAATAAAACAATATCAGCGGATCGGACTGACCTCCGGGGCCTCCGCACCGGAATACCTGGTGCAGGAGTGTCTGGAATTTTTACAAACTTAAATATCCCGCCGTATCGCCTGCGCGCGATCCGGGCCGGTGGAAACCAGCGTGATCTTTACGCCGACCAGCTCCTGCAGTTTGGCGATATATTTCAGGGCTTCGGACGGCAATTCGGAGAAAGAACGGCATTGCGTGGTGTCCTTTTGCCAGCCGGATAATTCTGTGTATACAGGTTTGGCTCTGGTAAACAATTCCAGATCTGTCGGTAAATCCCCGACTGTCCGGCCATCTATGTCATAAGCTGTACAGATTTTTAGCGCGGGCAATTTATCCAGCACATCCAGTTTCGTAATGACCAGATCCGTCAAACCGTTGACCCGCGCCGCGTGTTTGACCACCAGCGCGTCAAACCAGCCGCAGCGCCGCGCGCGCCCGGTGGTCGTGCCAAACTCCGCACCTGCCGCGCGCAAATACTCCCCGTCTTTATCGAACAATTCCGTCGGGAAGGGCCCCTCGCCCACTCTGGTCGAGTAAGCCTTGACCACACCCCAAACCTCGTCGATCTTCGTCGGGCCCAGACCGGAGCCGGTGCAGGCGCCGCCGGCCGTGGGATTGGAAGAAGTGACAAAAGGATAGGTGCCGTGATCGACATCGAGCATCGTACCCTGCGCGCCTTCCAGCAGAATATTTTTATGCTGCGCCAGAGCTTCGTTGAGGTATTGCACGCTGTCGATAATATAGGGGGTGAGTTTTGCCTGAAATGCGGCCAGCTCCGCCGGAATGTCCCGGCGCAAAAACATTTCCATCCGCACGCCGGAGCGGTCAATTTTCGCCACATAGGTAGGTCCGATGCCGCGTCCGGTGGTGCCGATTTTTTGGCCATCCGCGCGGTCAGCTTCCTGCTGCAAATCTCTGGCTTTGTGCTGCGCCAGAATGATATGCGCCGCCGAGGATATTTTGAGATTGTCCGGCGTCACTTTTATGCCGCGGCCGCGGAGCATGTCCATCTCTTCCAGCAGCACCTGCGGGTCTATCACCACGCCGTTACCGATGACGCATACGGTATCGGGAAAAAGAATACCTGAGGGTATCAAATGCAGTTTAAAAACTTCCTGACCGACGATGACCGTATGTCCAGCGTTATTACCGCCCTGATAACGCACAACTATATCGGTCTGCGCCGCCAGCAGGTCGGTGATTTTGCCCTTGCCCTCATCACCCCACTGCGTGCCGACTACTATTCGGACTGTCATTTTTACCCCTTAAAAATAAACAAAATACGGGCCATTTTACTTGTTTTTGGGATAAACGGCAAATTAGCCCCGCGCAGGCGCTGCAACGGCCGGCGAGGCTCTCGCTCGCTCCCGCAGGGAATTGACGTAATATGGCGGTTAAAGTCAGGCCATTTTCTTAATATAGATCACCGCGTAATAGCCGGGCACTGTAGCGATAGTCACCGCTGTCCGGGAAACGTCCACCGTGCCGTAACTGCCGGTATTGCCGCTCAGAGCAGACGAACCCGAAAAAGTATGCGTATGTCCGCCGGCCGTGCCCACCGTGCTAGAAACCGTGTGCGTATGCCCGCCAGCTGTGCCAGCCGTGCCGGTCACATCATGGGTGTGCGCGCCAGCGGTAGAAGTATCTGTTGTCTCGTACCGAAGATCATTCATTCCGCCATAGTTATCTGTATCCGATGGAGTGACTCTGAAAGATTTTTCATATGTATGCTTGTGCGCGCCAGCTGAACCAGCTGTGCCAGAAACTGTATGCGTATGACCGCCTACTGTGCCCACCGTGTTAGAAACCGTATGTGTATGCCCGGCGGCATCTCCTATCGTACCGCTGACCGTGGCCGAACCAGCAGCAAGCCCGTGAGTATGCGCCGGTATGTGCGCGGAAGTTAATTTCACGCTGCCGCTGTCCGCGCCGCCCGTCTCCCCGGCCGCAGCCGCGCCGCGGAGAAATTTATCTACCAGATTGGGCGTGCCGTTCTGTCCGTCGCATTTATACCAGCCCGGTATTGTAGTGTCATTTACCCAGTTACTGCCGTCATACATCAGAATTGTGCCTACCGGCAAAAAATTCAGACGCAGGATATCCTCGGCTAGCATTGGCTCGCCTTTTTTTATGGCCATAAATCCTCCTTAAACACATTATTGGCTAAATACTTGCCAATTGGCAAGTAAAAGCAGTTAAAGTTTAATATATGATTATATATGTGTCAACTGACAAGTATTCCCTGAAAGCCGACTTTGGCTTGAAATATGATCACAAAGATATTGGCGCATATTTAAGAACATTGCGTCTGGCCAAAGGGTGGAGCATGTACCAGTTAGCCTATAAATCCTGCGTCCGCGAGTCGGTGATTATGCGTATAGAAAAAGGGCTCCGGGATCCGCGCTTGAGTACTCTGCTCAAAATCATTGACGGGCTGGGTATAAGTCTGGCCGAGTTTTGCCAGGATTTTACGAAGCATTAAACAGATCAGCAGGCAACATATCGCATGTCCTTTTGAGCACGATAAAGAATTATTGGATTGGCGTACTTTTTAAGCATAATGTCCACAAGCAAGGTTGTCTGTCTTTTTTCAAGCGTTTATTAATACGCTTATCTTGTTTATTACTTCCATAATTTCGGCTTTGGTTAATCTGGAGCTGAATTTAATATCCCGTTTTGTCCAATCTAAACTTTTTATTTGGTCGGATAATATTACACCGGTGATTTCTTTTTTATTTAATTTTACCTCAAACGGATAATTTTTTTCTTGATTTGTTATCGGACAGAATAAACCCAGTCCGATTTTGGCATTATAGGCTTTAGGAGAGATAACTACAGCAGGCCTATGGCCTCTCTGTTCATGCCCCACCTGCGGATTAAAATTCAACCAGACTATATCGCCGCGCTCCGGTATATAAAATTTCTTTACCATGCTTCTCTGCCCACAGGCCCGCCTGCTTCAATTTCGCCATGCAGATTGTTTTTATTCACTAAACTTAGCAGCTCGGTTAATCTAAATGCATTTTTGGGCTTTATAATAATTGCCCGGCCTTTATCCTGAATTTCGACAAAAGAACCATCCTGCAAGGCCAGTTCTTTCGCCATCAGGCTGGGTATTCTAACACCCAGGCTATTTCCCCATTTTTTGATTACAGCTTCCATGGTTACTCCCGTATATAACTAAGTATATACTATGTTTATACATTGGTCAAACCTATTTTTTGTTATTTTTACCAGCGGGACAAAAACCCTGAATATAGGCAGCGCAGACAAGCCTGCCCTTTGAGCAAAAATGTTTTAGGCCCGGATATCCAGTTCTTTATTTTTATAAAAATATTTCTGGTCTCTCTCGCCAATTTCGCGCAGAACCCGGCAGGGAACGCCTGCGGCAACCACATTGGCCGGAATATCCTGCGTGACCACGCTGCCCGCGCCGATCACGGAATTATCGCCGATAGTTACACCCGGCAGCACCTGCGCGCCGGAGCCGATCCAGACATTTCGGCCAATATGCACGGGAAAACTATATTCATAATTATGCTCCCGCAGGACGGGCAGTACAGGATGACCGGCCGTGGCAATAACCACATTGGGCGCAAGCATACAATAATCGCCCAGATAAATATCCGCGTCATCGAGAAAGGTTACATTGGAATTGCAATAAACCCCGCGGCCCAAATGCACATGGCGACAGCCCCAGCTGGCGTGCAGCGGAGTTTCTACCTGACACCCCTCGCCGATTTCCGCAAACAGCTCTTTTAAAAGCCGCTGCTTTTTAGCCTGTTCCAGCGGGCGCGTGTTATTATAATCATACAATTTTTCCTTATACTGGAGCTGCGGCCCCGTTAGCTCCGGGTCATCATAACGATAACACAAGCCTTTGGCTTTGCGCTCTTTATTGTTCATAAAAACACTTCCTATGCTTTGGTTACTATATTTATTTTACATCACTTTCAATATGAATTGCTAATAATTCTTCCGGCGTTATGGCGCTAACAGAACTTTTCCGAAAATCTTTCATATTCCGTGTGACAATATAGTTTATATTTTTGGCCTGCGCGGAAGCCTCAAGCACCGCATCCTCAAAATCCGCCACTGCGGAATGTAAGGCCGAATTCAAAATTTCCGCATTAATCTCAATTATTTGAAACATTTTTAATATTCTGTCCAGCGTTTTTGTAACTTCATTTCGCACTTTAAGCGCTTTATTCAAAAAATAAGACAGGGTGGTAATTTCGTGCGCGCAGACAAAACCGGCCATACTTTTTTGCGCGCACAGGCCTATTACTTTGGCGGCCTCCCCATGCCCCGCACGCTTAAATAAATAATCCAGGATAATATTCAAATCAAGTAATACGGCTTTCATGATACCTTCTCCTCAAAGCTTTTTTATCCGGCACTTTTATGCCCCGGCCGGCAAATATGCCATGCAATTCTTCCACCCCGGCCGGAATATTCAGCTGGCTCTGGCTTTTTATTTCCCTAAAATAATTCTCCACAATTTTGGATATAGGCTTATCAGCCTTTTTAGCAAAATCATGGGCAAAATCTATCACCTTAGCGTCCAGACTCAAGGTTAATTTTCTATTCATAAAGCGCCTCCTAATACGTATAATATATTATATATATACGTATATATCAACACTTCAGGTTATAATCCCCTCTAGCAGTAGTTTGAAAGAAAGGGACAGGTGAAATGTCCGGTACATATCTATGGCGCGCGAAGCAAAATATTCGCGCAGCTGGAGACGGTGATCACCACAAGCCTGCCGTCAGCGGCAAAGCCGCTGACACCTCGCCGGGATAAGCTGCTAAACAAACTTTTGCAGAGATTTCTATATTCAGCATTTGTGGAGCCGGAGTTTTAAGCTGTGCCCTGGCTAACTAACCCGCATTATAAAAATCAAGGCATAATAGGCCGGCATATTTGAGGTATTGGTATCCTGGGTAGAACTATTGTCATTGTTTGCGCCGCCGGTATGATTGTGCGTGGCATCGATATGAACTCTGGCATTGTCCTTGTCTGCTGAGCCATTTCCGTAATAATTATTTTCAGATGCGTTTATACTAAAAATTCCATCAGTTCCGGTAACGTTGAAGGTCGACGGATTCGGATAGCCATATGCACCGGCAAGATTACCAGTTAAAGTCTTATCCGCCGTCCTGTCGGTATTTTTCGTCGCGCTGGTATAAATAGTATGCGTATGCTTCGGCAGCATGGCCGCGGTCAGAGCGTTGCTGCCGCCGGTGCCGCCGGACGCGGCGCCGCCACAGACAAATTTATTTACCAAATTAGGGGTGCCATTTGCGCCATCGCATTTGTACCAGCCGGGCAGCGTGACATTATCCTGCCAGCCCGTCCCGTTATACATCAGAATAGTCCCCACGGGCAATTTGGCCTGTACGTCAGCGGCATTAGCCTTGGCCGCCAGCGCCGTCGCCACAGCTTTTTCCGTAGGGACAGCAGTGTCCAGCGCGGAAGCCGCGGCGCTCACGCCGGTCACTCTGGTCAGAGCATTCAGCGTCCCCGCTGTCCCGGAATAAGCCACGATATTATTGGCCGTGCCAGCGGCGATTTTATCCTGTTTAGCGGACAGACCGGTATACACGGTTTTGGCTGAGGGATACTGGGTGTCGGTGGAGCTGGCGCTCAGCTCCGTTGTCTTGTATTCCACTTTCTCCATTTTATTCAAAGCGTCGGTCACATCCTGCGCCTTCATCTGTCCGCCGTAGGTTATGCCCGTGTAGTTTCCCGTGTAATCATTTGCCATAAATTTGCCCCCTCAAACATCAATGTGCATTAGTCAATATATTATTGATGTTTTGTTATTTAAAGTAATTATAGTATAGGTATAGAGTTTGTCAATACAACAAAAAAGGACTGACGGAATGTTAGAAGAGATCAGCAATGATTACCTGAAAAAATTATTCAGCCGGAAACTGGCCCTGCTGCGGGAGATCAGCGGGCAGACTATGGAGGCCGCGGCGGATAGTCTGGACATGGACGTCAGCGCCTACTACATGCTGGTCAGCGGCAAGCGGCTGCCGCACATTAAAACCCTGCTGCGCCTGAACAAGAAATACAACGTGACCATGGACTGGTGGTTCAAAGAGCTGTATGAGACCCCGTCCAGCAAAACGGATCCCCGCGCCAAAGCCATTGAGCTGGAAATACTCGGCAATTTACGCAAATTGAACGGCAAAACCCAGGCGATTTTACTCGGCATTTCCAAAGTTCTGGCGCAGGAAACCTAAAACAGTTTATTTGAAACCTCTGCCGCGCGCGAAGCAAAATATTCGCGCGGCTGTGCTGCGGAAAGTACACCTCGACTCCGCTCGATGTACGGCGGACATCCACGGAGGTAAAGATATTCGCGGAGCATAAGTTGGACTGAAACGACCTAATTATGGCGCGCGCCGGGACAGGCCGCTAAACAAACTTTTGCAGGGGTTTCTATTTATGTTATTCTAAGCCATGGACTACATTCTCGGCATCGAAACTTCCTGCGACGAGACGGCGGCGGCAGTCGTAGACACCAGCGGACTTATATACAGCAATATTATTGCCTCGCAGATCGACACGCACAAAGATTACGGCGGCGTGATACCGGAGCTCGCTTCACGCCTGCACGTCGAAGCGATCAATATCACCATCGAACAGGCCCTGCAAAAAGCCGCCAAAACTATGACGGATATCTCGGCCATCGCCGTCACGCAGGGTCCCGGACTGCTCGGCGCGCTGCTCATCGGCCTGCAGGCGGCCAAAACGCTGGCTTATATTCACCAAAAACCGCTCATCGCCGTGAATCATCTGGAAGGCCATATTTTTGCCAATTTTGTGGCGGACAAACACACCGGTCTGCCCGAACCAGGGGGGCGGCCCGCCCAGGCGCCCTGCCCTTTCCTGTGCCTCATCGTCAGCGGCGGGCACACACAGATAGTCCTCGCGCCGGAAGCGGGCGTCTATCAGACTGTCGGGCAGACTATTGACGACGCGGCCGGCGAAGCCTATGACAAAGTGGCGCGGATCCTGCAGCTCGGTTATCCCGGCGGGCCGCTGGTGGACAGGCTGGCGCAGAGCGGCAACCCGGACGCCCTGAAATTCAGCAAAGCCAGAATCCGCGCGCCGGAAAGTGAATTTGACTTTAGTTTCAGCGGCTTAAAAACCAGTGTGCTCAACTATCACCGCAAATATCCCGAAGCCAAACCGGCCGATATTTGCGCGGCTTTTCAGAAAACAGCTGTGGACATGCTGCTCGAAAACACGCTGGCCGCGGCAGAATTGTACAATGTACAACATATCTATCTGGCCGGCGGCGTGGCGGCCAATCACACCCTGCGCCGGACGCTGACCGCGGAGAGCGCCAAACAGGGACGGCAGGCGCATATACCGGAACTGGCCCTGTGCACCGACAACGCGGCAATGATCGCCGGCGCGGCAATACACAAATGGCAGAAAAAAGAGTTCGCCGGGTTAAATATACAGGCCCGGCCGGGCTGGGAGCTGGGGTACGGAACCCGGCTTTAGAAATCCCAGTGCCAGTTTTCGTCAATGTCGATTTCGTCCAGCGGCCGCTGCTTGTCCCTGGCCACAGCGTCATCCAGAGCCTGTTCCAGCGCCGCGGCTTCCTGTTCCTGCAGCTGCTCCTGCCCGGCGGCTTCCGGCACAGCAGCAGAGGGCGGAGCAAGGGATGATTTCTGACCGGGAGCATCTTCACTCAGCTCCCTGTAAATTTCTTCCAGCAATTCTGCTTCGGTCTTGAGCTGCGGGACGGTCTGCGGCGCAGGCGTCACGAACAGTTCCTCCGGCGGCGGAGTGTAGTGATCCGGCAGCGGCGGTGAGGCTGGCGCAGCCGGCGGCAGAGTATAGCTGGAGGACGGGGGCTGGCCGCTGTAAGTCAGACCGGCTATCTCCGGCAAACCTACCCGCAGATTGCGCACCAGAGGCAGGCGGGACAATACTCTGGCCGCGTCGCGGCGGAGCATATATTCTCTGGGATTGTACAGCTCCTGGCCTATGCCCTGCGTCAGGTAATGCTGTCTGGTCAGATTAAGATCTTTGTAGGCCCAGTGCCCGGGCGGCACGTCCGCGTAAGTATTCGGCGTGCTGCGCAGCGGACTGCCGGAAATACCGGCGTAGCGGGCAAACACACTGCCGGCTTCATCACGGCGCACCGGCATTTCTACCCGCGCCAGACCGTCTGGATAACCTCTCAACATGCCAT
This sequence comes from Candidatus Margulisiibacteriota bacterium, assembly GCA_031274525.1. Taxonomy (GTDB): domain Bacteria; phylum Margulisbacteria; class Termititenacia; order Termititenacales; family Termititenacaceae; genus JAISQA01. Next base: position 10,125 of record JAISQA010000057.1, read on the forward strand.
AAGCAACGGCTTTATCTATATCCGCCAGAGAGGTTTCCGCAATATCCGGGAAATACTTAGCGGACTCATACGGAGGCCGGCCTTCTTTTTCCAGCAGACGGTTGACCACCAGCATTAACTCCCTGCGGGTCAGGGCCTGATCCGGCTTGAAAAGGCTGTCGCCATAGCCGATCATAAAGCCTAAGTATCCGGAATCCTCGATCGCAATCTGTTCTTCCAGCGTCAAATGGTCAATATCGCTGAACATTCTCTGGCGCGGCGGCGGCAGAGACAGGATCTCTATCACCGGCTCCGGCGTGGGCACGGCCTCCGGGGGCAGGCTAAAACGATAGGCCAGCGTAAAGAAATGGGTCACGTTGGCGGCAATGTCGTCGCCGGGATTGTAAGCATAATCAAAATAAAGGCCCAGCCAGTTGAAGCCCACACCGGCCACGAACCGGGTATATTTGGAATCGTTATTGTCTTCATCCACCGTATAAGTCTGGTTGAGACCGGCGCGCAGGGCGATATGCCTGCTGAGCCAGTATTCCAGACCGGCATTCATAAAAGAACCGTTTTCTTCCAGACGCAGGTCGCTGTAAAAATCCAGCTGCTGGTCAAACCAGTCGTGCCAGTAACCCTCCGGGCCAAAAGCCCTAAATTTAAGGCCCAGACCAAAAGACTGCGGAAATTTTTCGGTAAAGCCGTCATTCCAGAGCAGCGAAGTGCCGAAAAGATTATTTAATTCCGCGCCGAATGACCAGTACTGGTCATAGCGGTAGGCCCCGGCCAGATCCAGCGCCAGGCCATAGGCCGAGCCCTCGATTTCGGAAAAAACTTTGCTGTAGTATTTGCCGCGCACGCCCAGCTGAAAATCAGAATACCGGAAGGCATAAGCTCCGAACAGAGTTGTGTCCCGGTAGCCGATTTTACCGCCGATCAGATTATTTTTGAGATCGCGCACATAACCGCCGCTCTCCTGTATATCCAGAAAACCCAGCGAAAAATTACCCTGACTGTAGGCGGCGGAAAGATAATTGACTTCATTCAACAGCTTAAAGACCGTCAGCGAAACCCGCGGCGTTATGTCTTCCTGCAAAAGAGAATAGTTTTGAAAAACAAAATGATTGCTGTCCGCATTGGTCAGGTAGGCGCCGCCGCGGCCCATAGCGTCCGCGCCCGCCAGAATAGACTCCAGGCCGTAGGTCTGCTTCATTTCCGCAAAAGAAAAGCAGCCCAGTAAAATAAATATAGCCAGTCTGCGGTTAATCAAGGAGCGTCAACCTCCCCTTGCTTAAAATCTTCCGGCCTTCGTCGGTCAGGATCATAATGTAAATGCCGTTGCCGGCCGCCTGACCGCGCGCGTTGCGGCCATTCCAGATCACAATATTTTCCCGGCTGGCATAAGCGTAATTAGCGGTCTGCCAGATCCGTTCACCGCGGATATTGTAAACATACACTCTGGTCCAGCCGTCTTTTTTTACATTGTAGCCGATGTGGGCTTCCTCGCCTCTGGTAATAGGGCTGAACGGATTGGGATAAGACCAGATGCCCTCGCCCGTGCCGCCGTCTCCGGGGGTATGATCCAGACCGGACACGTAAACCCAGCCCGAAGAATAGTCCGCGCGCGCATAGTGATTGGTGCTGATCGTCGCGTACACATAATAACGCCCGGCGGGAAAAGAATCAGCGATCGCCCAGTTGAACGCGCCAGTGGCCAGATCCGCGTCGATACTGGCGGTGATGAGCTGCCGGGCCGCGCTATTCAGGGGGTCATTGCCGGTGTCATACCAGAGCGAGATGTAGGCCTTATCATTGGCGCTGGGCGTATACTTGTGTTCATAGTAAATCGTATAAATCCCGCCCGCCGGCAGAGCGTCCGGTATCTCCGGCGTCAAGACCAGTATAGCCGGGGGATCGCCCGGCAGAGGGCCGGTACCGGTACCGGGCGAGCCGCTGCCCGGCCAATCCGGATCCGTGCCGGGGTCCTGAGTCACACTGCCGCCGTCGCCATGAAGGACATACACCGGATATCTGGAATAAACTTTTATAGCTCCGTTATTGCCGCTGACCACCGCATAGGGATAATATTTGCCGGTCGCCAGGCTTCTGGTATCCCAGATCACACCGTTGATCTTATCGCTGACCAGTATGGGATTGGGCGTGATCCGCTGCAAGCCGCTGCTATTATCCCTGTCTGTGTCAAAATACAAGTCTATATAGGCGTTCGGGTCGCCCGGATAGGAGTCTTCCCAGCTGACCGTAAAATTATCGCTGGCCACATCATGATAACCGTCCGGTTCGATAAACCGGAAATAGTAATTCAGGGCATTCAGGCTGATCGAATCCTGCGCCGGAGAAATATTACCGGCCTGATCCATGTATTTGACATAAACAGTCTTCAAGCCGTCGCCAGAGGTCAGCAGCCAGGGCTTGCGCGGAACATAAGGCTCATAGCGGGCCGGATTGGCAAAATCGGGATCATTCGGATCATTGCTGATGTACATATAGACCGCACCGTTATTATCCGCAGCGGAAAGCCGCAGATCCACCAGCTCAGACAGGGTATATACCGCTCCGTCATTGATCAGCACCCAGGAACTGCCCTGTTTATAGATGGGATCATCCGGCTGCACCGGCGGGCTGGGATCGGCAGGATCGACCGACGGCGGAGTAATGTCATAGACGATGGTATCGCTGGCCGTAACGGGAGCCGAATAATCGCCGTCCAGATAAGTAAAGCGGGCATAAACAGTCTTTACACCCTCGCCAGCGGGCGGCAAGAGATCCCAACCGGGATAACTATTGGTATAAGTCAGCCACGGGGAACTGCTTCCTGCCGGAAAATCCGCATAATTGCTGATCTGCATTTCTTTGGCTCCCGGCGCAACCAGAGTCAGCGTATTTGTCGGAACATTGGTGTAGGCACGGCCATCCGCGATGAGCAGGTACGGCTTATTCACCACAATAATCGTGTCATTGTAGGTGACGGAAGTATTCCCGGCCGGGTCTCTATAGACCACATTGACCGTGGCAATACTATTCGCGCCGGTGTCATACAATGTCCAGGGATAATAGCCGGATTGATAAGAAATCCAGCCAGTGTTGATGCCGCCTTCTTCATTCCAGAGGCGCATTTCCAGATTTGCGGCAGCGTTCTGCGCATCCTCGGCTCTGAGCGTAAGGGTATTATTCAGTGTAGAGGGCGTATACTCCGCGCCGCCATTAATAACCAGACCATTGCCATTTTGTCCGCCCGGCGCATAAGGCGCGCCTCTGTCCAGCTTGATCGTAGCGTTGTAAGTGCCCCATTTATTGCCATAATCGTCATTGAATAAAACCGAGACTTTCCGCGTTCCATCCAGATCGGCCAGAGCGTAATTGCTGATGGTCGGTACCGCCACGCCGTCATAAAGCAGCTGAGCCGGATTATCTTCATTGAAAACTTTCATATTAGAGCCGGCAGCCGGGATGTACGTAAAATTCAAAGTGACCTGCTGACTGTTCGTCCATTCCGCACCGTTATTAATCTTAATACTGCCGGATCTGCCGGAGCCGTCATTGTAATCCACGCTGGCCGAATACCACCGCGACACATTGCCGGCAGCATCTCTGTAACGCACATAGATAGTCTTGACGCCGTTACCGGAGGACAACTGATACGGATAATTCGTATTACTGTAATTAGACCCGCCGGTAACGGACGTCCAGCTAATAGCCCCGTCGGCCGGCTGCGTCTCGCCGACATACACCGCCGCTATGCCGCTGAAAGTGTCAGCGGCCGTTAAGGTCAGCGTAATATTCCGGTTATTGACCATAGGATCGTTCGGCGCGACCGTACCGCTGGGCGTGGTATTGTCATAGCGGTAGGTGATCAGCGTGTTCCAGTTGCCGATATTACCGGCCCTGTCCACCGCCTGCACGGTCAGATTGTAGGTGCCGCTGCCGCCGGGAATAGCCGTGTCCGCGGACAGACCAATCACGCTATTGGGATTGTTGTTAACCACTTTACCCGGCTCGGCGGTATAATTGCGCGTGCCCCAGTAATAGCTGTAACCGACCGGATTGACGCCGGAAATCTCCGTCACACCGGACGGCGTTACATCCAGCGCATGCGGCCAGGTATACGTGCCCAGTCCCGGCACATTCGTCCAGGGCCGGGGAGCGGACTCGCCGGAGACCACGCCGGGCGACACTCTATCCAGAATTATGGCGTCCTCATAAGTATTGGTGGTCGCCCCTACGCCGCTGACTAGGCCGCTGTAATAAGCCTCAACTGTAACCCGGCCGTCGGTGATGGGGCCGAGATACCAGTTATTGAGCGTGGTAGAACCGCTGGTGTTGGTCACGTCAACAATGTCTATGTTATTACTGACCGCGCCTCCGGAGTTCAAAACCCGGACGCTGGCTGTCGAAATGGTCGAACCGGCCGCCGCGGTGTATTCCAGCCGAATATCATTATTCAAAGACCGCGTATATTTAGGCGTGGTCTGATGTTTGGGCTTATTTTTCACAAAAACATCGCCGTATATGGGCTGGCCGGTGTAGGCAAATACAAACACCGGATGCCAGGCGCCGACATTGCCGGCATTGTCTATGGCGCGTACCATTAAGTAATACTTACCATACTGACCGCTTGGTAAGGAGCAAGTAAGCCCTGTAATAGTAGTGCCGGACTGGCGCGGTTTGTTCGGCGTCAGCGTGCCGGAAGGAGTGCTCGCCGCCTGCGCCCAGTAAATGTCGTAGCTGGCCACGCCGGAAGGCTCCGTACCGGGGTCTGTCGCCGCACCCCAGGTAAAGCTCAGATTGTTACGATCCGAGCTATTGGTAGAAATTGCCGCGGGCATATTCGGGGCGGCGGTGTCAACGTTAATTGTAGCTGAATATACTCCGCTGTAATTAGCGGAAACATCATAGAATCGCGTGTATACGGTTTTGAGGCCATCGCCCGCGGTGACAGTCCACGGCACAGAAGCAGCCATAGCAGCGCGGGTGGCCGGCGGCGAGGCATTGCCTAAATACACGTTAGCGCTTATTCCGCTGCCGCCCGTGGTCTGGTCAGCCGCCGTCAGCTGCACTGTCACGGCATTGGAGCTGACATAACGCCTGCTCCCTACCGTCAGGCCGGAAATAAGCGAGGAACCGGTCGGCGGGGTACGGTCGGCCAGGCCGGTATAGACTGACCAGGGGCTGTATTCAGATGTATTACTGGCAGCGTCTCTGGCCTGAATCCGCACGCGGACACTCTGGCGGTCAGACACGCCGGTCTGCCTGTGCGCGGGGGCGCCTATCCACGCGCTGTCACTGGCATTTTCCCAGTCGTAAAGTACCTGAGTGGAATTAACAGGCAGAACAGAACCGGCTAAGGTGACGCTCACTTCTTGATTGGCGGAGCTATTGACGCCTCTGTCGTACCAGACCGGGGCGAGGGGAGCGGCGGGTATCCAGGGCGCGACCAGATCCGGCGCGCGGTGAAAGTAGACATCGCCCGTCGCGCCGTCCGCGGCGGTCATATTGTACCAGAGCATCTGCGGTCTATCGTCCAGAACAGGCGTCGCCATATGGGCATACACCGCGCCCAGCCCGGCGCTGGAGGTAAGCGGCGAGACCTTAACCGGAGCAGACCACACCGCCGGGGCTTTTTTACTGACCTGACGTATCTCGTATTGAGCGCCGCTGCTATCCCGATTGACATACTGAATAAGCGGAATATTATTGGGCGCGAGGCCGATCTGCGGGGTGTAGATCTCCGCGGCGGAGGCCAGATTTCTGGTAGTCTGCAAAGTTCCGGCGGAATTATACATATGGTACATCAGGCTCATGGCGCCGCCCTGAGTCGGCTCGTACGAGTAGGCCAGATGCACATTGCTGGACTGATCCACAGCCAGGCCGGGGTGCTGGGCGCGATAGGC
>JAISQA010000032.1 GCA_031274525.1 Candidatus Margulisiibacteriota bacterium
TCGGCGCTGACTGGATCACTACAATAGAGGCGTTCGATGGCGAGTATGTTCTGCAGAACGGCCACTGGGTCGAGAGTGTCAGCCGGAATGGTGATATGGCCAATATCTTCACCGGCATAGCCGGGCTTGGACTGGATGTCGGATATATGCTGCAAAAGATCCCCAGAAGCAAGCGCGGACAGGCAATTGACGGCTACCCGAAAGATGTTTTTGACACGCTTATGTATAACAGCTGGTTCATTGATAATGAGGAGCTGTATGTTATGGGAGAAAATCAGGTTCTCGGCGACATGGTATACAGGCTGGACAGCGCTCAGCTTCTAGCCACGCCGCGTAAGCGCGACCGGATACTGGAGTGTTCGACGTTATTTTTTCCACAGCTAAGAATTGGGCGGATCATCGAGCTGGAAACGACCGTCAAGCAATATAACGGTCAGTATCAGGTGGCGGAATTCACACATGACGTCATGATCAGCGGTGCGGAGAGCGGGACAGCCATGACCAAGATGTCACTATTCATAGGCAAGTATGCATGGGAGCCGGTGCTGGTAGGGGGTAGCGTCTGATGTATGACAACGAATTGAGCGATGATTTTGGGAAAGTGCTCAACACCTTAGAGCAAAAGATCCTCACGGAAATTAACTGCGTATCCATTGGCCGTGTGGAAAGCGTAAATTACGCCGAACAGACGGTTGAAACCAGTATCGTATACAAGCGCGTGCTGGCCAGCGGAGAAATCAAAGGTTATCCGCTGCTGCTGGATGTGCCGTTCATGATCCTGCAGGGCGGCGGGAGTTACATCGGGCTGCCGGTAGCCACAGGGGATTATTGTCTCGTGCTTTTCTGCGACCGCAATTTTTCCATTTGGTGGGATAGCGGTGCGGAGAAAGAGCCGGAAAGCCAGCGCAAGCACAATCTGTCCGACGGAATAGCCATTGTCGGTATCAACCCGAAATCCAGACCGCTGGGATATTCCGGCGAAAATGTCTCGTGGAATTTCGGGCACGATATGGAAATAAAAGTCAAAGAAAAAATCACTATTGCCAATTCATCAACCGATATTTTGACATTGCTCAAGGGTTTAATTGATGTAATAAAAGGCCTGTCTACATACGGCTCGCCGACAGCGCAGGTGCTGGACGTGGCCAGCAAGCAGGCTTTGGAGCAGTATAAAACCACGCTGGAAACTTTACTGAAAGGAGCGGAATAAAATGGCATTAGACGATGTAGTTTTTGCGGAAAATCTTACGGCGCTTTTCCAGTCTGCAAAGGCCGCGCCGATGAGTGAAGCCGATTTTGCCGAACAATTTGCCGCTATAATCGATGCGCAGATCAAGACGGCCACCGTGCTGGTGTCCGGTGTGCAGAACGGTACGGGGACGGCGACGGGGGGATTATCATGATGGTCAGGGCGTTAGACGCAAACCACGACTGGCAGTTTGGATCAGGGCGACAATCCTACAAACAGGATATCGAGGCGCTAAAGCAGAGCCTGAGCACCAGACTGCAATCGTGGAAAGGAGATTGCTTCTTTGCTTCCGGCGAGGGTGTGGACTGGAGCAGCTATCTGGATACCGGTACAAAACGGTTGCTCGACATCGATATTTGCAAGGTCATCAATACCACCGGCGGCGTGATCGCGATCCGGGATTACCGGAGCGAGATAACGCCGGATCGCAGACTTGCCTTAAACGCCAGACTATCTACAATCTATGGCAGCATCAATTTATTTGAGGTAAGCAATGCCTGATATTTTTAACGCGGACGGACTAACCGTTGAAACCCTGCCTGAAATACGGCAGGAAATCATTGACGGCTTCAAAGCGACTTACGGCAGCAATATTGTTCTGGATCAGGATACGCCGGACGGCCAGATGATCAACATATTCGCGCAGTCCGCGGCGGATATTCGCGAGATGCTGCTGGATATTGTGGCCAGCCTCGACCCGGATCAGGCCGAGGGCAGGGTGCTGGATCAGCGCGTTGCGCTGAATGGACTGGTGCGCAAGGCCGGAACTTATACCATGGTCAGCGTTGATATTACCGTTGACAGAGCTCTTAATCTGCAAGGATTGGATACCGGTTTATATGACATTAATGGGTCTGGATATACCGTGAAAGACGGCATCGGTAATCTGTTCATTCTGGCGGAGAGCCAGAATTTCAGCGCGGCGGGTACATACCACTGTTTATTCCGGGCCAAAGAAATAGGGCAGGTGCTGGTCGCGCCGAATACCATAACTTTGCCGGAGACGGTCGTGCTGGGTGTGACCGCGCTAAATAACCCGTCTGCCGCCGTCTCGCAGGGGCAGAATGAGGAGACGGATGCGGAATTAAGGATCAGGCGCGCCCGGTCATTCGGCATAAACAGTGTCGGACAGCTTGATGCACTGGAAGCCGCGCTGTGGTCGATTGCCAATGTAACGGCCTGCCATGTCAGAGAGAATTATACCGACATAATTGACGTCTATAACGTCCCGCCGCACTCTATCTGGTGCATCGTTGAGGGCGGCACGGATGAGGATATCGGCGCAGCTATCTATGCCAAGCGCAGCGACGGTTGCGGGACTTTCGGAGCTCAATCGGTAACGGTCAATCGTTCCAACGGCAGAACAGCTATATTCTATTTTGACCGCCCGGTGTATGTGCCGCTGTATATTAAATTTAGATTGGGATATATCGGCGGCGGAGAATTGAACCAGAATGAACTGAAAGAGTATATTGTCAATAATCTGAAATATAATCTGGATCAGATCGCCACTGCTGATGAAGTTACGAACACAGTAAAAAAATTCAACAGTCAGTATTTCGTCGAGGATACAGAAATATCCACTGACAATACAACCTGGGCCCAGATAATAGATCAGGACAGCCCTCAAAAAAAATTCACTATCAGCACAAGCAATATCGACATCGAGGATGTTTAATGGACATTCCAGAATACTATAGCGATCTATTGATCCAGCAATACCGGGATAAACCCAGAGCCGCTGCAACGATCCGGGCTCTGGTTGAGATTAATAATCTCTATGATCTGATCGAGCAGATCAAATACGGGATAAACCTGAATGCGGACAGTTCTGCCCAGAAAATTATAGGCCTGATCCTCGGCAACAACGCGCTGGACGGCGAGAAAGTCATCAGGGATGTGTTTGGCTACAAGCTGTATTCGCAGCCGTCCACGATATTTTCCGGGTACATTACTTATGACAGTCCGGTGGCCGACGATAGTTTTTATACTTACAGCTCCGCGGGCGATGATTATATTCCGTCTCAGGAGGAGTTAAAAATAACCAATAAATTTACCATTTTCAGAAATAACGGCAATACCACACTGAAAGAAATAGACGAATTTTTGTTGAATTATCTGCCGGAAGTTTATGTCGATGAAACCGCCAATATGACGCTGACCTATTATGTGCCGGGAAGTATGCAGGATCTGTTCGATATTCTTTATAAAAAAAATCTATTGCCGAAATCATCGGGTGTGCAAATATTATTCAGTTACACTTGATAGGAGGATGTAATTATGGCAAAAATTAACAGGGTGACATATAAAGTATTCGGCGAAAGCGGTGACGTTAATGGCTTCGGGCAGTTTGGCTCGCTGGCCGCGGGCAACCCGGTGCACACGAAAGATCCCGTGCAGATACAGGCGCTTCCGGCCTATTCGCAGGGACTGGCTACCTCGACGGACAATGCAACCGTTCCGCCGGCCATGGAAGATGAAAATTCTATTAAGTATCTTGTATCCTCGATGATTGCTTATTTACTGCAAGAGGGTATTCCGGAGTGGGACGCCGGTACGACGTACTACCAGAACGGTATCGTCAAATATAACGGGAAATTATATAAATCACTCATCGATAACAACCTGAATAATACTCCTGATTACAACAGCATCTGGACTACCATTGCGGAGAGCGTCCTGACCGCCGGAGCGGGAATAGCAATAGACCGGACAAATCCGGCCGCGCCGGTGATCAGCGCACAGGTGACCAAGACCGGGCTCGACAGTCCGCTGCAGACCGGTGTCGAGTATCAACTGGGCAATATAAGTTCACTGACCGTGACCTATCCGGCCGGTAATTTTATTTGCTACATAACTTTCACGGCATCCGCAAATTTTACGCCGTCAATCCCTGCCACAAAATGGGCTAACGGAGAGGCTCCGGGTATTGAAAGCGGCAATGCTTACAGAATGGTTTTTAACCGCATAGGCACGGGTACGGTCATTGGCACATGCGTGGCGTTTAGCTAAGGAGTAATTATGTTCCCAATGGACGACGGAGTAGGACGGAAATTTGATATAGAACAAGAGCTTACAATTTCCGGCACATACACCCTGCGCGAAAATGGATTGTTTATTCTTGAGGGCACATATCCTGATGTACCCGTCATAAGTACGCGGGTTAAACTGGGGATTGAGGAGCTCATACTTGTCGGCGGTGGAGCGGGCGGAATTAAAGGCAATAATTATGATTCCGGCAGTGGACAGGGCGGCAATGGCGGCGGTGGTGGAGCAAGCGGGCGTCATCTTGTTTTGGCCAATCAAACAATAAGCTCAAGCAACGGAATGTCTCTCATTATTGGAGCCGGTGGTGCCAGCAACGGAAATGGACAGGACACAACTCTGGGCGAATTAAGAGCCGCTGGTGGACAGGGCATTAGCAATGGCGAATATCAAGGCGGGGCTGGGGGCGGTAATTACTCAAATCAATACGGAGTTGGCGGTGGGGGCGGAGGATATTCCGGCTCCGGCACGGCTGCGTCCGGACCGGGCTGGGGAGCATCGCCCGGACAGGGCGGTTCAGGATTAAGCTTCAACAATGGATCTGCCGGAATAAGTGCAGGTGCTGGCGGTGGAGGGTCAGGACCCGGTGGCGGAGGTGGTGGAAGCCGGGGCGGAAACAATGACAACTGGTATGCGCCGGATGCGGGCAAAGGCGGAGACGGCTATGCAAAAATAAGAGCAAAGATCACTTTATAAAAACCATTTTCGCGCAAAAAATATTCCCAAAAAATTCCGCTTGACTTTTGCGGCAGAAATTGTGTACAGTATCCCCCGTACCGTCATGGTACTTGAACCTTGCCACAGATTTTTGAATTTGGTTGAAATGAGAAACCAAAAGTTTGTCGGAACTAATCCGTTCTGGTACAATGTTCCCCGTTCTTTTTAAGGAACGGGCAGGTGCTGGAGTGGCTAATCAGGACAGACTGTAAATCTGTTGGCGCAAGTCTACGAAGGTTCGAATCCTTCCCTGCCCACTTGACGTTAAGTATTAATTTGCCCGTAAATACGGGCAATGCTCAGCGGTGTGAATGTCTTATGCGCCTGTAGCTCAGTGGATAGAGCATTGGCCTCCGGAGCCAAGGGTCGCACGTTCGACTCGTGTCAGGCGCACCACTCAGCACACCCTCACGGGCATGTAATTTGAAACTCATTGTTTTACGGGACGTGGCTTACTGGATCTCCACCACCGACTGCTTCACGCCGAACGGCGAAATTTCGGTGGCTGGATTGGCCGGGTCGGGCTGGTATTTACCGTCGATAACATACTGATAGCTGTATTTGCCTGCTTTGAGCGGCAGAAAAGTGTACCAGACGCCTTTTTGTTCCAGCTTGATCAGCGGCGTGGCTTCCGGCGTCCAATTGTTAAAATCGCCGGAGATTTTAACCGATTCGGCGGATTTATCTTTGAAAGCAAAACAAATACCTAAAGGCGTGGGCTGAGGCAGGGCCACCGGGCTGTTGATGACGTTTTCTATAATAGCTTTGTTCTGCCAGAGTATTACTTCATTGGCCAGAGATAAAAAATCCAGATAAGAAATAGACTGCGGATCAAAATCAACGACAGATTGACCGGCGTGCGTGGCTTCGCGGATAACGCTGGAGCGGTGGATTTTGGTGTCGAACAAAGTCTCGCCGTAATCGCGCTTAAATCTTTTGCAAAAAGTCGCGGAAAAGTCCGAATCCAGATCATACATGGAGATCAGGTATTTTATGTTCAGCCTGTGCTCGACTTTTTTACAGAGAGTCTCGATAGTTTCGGTTAATTTTTGCAGGCCGTCCAGCCCGAAACGGCTGGGCTCCACCGGCACGATCACTTTGTCCGCGGCGAGCAGGGCGTTGACGCTCAGGAGCCCCAGATGCGGCGGACAGTCGATCAGGATAGTTTGATAGTCCTGCCGCAAAGTGTCCAGCAGATTGCGCAGATAATATTCCCGGCCGTCGCTGCCGGATAATTTTTGTTCCAGCGAAGCCAGCGTGATATTGGACGGCAATAAGTCCAGATCGTCCTTGATGTGAATGAGCGCTGTTTCCGCCGGTACGCCTTCAAGCAGGACGGCCTGAATAGTGTAACTCAGCTTTTGTTCATTGATACCCAGACCCAGCGAGGAGTGTCCCTGCGGGTCAAAATCCACGATCAAAACTTTTTGCTTTTTTTGCGCCAGCGCCGCCGCCAGATTGAGCGCGGTGGTGGTTTTGCCGCAGCCGCCTTTTTGATTGATAACCGCGATAACAGACATAACGTTCCCCCCAGAGTGCCTCTATAGTAGCTGTAAGCGTTCGTGTTTGGTAAATGACAGGCGTCAAGTGTACCAGTAAATTAAAATTTTGACAAACTAAAACCAACCCTGTGCGTGGTTGTGGAGCGGTTTGTTATGCTAAAATGATTATATGTCTGAATACGAGCAGCTCAAAGCCGATTGTCTGAAATGCACTGCCTGCGGTCTGGCCGAGACGCGCAAGCAGGTGGTTTTTGGCGTCGGGCCGGCCCCGTGCGATCTGATGCTCATCGGCGAAGCGCCGGGCGCGGACGAGGACGAGCAGGGGATTCCCTTTGTCGGACGCGCCGGCCAGCTCCTGACCAAAATGCTGGCTTCGGTAAATATCAACCGCGACACGGACGCCTATATCGCCAATATCTGTAAATGCCGTCCGCCGGATAACCGCAATCCTGAAAAAGAAGAAGCCCATGCCTGCATGCACTGGCTGAAAGAGCAGATCCGGCTGGTGCAGCCCAAAATACTGGTGCTGGTCGGTGCGGTGGCTATGAAAAATATGCTGGGCGAGGAGATGCCGGGCATTACCAGAGCGCGCGGCAAATGGGTGACCTGCGAAGGCGTGGATACGATGATTATTTTTCACCCGTCCTATCTGCTGCGCAACGCTTCTTCGGAAGCCGGTTCGCCCAAATGGCAGACCTGGCAGGATCTTAAGGCCGTCAAGTCCGCGCTGGAATACAAAAAATTGGAACAGCAGTAAGACCCGCCGCGGGCCGTGCTCTCCTGTTGCACGCTTTGTGTGTTTTATTATTAAGTTATGGTATTATTTTCTCCGGCTAAAGTTTGGGCCGTGTTTTTAAGGCCGTTCTTTTCGTCTGAAGCGCGCATGGCGGAATTGGCAGACGCACCAGACTTAGGATCTGGCGGAGTAATCCTTGGGGGTTCAAGTCCCTCTGCGCGCACCAGAGAAAAATTCTAGTATCTACTTCAAAATAGTTTTTAGAAAAAAGGACAAAAGCAATATGCCGGCAGCATATTGCGGGTGGGACTTGAAAGCTAACGGCGCTACGCTTGTTAAGTTCGAGGCGTAGCATTCGCTAAAGCGGCGCAATAGCGGCCGCGACGTTTGATTTCCTGGATATTTGCGAAGCAAGAGAAGCGCAGACCATACGCCAATTTCACACAATCTTAATCATTTCCTAATAGGCCTATTGTATCGTTTTGGAAAATTAACCGGCCAGGGAGGATAAATTATGGAACAAGCCTATCATTATCTGTTGATTGATGGCGAGAAAGTTAAAACTAAGGTTAGAGATATATTTATTCCGGTAAAAGAACGCCTTCGGGAGCGGAATAGAGACGATCTGGCCGTTGAGCCGGAAATAAGCGGCAATTATCCAATTTATTTTATAGCAACCACTCTCGAAAATAAAAAAGCGGCGGAAGCCGCGCGCCGTGCTTTAAAAATATTCAGAAAAACAAAGATTGAAACGAGGATTTCGGTTCTACGCAGGTGGAAAGAAAAATTAAATATCCATAAACCAAAGATTACGGAAATTTCCCTGGCGGAAGGCCTGTCGCTGGAAATGATTGAGTGGGAGTTCAATATAATTAATTCCGTAATTCTTTCTGAAGAATCACTGGCCCGCTATGCCAGAATGGCGGCGCCGGTTATTCCCGCTGAACTGGAGGGTAATTATATTTTAAGGCAGCCGCTAGGGGTTGTGGGTATTGTGGTGCCATTTAATGCCGTCTTGTTGTTGGGCATACTGCCCATCGCGTCCCAGATTGTTTCCGGCAATACCAGTGTTATTAAGGCGCCCAGTGTTTGTCCCCTTTCCACGCTTTATATTTGTGAACTGCTGCAAGAGTCCTTAAATGCCGAAAACCTGCCGACCGGAATTATCAATGTGCTGATTGGTCTGGGCGAGATAATTATTGAGGAGTGGATCAAAGCCAGACTGATTGACGGGCTGATTTTTATCGGCGGCAGCGGTATCGGCCTGAAAGTCGGCCGGGCCTGTATCAAAGCAGGCATTAAGCCGATTCTGGAATTGGCCGGCAGTGATGCCTGCGTGGTGGACAATACAGTCACCGATCTGGAATATATTGCGGATTTGATTGTGAAAGCGCGTTTTACCGCGTCAGGACAGATTTGTATTTCTTTGAAAAGACTTATCGTGCATGAAGATCTGCAGGAAAAACTTCTGGCAGTTCTTAAAGCAAAAATTTCTAAATTAAAATTAGGGCTGCCGGGTGAAGCCGACACGCAGATTGTGCCCCTGGCGCATACCGATACGGTGCGTTATCTGATGTTTGCTATTACGGAGGCTGTCAGCGCGGGAGCGGAAATTGTCTGCGGCGGATATAGAGTTGATTATCAGGGCCGGCGCGTACACACCGGTCTTTATTTTCAGCCTACCCTAGTCACCCACGTAACCGCCGATATGAGTATCATGCAGAATGAGATACTCGGGCCGGTCTTGCCGGTGATTACCTTTAAGACACCGGAGGAGGCCATCGCGCTGGTCAATAATTCCCGTTTTGGTCTGCGCGCTTCAATTTGGTCAAACGATCAGAATTTTATTCAGAATTTTATAGAGGAGACTCTGGCCGGAAGTATTATCGTTAATGATTTTCATCTCTGGCTGTCTGGAGATGTTATGCATCTGGGCGGATTTAAACAATCCTCCGGCACAAACAACGGCGGGAAATACTTTATCAATGAGCTTTTAGCCAGCAAATATATTGCCATTGGTAAAAAACGCAGTATTTAACCTGCCTGCGGGCGAGGAGGAAATTCAGTTATGCCGGTTATGCTCTGCAAAATTATTGCTATAAAAAAAGAAAGAAATATATTTTTCAGGTTGTTGTTTTTTAGCAGTCAGGATAGAGAAACAGCGAAACGGATAATTGCTGTGCTGGACAATATTCAGGACAGCCAGCATATCGATATCGAAGTTCAGGAATTTATCAGCAAAGGACAGCGCTGGCTGGTTAACGGCCTGCAGCGTTTTAATCTGAATAAAATAATTCATTTGACCAGAATGTGCTACGCTTTTTCTCTCAGTAATTCCACTACCCAAAAAGACCTGATTGCGGCAAATATCAAGCACTTTATTTCCGAAATAAATACGCGCGGGTCATTGGATGTAAATATGGCTTTACTAATAGCGCCCGGCAAAATAATTTCCGCTTATCGAAATAAAAACCCCGCCGGTATTCTTGAGGCGCTAAACGACTATCGCCAGACTTTAGAGCAGCCGCTATATGCCAGAGGAATGTTTAAAATTGAGAAACCGGCCATAAATAAAAATGTGTTCCGCACTATTGACGCCGCGGCTTTAACTCAGGCGCTGTCCCGGCCAAATGTTTCGGCCCGGGCTGCCGGCGGTAAAACACTGATCGCTAAGATTCGCCGAACCTATCGCAATATCAGGCCGGTAATTCGTGATTCTTACCGCATACTGACCGGTCTTTCTTTGGCCGCGGCCTTTTTTACCTTATTTCCAGCCGTTGATTTTCCCCTGCCGGACGTAGTTTTGGCCAATGCTTTATTAAACATAGGCACGAACAGCGTGATGTTATGGGTGTCCGCCCGCGGTCATAGATTCTGGCAGTATCGTTTGGCGGATTTGAATTCAATCAAATTATCGCAGTCGGTCATGTATAGCTCTTTGGGACTGCCCTTAACGCAGTCCGCCGCCTTTTTATTAAAAAGTATTCCAGCCGGAACGGATAATTTATTATTTTCTAATGCGCTTACCCTGCTGGGCGTGGGGCTGGTCGGCGCAATTTACACTTTCCTGAATAATAAAGCGCGGGGTAAAAATCCTTTGGAAACCAGATTAAATACCCTGCGGCCGGTTTTTGGTAATGCCGCGGCCATAGGTATTGTTACTGCTCTGGGAGGCATTCCGCAAAATTATTTGACGCTGGTTTCAATTATTATGGGCAATGTGTACCGCTTGATTGTGGAAGGAACCATTAATTATGCGCTGTATAAAAAATTTATTTATAAAAATCTGGGGCAGCTGCAATTGGAGAGCGCCGGGGCAGAACAGCTGATTAAATTTAACCTTGAAGCAATGAGTTTTATTGAGAGTGCGGGCGGAGCATCTGCAGTGCAGGGTTACCTGCAGACAATGAACCCGCTGCTCCTTGGCGAATTATTTAGAAAGCTGGGACGGGATCGCTCCAGGCATCTGGCTAATATTCAAAATTATTCTTATACCGATTCTCTGCAGGCAGAATATTATTTTGCGCATACTTATTTCCTGTATCGAGCAATGCTGGCGCTGGCAATGCGCCGCACCGGTAAAATAAAAAAGATAGATTCTTTAGAAAAGGCCGAATCTGCGCAAGCAGAACTAGACCGGCTGATTCTCCGGCTTAACAGCATACCCGCAGCCAAAGCCAGAATATTGCAGGAAGAAGCAATTAGCAAAGCGTTTGGGCAGATTCAGGAAATGTCCGCCAAACAAATTAATGCGGCTGCGCTGGATTTGTATCTGGTCTTTAAAAAGAAAGTTACGGCGGGGATTCAGGGCTATATTGATAACTTAACGGAAGAGCAGCTGGTTTCAGGCATGGCCGACCTTTTACAGCAAGCCTATTCTCCGGCTTTTTATCCAGCCGCGCGCCGGCTTTTAGCTATTTATGTCAATACGTTAGTTAAAAAAACTCAGGCTGATCAGGCCAAGCATATTATTTATAAAGGATTATTGTAAAAAATATTAGAGGAGGAAGGCAATGTATAAAAAAATAATTTCGGGCGGGGAAACAGGCGTGCTGGCCACAGTGGATTCTTTGCTGGCCGGAATTGAAGAAGCAAAGCAAAAGAGCACCAAAATAATGCCGCCGAAAGATATTCTTAGTCATGATCCCGTAGTCATAAGATTTATGCAGGATATTAAAAATCAGCGGACATTAAGCATCAATGATTTGTTTGACCAGCTGAAGAAAATAATAACCGCGCCGGAAGCGAAAACACTTGTCAATAATTATGTAAGGCCGGCCAGCCCGGAAGCACTAGCGAAAAGATTTTATTTCAACAATGAATTGCTGTCGGGCGTCCGGGAAATGCTGGCTGCGTCTGGAATACAGCAGCCAGCTGATCTTCAGGCGTTTTTGCTTAAAACAGGCCTATCCCCGGAACACAGTTATTTTTCTGAAGTGCAGCTGCTCCTGAAAAATATTATCACCGGGCAGGAAATTGATCTGGCGCACTGGCTAAGCTCTCAAAATACATTTCTATTACTGACCATTCTGATTAAAGGCTACAATAAATACACCATACCTTTTGAGCTGGCTGAAGCCAAAAACCGCAGAGCTTTTTATTTTTTCAGCACGATTCAGGATATTCTGCTGGGCAGCTTTACAAACCTGGCCGATATAACTCTGGAGCACTTCAGCAAAGGCCGGCTAAATAAGCAGGACACGGCTATATTTAAAATAGCTTTTAACGCTAAAAATTTAAACTCTTATGAAAAATTACTTTCTTTGTTATTGATTCTAGGGCAGGTCTCCTGGCCGGAAAACCGCATCAGCATTTATTGTCCGGATAATGATCGAGGCGCGCTCTTAAATAACCTGAATTATTATGTCGCTTTTAGCGGCGACCGCAGCGCGGCTATTCCCTATACCGAAGCAATTAAAATTATTGAAAATTATTATGTCTATGTGCAAAAACTGATCGCGGAGCTGGATTCAGAAAAAAACAGACCAAAGCTTTCTGGCCTGCCAGAAATAACACCCTTGCTGAGCAAGGCTCTGGTTTATTTAAATTCTTCTCAGGAAATACAGACAGAATATTTTCCGCAAACCGGCCTGTGCTGGCGATTGTCCGGCAGAGAAATTATTCTGCCCTTTGTAATTGGCCAGAATCACGGCCGCGTAGTGTTTGGTTTATATGGAGAATATCCGCATGGCCGGGAAAACACCGCCGTAAGAACAGGCTTTAATCAGGCTCTGGCTAAGACCGGATTATCCGCGCCGGATTTTTCTATAGCTCTGGATTATCAGCGCTTGAGTCCGGCCGAGCAGGTCTATTTCCGTAAAATTAATCAAACCCCTTTATCCGAAATGAACATTTTGCTGACCACCGGCTACGAGGCGCGTCTTATTGAAAGGATCAACAGCCCCATTACTAAAGCGGATTTTATTGAAAAAATAATAGAATTGCTTTATGTCAATTATAATGCGCTTTCGGAATTTGAAAAAAATCTTTTCGAAGATAGATTAGTGCTGGCGGCTTATAACACTGCCGCCACAGATAAGGTGAAAATTGCCTGTCAGAGCGCGCTACAGAGATTGGCGGATACCGGCAAAATATCACCGCGCAATTATAAAGCCTGGCTGAAGCACGAGGTTTCTTACCGCGGCCTGGAATTATATACCGGGGAATTGCTCAAAGAGCTGAAAGTGTTCCAGAAGAGAAGACAGGGTTACGACATGACCGAGTTTTTAACGGAGATGCTTTTGCGTTTTTTACCCTTAGTCCAAAAAATGAAAAGCAACAGCCTGCCGGTAAGCCGGATTAACGAATTATGGGATATAGAAAAGCAATTTGTAAAAGAAAAAAACCTGCAGAAGACAGAGCGTTTGTTAATTAAATTAATAGACATTTTGGCCGATTTAAATAAATGGTTTCAGCGGGAAGCCAATATTTCCGAAGAAATATTTTATAAAGCGCTTTGGGATAAGGCCCCTTCGGAAAATGCGCTGCTGACCAGGTTGAGGCCGCTGTTTATTGATCTCAGAAATGTGGTGCGCAATATCTACAATCGCCGGACAGACAACTGGGATTTATTTGTCCAGTTCATGCATGAGCTGGACGCCAGCCGCAACCAGCGTATTAAATATGAAAATTTAATCGCGGCGCCGGAACTTATTGCTGCTTTTTTGGGCAGCGCGAATTATTTAACCATTCTGCCGCTTATTGAGCATGAGCTGCATAATGAAATACTAAAATTCAGGCCGGCGGGGGATGCGGTTAAAGGCTTTACGCAGGCCTGGTATTATCAGGGCAATGGCTCGGCCAGCGCTTTTACGATCGGTTCGATTATTGCTTATGCCAGTAATAACGGCATTACGCTTTCGGCTCTGGCTGAAGATTTGTATAAAGAATTTGCCGCGGCGGTGGGCAGTGTGCCCGGCCTGAGTAAAACCTCCATCGAAGATAAATTAGTGCACTGTTCCAATCCTGATTCGGGAGTTTCGGTGAATGCCGGCGTGGAGAAAATACTGATGGCCATTATCAAAAGACGCACGCAGAATTTGTACTGCGCTTATGATATTGGCTTATGCTGCGCCAGCGCGGCGGTGACGGGCAAAGCGATTTTTAATATGATTAAAAAAGTTGGCTCGGAATCAGCGATAAAGATGATCGAAGGCACGGCGGCTAAATTTCACGACCATAAAAAAGTTAATAACATTGCGGTCGGCTCGCTGCTTTCCCCGGAAAACGAATTGTGCGCAATCAATTTGTTAGAGTTCAATGCAAAAGGCCAAAACTATGATTTGCTGGGCGCCCTGGATATACTGCTCTGGACAATGGGCGGCATGTCCTGTATCCCGCAGATTGCGGACGGGACTCCCTCCGTAAAAGTAAAAGCTTACCTGTATATTGAACAGGGCCAGAAATGGGAGGAGCTGAAAAAAGCCCGGAACAATTTGCAAAATCTTCTGGCTAATCCTTTGCCGGGCTGGGCAGAATACGACCATAAATCAAGGGCCTTGCGCGAACAATTGATTGCCGTCTATTTAGGCTTTATCTTCCCTAAAGGTGAAAGCGGAATTATCCGCAACATTATTCGTGGCTCGGCGGATATGTACGACTACCTTATGTCCATCCAGCTGCTGGCGGAAGCCTCGCAAAAATTAAAAAACAGCTTAGTAAATTACAATGAAGAAAATGTAAATAATTTTCCGCAAATAAGGCAAACCCCCTCGGCGGCTGAGGCGCTGGCGGACACTGCCAAATCTGCGATTCAGGAGCCGGTCTTTATCGAGAATGTCGGACTGGTTCAGAAAATAACCAGGGGGAAAAATGTTGACTATCTGGTGTATGGAGAATATGCGGACAGTGCCGGACGCAAATATTTAGCGCAGCGGTTATTAGGAGAGAACAGTCATATTTTATATATAGGAGATAAAAAATTAAAGGAAACCGCTCGTTCCATTAAGCATTTTGAGAGAGTTGTCGAACAGAAATTCTTAGTTATTAAATAGGAGAATTTCAAGCATGGGTCATCTAAATTAAATAAACTCCGCTATGGTATCCCGGAGAAAAAATGGTCAGGGAGAATACTGCTTCAAAGCCAAAGTTCAGAACAAGCTGTGCTTTGGGACTGTATTTTGATAGAATATTATTTTTATAAGGGCTTTTACATTGATTGGCCGCCTCAGGGATATTAAAATTCCTGTGTTTTGTTGACGGTATTCTGCCGGGGTGTAGCTCAGTTGGCTAGAGCGCCTGCTTTGGGAGCAGGAAGTCGTAGGTTCGAGTCCTGTCACCCCGACCACTAAGAAAAATAACGTTTATTCAAACAAGAAGTTTTGGCGATGGATATTGGCAGCAATAGTCCAGCGGACTGTTGCGATTGGACTCGAAAGCTTGAAGCGGGTTCGCAAAGGCGAACCGCGAGAGCGCGTTTCCGCAGCGAAGGAACGTTCCGCGAATGCGGAACAATAGTGACCGAGGCGCAGGAACGAGTCCTGTCACCCCGACCACTAATTTTTTGATCGTGTCCGGTAAGTCCGCACCCCGCGCCCCGGTTATAATATGTTATAATTCAGAACTGTTTTTAACCGTTTGTAACCGGTAGACTTTATGAAGAAAGGGCGGCAATGTTCAAAAAAATACTGATCGCCAACCGCGGTGAAATAGCGGTGCGGATCATCCGGGCCTGCCGCGAGCTGCGGATTGCCACGGTGGCTGTCTATTCAGAGGCTGACCGCACGAGCCTGCCTGTGCGTCTGGCCGATGAGGCTTTTTGTATCGGGCCGGCCGCCGCCAGAGAGAGCTATCTTAATGTGCCGCGGCTGATCGCCGTGGCGGAAATGACCGGCGCGGACGCGATCCATCCGGGTTATGGCTTTTTGGCGGAAAGCGCGGCTTTTGCAGAGATCTGCCGGGCCAATAATATCAAATTTATCGGGCCGCCTGTTGCGGCGATCAACGGTATGGGCGATAAGGCCAATGCCCGCAAGACCATGCTGGCCGCCGGTGTGCCCTGCGTGCCCGGCTCGCCGGATATTATTCAGGACGCGGCGGCGGCCCGGACGGTAGCGGCTGGTCTGGGCTATCCGGTCTTGATCAAGGCGACGGCCGGCGGCGGCGGGCGCGGCATGCGCGTGGCGGAGAATCCGGACGAGCTGGAAAAAATGTTTACGGCAGCCGCGGAAGAGGCCAGAGCCTGTTTTGGCAACGGCGCGGTCTATCTGGAAAAATACATTCTCAAGCCGCGGCATATCGAGATGCAGATCCTTGCCGACAGCCGGGGCAATGTGGTCTGGCTGGGCGAGCGCGACTGCTCGGTGCAGCGCCGCCACCAAAAGCTGATCGAAGAGGCGCCGTCCGTGTTTCTCAAGCCGGAGACCCGGCTCAAAATGGGCGAGGCCGCTGTGCAGGCCGCCAGAGCGGTCAGTTATGAGGGCGCGGGGACCGTGGAGTTTTTGGTGGACGCCGGCCAGAATTTTTATTTTATGGAAATGAATACGCGCATTCAGGTCGAGCATTGCGTGACCGAAATGGTGACCGGCAGCGATTTGATCAAAGAGCAAATCCGCGTGGCGGCCGGTCTGCCGCTGTCTTTTAAGCAGAGTGAGGTCAATGTCCGCGGTCATGCGATCGAATTCCGCATCAATGCCGAGGACTGGGAGCATAATTTTCGCCCCTCGCCCGGACATGTGCGGCTGTTCCTGCCGTCCGGCGGTCCCGGCGTGCGTGTGGATACGCATATTTACCCCGGCTATAATATCCCGGCGGACTATGACAGCATGCTGGCCAAACTCATCGTCTGGGGCCGGAACAGGTCCGAGGCTATCGAGCGGGCGCGCCGCGCGCTGGCTGAGTTTGTGATCGACGGCGTGCCGACGGTCATTCCTTTTCATAAAAAAGTGCTGGACAATGAATATTTTATCAGGGGTGATGTGCAGACGGATTTTCTTGAGAAGCGGGTCTTGAATGAGTAAACGCAGCACGTCCCGCCGGCTGGCTATGCAGGTGATGTTTCAGCTGGATTTGGGGCAGAAGGATCTGGATTTTTTGCTGGAACAGTCGGCGCAGAGTGAAAAACTCATCGCCGAAACGGTGGATTTTGCCAGACTGCTGGTCGAGGGTGCGCGGGCCAATCAGCCGGAGATAGACCGGATCATTTCGGAGAAATCGATCGGCTGGTCGCTGGACCGCCTCACCAAAGTGGATCGGGCTATCCTGCGGCTGGCCATCCACGAGATTAAATACCTGCGGACGCCGCCCAGCGTGGTGATCAATGAAGCGGTCAATCTGGCCCGGAAATTTTCCACCGCGGAGTCGTCTAAATTTGTAAACGGTATTTTAGGGAGTCTGGTCTGATGTTTACAGGGATTGTCGAAGATATTGGCCGGATCAAGCGGCTTGCTGCGGACCGGCTGGAAATAATTTCCTGTCTGGACGGCGTGAAGCCGGGCGACAGTATCGCGGTGAACGGCGTTTGTTTGACCGTGACCGGGCTGGACGGCGGCTGGTTTTTTGACCTGATGCCTTTTACGCTGCGGGATACGGCGCTGGCGGGACTGCCGGTCGGCGCGGCGGTTAATCTGGAGCGGGCCATGCCGGCGGACGGGCGTTTTGGCGGGCATTTTGTCAGCGGCCATGTGGATGAAGCCAGTCCGGTGGAAAAAATAGACGCCGCTGCGGGTAAAATATTATGGATCAGGGCCGGGCGGGAAAATAAAAAATTTCTGGCGCGCAAA
>JAISQA010000045.1 GCA_031274525.1 Candidatus Margulisiibacteriota bacterium
CGTGGCCTCTCACTTAACGTCGCACTTTGTGCTTGCGACCGAGCGTGCATTTCATTGCACGCGAGGAAGTACCCGCAGGCGACAAGCCAAGGGTGTTAAGTTCGAGCCAAAACGCGCTCTGGCAAAATATTTGTCCTGCCCTTGCCGGAGTAAGGAAAGAGAATGTTAAAGCGGAGCGAATATTTTGGCGAGGCGCGTCGCAGTGCAGAAGGTAGCTTGTGAGGGAAGGGTTGTTCCGTGACACGGACAGGAGCAAAAGCGGCATCATGCCAACGGCGAAGATAGCTAAGTAATGGAAATAACAAATAGTCTTAGCAAAAAGTATCTGTAATCTGAACAGAGCGTTGCGATATAGAGAGGAAAGACATATCTATGGCGCGCGCGACAAAATATTCGCGGAGCTGTGACGCACCCCGCGGAGCGAATGTTTTGGAGAAGCGCGCCGCGGTGCAGGGAGTTTTATATCGCCGTGCCGCCGGGGCAGGCCGCGCACCAATAGCGGACTTGTTATTGACAAAAAGTATACAATGTAGTAAAGTAACTCCACTGTGCGGATTATTTGGGACGCGGAGAAAAATAAAAAACTTGCAGCGGAGCGTGGTCTTTCACTGGAAGAGTTTGCGGCCCTTATCTTAGAAAACAAATACTGCGCTGTGCTGAAAAATCCTGCGCGGCAGGGACAAAAGATTTTTATTGTGCTTTGGCGCGGTTACACTTATGTTGTGCCGTTTGTGCTGGATAAAGATAAAAATATCGTACTGAAGACAGTGTTTCCCAGCCGGAAATATCAGAAAATATACGGAGGTAAATAAATGAAAGTAAAACTGGATGCTTTTGAACAGTCTATCGAAAATAACGCGGAAAATTTCGTGCCGGTGTCCGTTGCAGAAAAGGCAGAGATCGAGACGATCCTTGCTGCGGCGAATAAAACTAAAAATATCAATATTCGTATTTCTGAGTATGACCTGACCAAAGTTAAACAAAAATCTTCCGCTGAAGGATTGCCCTATCAGACTTTGATTTCCAGCATTATCCATAAATACATTACAGGCCGGCTGGTGGACGAACAGTCCATTTTGAAATCCATACAGTTAATCAGACAATAAATCGTTTTTGATTTATGGCAAAAATTTTAATGGTGGTTATTAATCCCCAAAACTGTGGAAAAGGGTTATAATTTAACCTATGGGTTTGTTGGATTTAACAGCTCTGGCTAAAGCAGTTAAAACTCTGGATGAGGTTTTATTTGAGCAAAAGCAGCATCCAGATAATGCGATTATCAAAGACGCGGTTATTCATAGATTTGAATACAATTATGAACTTGCTTTTAAGTTGTTAAAACGGTATTTAGAAATGACCGAGGCCAGTTCAGAAGTGCTGGGTACAATGAGTTTTCAGAATATTATCCGGCTGGGTTGTGAGCGCGGGCTGTTACGCAGTGAATTGAAGCATTGGCAGGAATTTCGCGAAAAACGAAATATTACCTCGCATACTTATAATGAGAAAAAAGCCGCGGAAGTAGTTTCGGCTGCTGCTGATTTTCTGGCGGAAGCCAGATTTTTACTGCATAAATTGCAGGAACGTACGGAGGACTTGAAATGACTGTTTTAGATATTCAGCCGGAAGTGCGGGCTGTTTTGACCGGTATTTTGAGCGCCTATTTGCAAAATGGAGAAATGGTTTATGTGTTTGGTTCCCGCGCTAAAGGCTCCGCCCGTAAATATTCCGATTTAGATATAGCGATAGACGCTCACGGCCGGGCAGTGGATTTTTCTAAAGAGTGCGCTTTGAAATGCGCTCTGGAAGAAAGCGATATTCCTTATCGAGTGGATGTGGTGGACTGGAATTCTGTCCCGCCGGAGTTTAAAACCCTGATAAAAAAAGATTTAGTGAGTTTGCCGTATGCGTAAATGTCGGGTATAAATTTAAGTGAAATTTACCGTAATCAAACGATCCGTCAAATCCTGCGCGCGCGCCGGTCTGCTGGAGACCGCGCACGGTGTCATTGAGACGCCGGTCTTTATGCCGGTGGGGACGCTGGGCACGGTCAAAGCCCTGACCCCGGATCTGGTGGCCGCGCAGGAAGCGCAGATCATTCTGGCCAATACCTATCATCTTTTTTTGCGGCCGGGAGCGGATTTGATCGCCGGAGCCGGAGGCCTGCACAAGTTCATGCACTGGCCCGGGCCGATCCTGACGGACTCCGGCGGTTTTCAGGTTTTTTCTTTAGCCAGATTGCGCCGAATTACGCCGGACGGCGTGGAATTTCAGTCTCATCTGGACGGAGGGGCGAAGCATTTTTTCACGCCGGAGCTGGTGATCGATATTCAAAGCAAACTCGGTTCGGATATTATCATGCCGCTGGATGTCTGCTCGGCTCCCGATGCGCCCAAAGAGAAAGTCGCTGCGGATTTGCAGTTGACTCTGGAGTGGGAAAAACGCGCCAGAGATTATTTTAGCCGGACACTCCGGCTCCGCTCAGTGTCCGCTGTTCGGGAATCGAGCGAAGCCGGAATGTCCGCTCCGCAAGCCCTCTTCGGCATTGTGCAGGGCGGTATGTTTGCGGATCTGCGGCAGGAGTCGGCGGCGGCTTTGACCGGACTGGATTTTCCCGGTTATGCCATTGGCGGCGTGTCTGTCGGCGAGCCGGAGGCCGAGCTTTACCGTATTGCGGAATACACGGCCGGATTATTGCCGGAAACTAAGCCGCGTTATTTGATGGGTGTGGGTCTGCCGGAAAATTTATTGCAATGTGTGCCTTTTGGCATCGATATGTTCGACGCGGTACTGCCGACACGGCTGGCCAGACATAATTCTTTTTTCTCGCCGGGCGGACTGGAGAGCATACTCAACGCGCAATATGCCGCAGATTTTGCGCCGCTGGTTGCGGACTGCGACTGTTATGCCTGCCGGAATTTTTCCCGCGCTTATATCCGGCATCTGGCGCTGGCCAAAGAGATACTGGCGATTGTGCTGCTGACTATTCATAATATTCGTTATTTGGTAAACTTGATGCGTAAAATTCGCGCGCGTATTCTAGCCGGCGAATTATGAGGGGAAAAATGCACGAAAATCTGCAAAACAAAATAATTATGTCGGCGATTTTTATTCTGTTTCTGGCGGCCGCGCTGGTTATCTGGAAAATACCGATCAAGCTGGGTCTGGATCTGCACGGCGGCCTGCGGGTGGTTGTGGAGGCGCTGGACACGCCGGAGATCAAAGTGAACGCGGATATTATGGACGGCGTGCGGCAGGTGATCCGCAACCGCATTGACGGCTTTGGCATTGCCGAACCGGTCATTCAGCGCAAAGGCGAACGGCAGGTGGTGATCGAAATACCCGGTATGCAGGATGTGGAGCGGACGCTGGCGGTGATCGGCAGCACGGCTTTGCTGGAATTCAAAGAAGCCGAGTGGGTGCCCGGCGATCTTTCGCTCCTGACGGAAAAAGAACGTCAGGATTATCTGGGCGCGGACAGCAGTCTGGATACGGTTAAGCATTACAATGCCAAAGGTGAATTGATCAACGAGAGTCAGATCATTCTGCGCAAAACCGTGCTGACCGGCGCCGATCTCAAAACTGTGGTGCCGGGCACCGATGAGTACGGCCGTCCGGTGGTTTCCCTGGAATTTACTTCCGAAGGCGCGCGGAAATTCTACACGGCGACCCTGCGCTCTGTAGGCCGCCCGCTGGCTATTTTACTGGACGGCCGGATTATTTCCGCTCCGAATGTCAATGAGGCTATCTCCGGCGGGCGCGCGCAGATCTCCGGTACTTTTACCGTGCAGGAAATGCATGATCTGGTGGTACAGCTCAAGGCCGGTTCTCTGCCCGTGCCGATCGAGGTGATCGAAAACCGGGTGGTCGGCCCGACTCTGGGCCGGGACGCGGTAGATAAATCGCTGAAAGCCGCGGGTATTGCCTTTGCTCTGGTGGCGGTCGTGATGCTGCTGCTGTACCGCTTCAACGGCCTGCTGGCGGACGTGGCCTTGATTATCTATGCCGCGCTGGTGCTGGCGGCTTTGATCTTGATGCAGGCCACGCTGACCCTGCCGGGCATCGCCGGTTTGATCCTCTCGGTCGGCATGGCGGTGGACGCGAATATTATTATTTTTGCGCGGCTTAAAGAAGAACTGGGCGGCGGACTGCCCGGGCCGCAGGCGGTGGACAACGCTTTTAACAAATCGATCACGGCGATTCTGGACGGCAATATCACCACGCTGATTGCCGCGGCATTTTTATTTTTTCTGGGCAGCGGCTCGATCAAAGGTTTTGCGGTGACTCTCTCGGTCGGTATTCTGCTGTCTATGTTTAGCGCGCTGATCGTGACCAGACAGCTGATGAAGAATGTTTATCAGCTCAAAGCCGCACCGGCAAAGGAGAACGCTTAGTCATGGATTTTCTTAAATTCCGCGGAGTATGGTTTGTTGTTTCGCTGACGCTGGTTTTGAGCGCTCTGGCTTTGCTGCTGCTGCGCGGTCTCAGTTTTGGCATTGATTTTACCGGCGGTACTTCTTTGATAGTGCGTTTTGACGCTCCGGTCGAGCTGGCGGATTTGCGCGCGGCTCTGGCGGAGGAGAAAGCCCAGATCACCACTATCGAGAAAGATTTTATGATCAAAACCACGGAGTTTTCCCCGCAGCGGGAACAGAGTTTTTATGCCCTGCTGGAGCAATTCGGCGGCTGTCAGGTGCTGGATTTTGAGGCGATTGGCCCCTCGGTGGGCCGGGAACTGCGCCAGCAGGCGGTGCTGCTGGTCGTGCTGGTGCTGGCCGGCATGCTGATTTATATTACTTTTCGTTTTGAGTTTTGGTCAGGGCTGGCCGCGGTGCTCTCGCTTCTGCAGAATGTGCTGATCACGCTGGGGCTTATTGCGCTGCTGCGGCTGGATATTACGACTGATATTATCGCCGCGCTTTTGACTATAGTCGGCTACTCGATCAATGACACCATTGTGGTTTTTGACCGCATCAGGGAAAATCTGGCCGCCAGTAAATCCGGCGAGCCTCTGACCGCGCTGGTCAACCGTTCGCTGCGCAGCGTGCTGCAAAGGTGCGTTAATACTTCGATTACCACGGTGCTGGCGATCCTGGCCGTGTATCTCTGGGGCGGCTTGAGCATCAGAAATTTTGCGCTGACCCTGCTGGCCGGTATCACCATCGGCACTTTTTCTTCGCTGTTCATCGCCGCGCCGCTGTACGCTACCTTCCGTCAGTGGCAGAAATAAGCAAATCTTATTTGACAAAAATCGGCGCGTTAAAGTAAAATTACAGCCCTTTGCGATTAAAAAAATAGAAAGGCCCCAAAATGTACGCAGTAATAGAGACCGGCGGAAAACAGTATAAAGTCAACGAAGGTGATGTTTTCCCGGTGGAAAAATTGACGGCCGAGCAGTCCGCCGCGGTGGTTTTTGACAAAGTGCTGTTCGTTGCGGACGGCGCGGAAGTGCAGATCGGCCAGCCCTATGTCAGCGGCGTCTCCGTGCAGGCCTCGGTGGTCGAGCAGGTTAAAGGCGCTAAAGTTATTGTGCAGAAATTCCGGCCCAAAACCGGCTACAACCGCAAAAAAGGCCACCGGCAGAATTACACCGTGGTAAAGATTGAAAAGATCAACCGGTAAGGAGATTTAGTAATGGCTCACAAGACAGGCAAAGGCGCTTCCCGCAACGGCCGGGACAGCAATCCGCAGTATCTGGGCGTCAAAGTTTTTGGCGGCCAAAGAGTGCGTTCCGGCAATATCATCGTGCGCCAGAAAGGCACAAAGTTTATGCCCGGCAGTAATGTCGGTCTGTCCAGAGATTTCAATATTTTCGCGACGGCGGACGGCGTGGTCAAGTTTGAACGCTACAACCGTGAGAAACAAAAAGTTTCGGTGTATCCGGCGGCGTAACCCAAACCCTCTGTCCCGGATTACCGGGACATCTCCCCCTCTTTAAAAGAGGAGAGAAAAGTCAGAGTTAAAATTTATGTTCATTGATGAAGCGGTTATTTTGGTCAAAGCCGGTCATGGCGGCGCGGGCGGCAAACATTTTCTGCGGGAAAAATACAAACCTTACGGCGGGCCGGCGGGCGGCGACGGCGGCGACGGCGGCTCGGTCTATCTGGAGACGGACACCGGCCTGAATTCCCTGACGGAATTTCGTTATCATCAGGAGTTCAGCGCGCCGGACGGCCAGTCCGGCATGCGCAACAAAATGGCCGGCCGCAACGGGGCGGACATTACGCTCAAAATCCCCTGCGGCACTGTGGTGCGCAATGCCGCGACTAAAAAAATAATTGTGGATTTGACCCGGCCGGACGAGCGCTTTTTGCTGGCCAGAGGCGGCAAGGGCGGCCGGGGTAATTATCATTTTGCCACCTCGCGCAATCAATCGCCGCGCTATGCCCAGCCCGGACTGCCCGGCGAGGAATGGCAGCTGGAGCTGGAACTCAAGCTCATCGCGGATGTCGGGCTGGTCGGCCTGCCCAACGCCGGCAAATCGACGCTGCTGCAGGCCCTGACCAACGCCAGACCCAAAATCGGAAATTATCCTTTTACCACACTGTCACCCAATCTGGGAATTTTGTCCGTGCATAAGCGGACAATAGTCCTTGCGGATATTCCCGGCCTGATCGAGGGCGCGGCGGACGGGGCGGGTCTGGGCGATGAATTTCTGCGCCATATCGAGCGCACGAAATTTATCGTGCATCTGCTGGATATGAGCGGGTTTTCCGGCGACCCGGCGCAGAATTACCGGATTATCAATCAAGAACTGCGCGCCTACAGCGCCCGGCTGGCC
>JAISQA010000066.1 GCA_031274525.1 Candidatus Margulisiibacteriota bacterium
GCAGGTTCTTTTCTACTCCATATCCGCCCTGTATTAACCGGTATACCTTTTTTCCCATTTGCAACTCCTTTGAGATTTTTATTCTCTCAAAGTGTTACCTATCTGTTCAAACCTGGCGGGCGGCAGAATAAGCCGCAGGCTGCGACCAGCGCCGCGCCAGAGTGTAAATAAAACTCCCTTTTGCCGCTGCACATTTTATGCTAAATTATGCTACAATATTTACAGCAAGAGAGGAGTGTTTTATGCCCACCATCAAGCCGGTTTCGGATCTGCGCAATTACACCAAAGTATTGAACGAGGTTGTGTCTGATGCGCCGGTATTTCTGACCAAAAACGGGCGCGGACTTTACGCGCTGATGGCTTTGCAGGATTACGAAAAAATGCAGGCAACCAATCAGCTCCTGTCCGAGCTGGCGCGGGGCCGTCAATCAGGCGCTAAAGGCTGGCTGTCCTTAAATGAAGTGCAAAAAAGCCTCAATCTTCCGGAATGACCAAACTGCAAATAGCCCCTCTCGCTAAACAAGACCTGCTGGACACCAGCCGCTATATCGCCAAAGAATTAGCCAATCCTGCCGCCGCGCAGGAAACGCTCGCCAAAATCACCTCCCGGATCGCCAAATTGACGCGCTTCCCCAAAATCGGCACGCCATTAAATTCCGTTATCGCGCCGCAAACCGACTACCGTTTTTTGGTTTGTGCAAATTACTTGATTTTTTACCGTTATGAAAATAAAACAATCTACGTTGACCGGATTCTTTACAGCAGACGCGATTTTGTGAAAACTTTATTCGGCAAAACGGCAGAATAAGCCGCTTATTTTTCCAACTCACATATTACACCAACATAAGTAAGTCTGGTTTCGTATATCATCGCGACACTCTTCTAAATCCTACTTAATGAAAGAAATATAAAGACTTAAATCATCATTACTAACAGATATATACTCAAATGGCCCCATTCTAAATGTGTATATGCCTTGTATTCTAGTGTCCGGGGCAATAAATATAACTTCCGGTAAAGAATTATTCTTTATATTTTGATATTCTCCTGATAAGGCAGATACTATTTTTTTTTGTTTGTTTTGTTCCATTAAAGAGAAAACTCCTACCCAAGCGGCTTCGCTAGTATCTTTATATACGGTTGTTTCTGATGTACCTGATGTTGAGCCATAATAGTTACCAGAATAGTTACTCTCAACATTAACACGATTTCCAACAGCATATCCTGTGGTATATCCTGTTCCATGACTTGTCCCATAAGAACTGCTCTTTGTATTTGTTACTGCTTTTACAGGGGCATTGTCGTATGCTTGTTGAGCACGATTGGCCGCAGCTACAGCCGTGTTTATGGCAACATTACCTTGGTTTTCTAAGGATGCAAGTATTTCTGTTGGGGGAAGATATTTCAACACATATTTTTGGTCAGTCTTCACAATAAAAGAAGATGCTCTAAGTTCTATAGTATTTTTCGACTTGTTATATATTTCCATTGTCAAGAACATATATCCTATAGTGGAATAGCCAGCCCTGATTTTCATATCATAATCTTTGGTTTGATAAATCCAATTAGCTCTCCCATGGGTATCTGATGGTAATATTTTTGTAGATATGTTGCCTGCGTTTTCCTGCGCAAGAAAATCATCCGCCTTAACAAATGGAACAAAAAAATTATAGTTAATGCTGGATTTTCCTCCTGCCGAAAATCCAAGAGCCAGGATAATAATGGTATTCAAAGTTAGTTTTAACCATTTATTCATGTATGAATTCCTTAATTACCAATAAACTCCTAAAATATTCGCACTCAATGTCATAGTTCTTCTTCAATATCCCCACCGGAACAAATTCGCCGCCCAGGTCAGTCCGGCGCCGAAGCCGCAGGCCGCCACCAGCATGCCTTTTTTTAATTTACCGGCCTGATACGCCTCGTCCAGCGCCAGCGGAATAGACGCGCTGGAAGTATTGCCGTATTTTTGAATATTGACCAGCGCTTTGTCCGGAGCCAGCTTTAAGTGTTTCAGCGCCGCATCAATAATCCGGATATTGGCCTGATGCGGCACAAAAATATCGATGTCTTCCGGCTTCAAGCCCGCTTTTTTTAAAACCTGTTCGGTCGCCTCGCCCATAATACTCACGGCAAACTTAAAAACACTTTTGCCGTTCATGCTGATATAGCGGTCTTTACTGGCGATATTTTCCGGGGTCAGCGGCGCGCGCGAGCCGCCGTGCCTGACAATAAGCTCTTCGGCGCCGGAGCCGCGCAGGCCCAGCACGGAGGCCAGATGACCGTAACCCGCCGCGGCCGGCTCCATAACCATAGCCCCGGCGCCGTCGCCAAAAAGCACGCAGACATTCCGGTCCGTATGATCCATATTTTTGCTCAGGGTATCCACGGCCACCAGCAGGATTTTTTTGAATTCGCCGTTCTCGATGAACTGGGCGGCTGTGTAAAAAGCATAGCCGAAGCCGGAACAGGCCGCGGACAGATCAAAACCGCCGGCCTGAGCGCAGCCCAGCCGCTCCTGCAGCAAAGCGGCCGTGGACGGAAAAACCGGATAGTCCGGCGTGGTCGTGGCTACAATAATTAACTCTATCTCCTGCGGAGCAGTTCCGGCCCGCGCCAGGGCTCGCTGCGCGGCCAAAAAAGCCAGATCTGAAGCGGCAGTCTGCGCGTCACAAAACCGTCTTTCACTTATGCCGGTGCGGGAGCGGATCCATTCATCCGAAGTATCGACCAGACCGGCCCATTCCGCATTGGTTACCACCCGGTCAGGCACAGCGGAACCTATGCCGGTAATACCGGCCCGGACTTTTTTGGGCGGCTCAGTCAACGGAAACCCCGGCAGACTTAATCAAGCTGAGCGCCTCGATCAGATTCTGTTTCACAGCCGTGGCCGCGGCCTTGAGCGCATTTTTAATCGTCCTGGCTTTGGCGCGGCCGTGCGTGATGATCACCACGCCGTTCACGCCCAGCAGCGGGGCCCCGCCGTGCTCGCTGTAGTCAATTTTCGTTTTGAGGCTGTTCAAGGCCGGGATTTGCAGAATAACGCCGATCAGCGCCGGCCAGAAACGCAGGAATTGCTGTTTGAGCAGTTTGGTCATGGAGAAGATCAGCCCCTCGGCAAATTTAAGCACCACATTGCCGACAAACCCGTCGCAGACCACGACATCCGCTTCGTTTTCCAGAATATCTTTGCCCTCAATATTGCCGACAAAATTCAGGCCGTTGATCACTTCGTTGCGCAAAAGTTTATGCGCCGCGATAGTCAGCTCATTGCCTTTGGTGTCTTCCTCGCCGATATTGAGCAGGCCGATGCGCGGATTCTCCACGCCGACAACTTTTTCGACATAAGCCCTGCCCATATAGGCGAACTGCACCAGATGCGCCGGCCGGCAGTCGGCATTGGCGCCGATATCCACCACCACCACATGCCCCCGCACCGACGGAAAAGCACCGCAAATCGCCGGACGCTCGATGCCTTTGATGCGCCCCAGACCGAACAGGGCGGCGGCCATCACCGCGCCGGTATTGCCGGCGGAGACGAGGGCGTCCGCCCGGCCTTCTTTGACCAGACGCATGCCGACATTCAGGGAAGAATCTTTCTTCGTCCGCACGGCCTCGACCGGATGTTCGGACATCGAAATATCCTCGCTGGCATGCACGGTCTCAATATTATTTTTTTTAGGGTATTTTCGCAGCTCCAGACCCACTTTGGCCTGATCGCCGACCAGCACAATGGTTAAGCTCTCATCTTTGGCGGCTTCCACCGCCCCTTTGACCACTTCCGCCGGCGCGTAATCACCGCCCATAGCATCCAGCACGATTCTCATATTTACCCCTGTGTGAGAATTTACTTATTATTTTCTTCAGCCTTGCGCGCTTTACGGACATTCTGCTTTTCGAGCTTGGTCGTTTTGACCTTGCGGCCTTTGTAAAATCCGCAGACTGAACAAATCGTATGCGGCAGAATGGCCGCTCCGCAGTTCTTGCAAATGCCGAAATTCTTCGCCGCGGCGCGGAAATTAGCCGCGTGCGCCTTTCTCGTTCTGGCGTGCGGACGGCGTTTTTTAGGTACTGGCATTTTTTACTCCTTCATTATTGAATAGCGGTTCATTATATCGGTGGTATATAAAATCGACAAGTAGCGCAACAGCTGTCCTGCCGCAAAGGACAATTTCACGCCACATCTTTATTAAGCTAAAATAGCCCATGCGCAAAAGCATAGAGCATAACGGACAGGAAATCGGTTGCCTCGAATACACTATCGCCGCGGACGAGCTGCAAATTACCGGCCTGTTTGTCCGGCCGGAATACCGGCGGCGGGGTCTGGCGGAGGCAGCCCTGCGGGAACTGCTGGCGGCCCGGCCCGGACTCAATAACGCTTATCTGGAAGTCAGAACAGACAATCAAGCCGCGTTAGGCCTCTACCAAAAACTGGGCTTCATAAAAACCGGCATCCGCAAAAATTATTACCGCAACCCCGCCGGGGACGCGGCGCTGCTAAAACGGCAAATCTAATCCTATTTTTTATTGTAAATGAACTGTAATGCCGGGACTTCCTCCGCGGCTTGAGGCCGCTGTCGGTCGCCGCAAAAGCTCTGGCTGCAACAATTTATTTCTTATCTGTTCGCTCTGCGTACCGACTGCCAGTATCTTTCCGGGTTATATGCCCGCGGCAAGGCCGCTTTTGCTCTGCTGGAATAATTCTAAATTATTCTTTCTATAACAATTGCCCTGACTTAGACAGGCCGTTTACCCGGTTTTACTTACACTCCCAAAGGTTCTGCCCAGCGCAATAGACATTTTACCTGTCACTTTCTTTAGAAGGGAAAAAAGAGAATGTTGCAGCGGAGCGAATATTTTGGAGAAGCGCGCCGCGGGGCGGAAGATAGCTTGTAGCGGAATGGCTGTTCCGTTACACGGATAGGAGCAAAAGCGGCCTTGCCGCAAATACGCGGCCTGGCGGTGAACATATCGCCAGTACGCAGCGCGGACAGACAAACAATAAGCGGCCGTATCCAGAGCGTTGCGGGGAGGGGAAACGGAACATATCTATGGCGTGCGAGGCAAAATATTTGCGCAGCTGTTAATAGCGCACGGAAGTAAACATATTTGTCCTGCAAGGGTAAATGTTTGCACAGTTAACTTTACAGTCCCGAATACACCGGCGCAGCAAATATTTGCCTGGCGGCGCAGGCGTCCGCCGACCTGTTACTTTCTCCGGCGCTGATAAGTGCTATCCATTGATATCAAGCAAAAGCTGGCTCATGCCAACGGCGCGGATACTGTGGATTAAATATACCTTATGTCTTAGCAGAAAATACCTGCTATCCG
The DNA here is from genome assembly GCA_031274525.1 of Candidatus Margulisiibacteriota bacterium. GTDB lineage: Bacteria > Margulisbacteria > Termititenacia > Termititenacales > Termititenacaceae > JAISQA01. The sequence continues at coordinate 5,332 of JAISQA010000066.1, forward strand.
GCAGGAACGTTGCGTTTCGAGTAATGAAAAAGTGGCGGCGCGCTGCCGCTGGCAAGATATTTGCGCAGCCGTTAATAGCGCACGGAAGTAAACATATCTGTCCTGCAAGGGTAAATGTTTACATCGTTAATTTTACAATCTCCACAACCCTGCGGTCAGTTCTGCGCTTCAGGCCACTTTCATGATGTAGATGACCTGATAATACGCCGGGACGGTCGGCACCGCCGCCGTAGCCGCCGCGCCGACATAATTTGAAGTAGTCCCGGAATAAGTATGCGTGTGCGCAGTCTCCCCGCCCGTAGCGCCGGAATAGGTATGCGTATGCGCGGTCTCGCCGCCCGAAGTGCCGGAATAAGTGTGCGTGTGCGCGGTCTCGCCGCCCGTGGAGCCGGAAAGCGAGTGGGTGTGCCCGTCATGATTGCTATTGGTACCGGATGGTTTTATAGATAAAGTGATAGTTGCGCCGCCACTACCAGTGTCCCCTTTATGATCCGCCGAAGGTGTATTGGTTATTGTGGCTGACAGTACCCCGTCTGCGCTTATTGCGCTTTCCCAGCCTCTAACTAAACCGTAAATATGCCCCGTGTCGGTATTGCCTGTAAATGTATGCCCGTGGCTTCCGCCGGAGCCGGTATTGCCGGACAGACCGTGGCTGTGACCGGATCCGCCGGAGGATGTGCCTGAATAAGCATGCGTATGGCTGGATCCGCCGGAGGACGTGCCTGAATAAGCATGCGTGTGGCTGGTGCCGCCGGAGGACGTGCCCGAAAAAGCATGCGTATGCGCCGGGATCGGCACATGGCTGGCGGCCAGGGTCACGCTGTCCGCGCCGCTGAAAGTCCCCGAAGTCGGACTGCCGGTCGTACCGGAGGACGCCCCGCCGCGCAGGAAGCGTCCGGTCAGATTGGGCGTGCCGTTCTGTCCGTCGCAGATTTTCCAGATAGTTTTGAAATCCGTGCTCGCGTTGCTCCAGGCCGTGGAATTAAAGGTCAGTATCGTGCCTTTCGGAAAAAAAGTTAAATTGAGAATGTCGTCAGCCACCATTTGCTGACCTCTGGCTATGGTCATTACAAATACCCCCTTGCAGTTGATGCCAAAAGTTTAGCACATACCTTACTTATAAGCAAGTTATCTTATAAGAAAGTATTTTGTAAAGTTTGATTTCTACAATGAATAATAGAAAGGATGGGAAACATCATGCACGACATTGAGCAGATCAAGATCCACATCGGCAAACGGCTGAAAGCCCTGCGCACCAAAAGAGGCCTGACTATCGAGGTGCTGACCGGCCTGCTGGATATAGCCCTGCCCAATTACCTCTATCTGGAAAAAGGCGCGCGCGGCGCGCCCAAGCTGGAGACACTCTGCAAGCTGGCGGATTTTTACGCCGTGCCGCTGGATTATTTTTTTAAAGACTATGCGCCGGAAGACCCGCCGCCGGCGCAGAAAAATATTCTGGAGAAAAAACTGCTGAATGAATTCCGCAGACTAAAGCCCGGCAAACAATTCCTGAGCATTCAGGTAGTCCGCGGCCTGGCGCAGCCTAAATAACGCGGCCTATCTCTTGCGGTAAGTATAACCCTTGCGCGCTTTTTTGCGGCCGTATTTTTTGGTTTCTTTGACGCGCGAATCGCGGGTGATCAGATTTTCGTCTTTCAAGCGCTTTTTTAAGGCCGGCTCGATGACCACGATAGTTTTGGCAATGGCGTGCGCCAGGGCCCCGGCCTGGCCGAATTTGCCGCCGCCGTGCAGATTGGCAAAAACATCGTATTGATTCTCCAGCTCGGCCACCTTGAAAGGCCGCACGACCTGCATCAGCACAGTCTGGCGGTTGCCGAAATAGCCGGCCAGATCGTGCCGGTCATTGATGAGAAATTTGCCGCTGCCCGGACGCAGCACCACACGCGCCGTGGCGTTTTTGCGCTTGCCGTAAGCCTGATGCTGCACGCCCTTGACATACATGCTGCCGCCGCTTTTGGCCGCCGCTTTTTTCACCACTACCGCCGTGACGCCTTCCTTATCCGTGTTTTTGGGCGCGGCGCTTTTCACCATTGTAGTTTTTTCAGACATTAATTTTTATCTCCTTTTATTTCTTTATTTCTAATTTTACCGGCTGCTGGGCGGCATGCTTGTGCTCCGCGCCCTTAAATACTTTGCATTTGGTGAGCTGTTTATTGGCCAGCCGGCTATTGGGCAGCATGCCCTGCACGGCCGCCAGCACGACCTTGCGCGAATCTTTCCGCATCTGCTCGGCCAGTTTGGTGGCTTTCAGGCCGCCGGGAAAACCCGAATATTTGTAATAAACCTTATCCGTGGCTTTGGCGCCGGAAGCGACGATCTTATCGGAATTGAGCACCACGACAAAATCCCCGCAGTCCACATTGGGCGTAAAAGTCGCTTTGTTTTTGCCGCGCAGGATCCTGGCCACCGCGGCGGCCAGACGGCCCAGCGTTTGGCCTTCCGCGTCGATCACATGCCATTTACGGTCAACTTCTTCTTTTTTCAGATTAAAAGACTTCTTAAAGCTCAGCATTTTACTTCTCTCCTCATTCAATAACTAGCAATAACTAACCGCAGACAAAACCAGACCGGCGGCCGGAGCGGTCGGCGCTTTCAGATTGCTCCGTTTCCGGCTCCGCAGCACTTCCTGCAAATCCCGCAGGGTCATTTTGCGCAAACCCACAGCCACCAGCGCCGCGGCCATATTGCGCACCTGATGATACAAAAAGCCGTCGGCCCGGATCCGGTAGGTCAATAACACGCCCTCGGCTGTCTGCCCGGCTCCCGGCCAGAGCGCCACGCGCCGTCTTTGCAGCTCGGACACCGTTACGCGCCGGACTTTACTGCGCGCCGCGCTGCCTGCCGCGCAAAAAGCCGCAAAATCGTGCGTGCCTTTGAACAGCCGGGCGGCTTTGCGCATCAAGCCAAAATCCAGAGGTCTGGACACAGGCCAGACCCAGCGCTGTAAATATAACGGCGCCCGCGCACCGCAGTAAATATTGTACAAATACTCCCGGCTGCGCGCCGCATAACGCGGATTAAAATCCAGCGGCTGGTAAGCCGCCGCGCTGACCCGGATATCCGGCGGCAGCAGGGCATTCAGCGCCGCGCGCACCCGGTCTGCGGGCATCTGCCCCGGCACCAAAGCCGACACCGCCTGCGCCAGCGCGTGCACGCCGCTGTCCGTGCGTCCGGAAAAAACAGTTTTTATTTTTTCCGCAAACAGCCGGCTCAAAGCCTTATCTAAAAGTTCCTGTATAGTTATACCGTTCGGCTGTATCTGCGAACCGGCATAGGCCGTGCCCAGATACTCCACGCGCAAAAATAAATTATGCCGCGGCATCCACCAATTCGAGCAAAACCATTTTGGCCGCGTCGCCCCGGCGGCTGCCCGCCTGAATGATCCGGGAATAACCGCTGTGGCGGGACTTGAACCGGTCCTGTCCGGCGTAGAGCCGCTTGACCAGAGCCTTGTCCGCCAGCAGCAGATTGATCACCTGCCGGCGCGAGCTCAAATCGCCTTTTTTAACCAGAGTGATGATCCGGTCGGCCATTTTGCGCAGCTCTTTAGCTCTAGCTTCTGTCGTTTCGATACGATCGTAGCGGAAAAGCGACACTGCCAGGCTTTTGAGCATAGCCAGCCGCTGATCGGTCGGCTTATGTAGTTTATTATATCCATGCTTGTGCCTCATTTTTTAGTCGTCCTCTTCCTCAATGCTGTCAAAATTACTGATGTCGCCCTTCAAGGCCAGACCGTACTGCGCCAGCTTGTTATTGATCTCTTCCGCGGATTTTTTGCCGAAATTCTTGATCCGCAGCAGGTCTTCCAGCGGCTTATCGACCAGCTCGGAGACCGTATTAATATTGGCTTTTTTCAGGCAATTGGACGACCGGGCGGAAAGCTCCAGATCGTCAATGGTCAGCGCCAAACCGTTGTTTTTTTGTTTGTTCACTTCCGAGTCATACACATTATCCGAATCGGCCGGCTTCTGATTGAGACTGAGGAAAATATCCATCTGATTTTTGAGGATCTGCGCGCTCTGCCGCACGGCCTCTTCGGGAGAGATCACGCCGTTAGTCCAGACTTCCAGAGTTAATTTGTCATAATCAAGGCTCTTGCCCACGCGGGCCGGCTCGACCTTGTGATTGACCTTGATCACCGGCGAAAAAGACGCGTCGATCGGCATAGTGCCGATCGGGTATTTTTTGCTTTCGCTCACATCGGCCAGAATATAGCCAACGCCTTTTTCCACGGTCAGGGTGATATTCAGCTTGCCACCTTTGCCGACCGTCGCGATGTGATGATTGGGATTGACGATCTCCACTTCATTGTCATGCTGGATATCGCGCGCGGTGACCACGCTCTCGCCCTTGACGGAGATGGTCATCTCGACCGGAACGTTAGAGTAGGATTTCACGGCAATATTTTTGAGGTTGGCGATAATGTCCAGCACGTCTTCTTTAATCCCGTCGATAGTCGAAAACTCGTGATCCACACCTTCGATCTTCACCGTAGTGACCGCCGCTCCGCCGATCGAAGACAGGAGTATGCGGCGCAGCGAATTGCCCAGCGTCGTGCCGTAGCCCCGCTCCAGCGGTTCCGCCGTGAAGACGCCGTAAGCCGGAGATATTTCATTGTATTTTACCCAGGGATTAGTCATATTTTCCTCCTTAATTATTTCGCGTAATACTCGACGATCAGCTGTTCGTCGATCGGATAATCGATCTCGTCGCGCGCCGGGACAGCCAGAATCAAGCCGGTGTTTTCCGCCGGATCGAATTTGAGCCAGGCCGGATACTGCGCTTCTTTGGCGCCGGCCAGCGCTGCGGCAAAAGATTTCTGCGAAGCGGGGCGCACCGCGATTTTGTCTTCCGGACTGAGCAGATAGGAAGGTAGGTCTACTTTGCGGCCGTTGATCTGAAAATGACCGTGCTTGACCAATTGTCTGGCGTGTTTGCGCGAAGCCGCAAAACCCAGCCGGTAAGCGATATTGTCCAGTCTTCTTTCCAGCAATTGCAGCATCAAAGTACCGGTCACGCCGGGCGTCTTGTGGGCTCGCTCAAAACAATGCCACATTTGTTTTTCGGAAATGCCGAAAATCCGGCGCAGTTTCTGCTTCTCGCGCAGACGGACGGCGTATTCGGATTGTTTTTTCACCGCGGCGCCGTGCATGCCGGGAGCAGTTTTGCGCCGCAGCAGCGCGCATTTCTGTGAATTACAGCGATCACCTTTGAGCAAAAGACGCTCGCCCTCTCTGCGGCATTGTTTGCAATCGGCTGACTTATGTTTTCCCATTATTTTATTTTATCTCCTTAATAATCTTATCTTTAATCTCAGGCAGCTCAGCGGCAGCCGAGCGAAGCCGGGGTTACACTCTTCTCTTCTTGGGCGGACGGCAGCCGTTATGCGGCAGCGGTGTCACGTCTTTGATAGAAAGCACTCTCAACCCGGAGGACTGCAAAGCGCGGATGGCAGTCTCCCGGCCGGAACCCGGGCCGTTGACTTCCACATCGACTTCCAGCATACCCTGTTCGATCGCCTTGCGCGCGGCTATTTCCGAAGCCTGCTGGGCGGCAAACGGCGTGCCTTTTTTGGAGCCTTTGAATTCTGCACAGCCCGCCGAACCCCAGGACACCACATTGCCCTGAGGATCGGTGATCGAAATAATCGTGTTATTAAAAGTAGACTTGATCCGCGCCACGCCGCGGGCTATATCTTTTCTGGCTTTCTTTTTGACGGTCTTTTCTTTTTTGACCGCCAGTGTTTCTACTGCTTTTTCTGCCATTTTTACTCCTTAATATACGGCACCTGAACTGCCCAAATAAATACTTATTTACCCGACAGGCAAATAATTATTTGCCGCTGCTTATTTCGTCGCCACTTTTTTATTGGCCACCGTACGCTTCGGCCCTTTGCGGTTGGTGCGCGCATTGGTGCGCGAACGCTGGCCGCGGCTGGGCAGTCCTTTGCGGTGCCGCTGTCCGCGGTAAGAGCCGATCTCGATCAGGCGTTTGACATCCAGCGTGACTTTGCGGCGCAGGTCGCCCTCGATCACGCAATCACGCAGGGCCTGCTGTAATTTCACAATATCGGCTTCCGCCAGTTCTTTGACCCGCGTCTCCGGTTTCACGCCAGTGCTTTGCAGCAGTCTGGCGCTCAAAGCCGGCCCGATGCCGTAAATGTAGCACAAGGCCACGTCTATTCTTTTATTATTCGGCAAATCCACTCCGCCCAATCGTGCCATTTTTTGTCTGCTCCTATCCCTGTCTTTGCTTATGTTTTTTGGTCTTGCAAATTACCCGCAACACGCCTTTACGCTTGATGATCTTGCAGTCTTTGCAGATTTTCTTAACCGATGCTTTTACTTTCATAATTGACTTTCCTTAACTTTACTTTTCTCTAAGAAACGATATGTTTCCTTCCTTACTTCTCTCTAAAAGTTATCCGCCCGCGGGTCAGATCATACGGCGACAATTCCACCTTGACCTTATCGCCCAGCAAAATGCGGATAAAGTTTTTTCTGATCTTGCCGGAAACATGCGCCAGCACTTCCTGACCGGTTTCCAGCTTGATGCGAAACATAGCATTCGGCATTGATTCGGTGACTACGCCTGTGACCTCGATTACATCTCCCGCCATATTTTTACCAATAACTCCTTAAAGGGCGCAAAAAGCCCCTTTTCCACGAAATGGGCGTCTATGTTACACTATTCTGCGCAAAAAGGGAAGCCCCCCTTATTAGGGCAATTAAACATACTATATTTCGGCTGCGGAAATATTTTTGCTACCGCATACAGTCTAGCTGCGCGAATATCTTTGCCGCCGCGCCCGACGGAGTACCGTATGTGCGCTTGCGGCAAAATATTCGCTCCGCCCTAATTTACGCTGTTATAGCAGGACAAATATTTTACCGGAGTGCGCTCTGCGCAACAGCGCACGGGGGAAATATATTTGTCCTGCTACACATAGTAGTGGCAAAATGTGCTGCGCAATAAATATATTCACTCCCCTAAATATAACATATTTTGCTATAATCCCCGCCATGTCTCTGCGTAATGACCTGCTAAAACTGCTGCGCGAAAATATCAGCACGGACGCGCCGCTCACGCTGGCAGAGCCGAAAAATCTGGACTACGGTGATTACGCCACCAACATTGCGCTGCGGCTGGCCAAAACGCGCCAAAAAGCCCCGCCGGTGATCGCGCAGGAATTATGCGCCGCGCTAAACCAAAAAACCGCGGATTTTGTTTTTACAGAGATCCACGGATTTATCAATATTAAGATCCGCGACGCCTGCCTGCGGCGGGAACTGGGCAGGATCACGCCGGACTACGGACGGCCGGCAGCCGGGGAAAGCCCGGCCGGGCAGAAAATCCTGCTGGAATATGTCTCCGCCAATCCGACCGGGCCGCTGCATATCGGTCACGGCCGCTGGGCGGTGCTGGGCGATATTATCGCCAGAGTGTTGAGCTACTGCGGCCAGCAGGTCACGAAAGAATTTTATATTAACGATGCCGGCCGACAGATAAATAATTTTATTGCTTCTGTCCACGCTGTCCGGCACGGCCAGCCGCCGCCGGAAGACGGCTATCACGGGACATACATAACCGAGCTGGCCGGACTGGACGGCGATCCGGTAGAGCTCATGCTCAGCCGGCAAAAAGCCGACCTGAAAAATATCCGTGCGGAATTTGACAGCTGGTTTTCGGAAAAAACCCTGCACCAAAGCGGCGCGGTCGAGCGGGCGCTGGCGGCGCTCCAGAAACAAAACGCCGTCTATACCCGGGACGGCGCGCTGTGGTTCAAGTCCACGGACTACGGCGACGACAAAGACCGTGTGCTGGTGCGCAGCAGCGGCGAAAAAACTTACTTCACCGCGGACATTGCCTATCATCAGGACAAACTTGACCGCGGGTTTGACCGGCTCATCAATATCTGGGGTGCGGATCATCACGGTTATATTCCGCGCGTGCAGGCCGCGCTAAAAGCTCTGGCCGGACAGACTGCGCCGCTTACGGTCATTCTCGGCCAGCTCGTCAATCTCTACCGCGGCGGCGAGCCGGTCAAAATGTCCAAACGCACCGGCGAGCTGATTACTTTGCAGGAAGTCGCCGCCGAGATCGGCGTGGACGCCGTGCGCTATTTTCTGGCCATGCGTTCGGCCGACACCGCGCTGGATTTTGATCTGGAGCTGGCCAAAAAACAGAGCAATGACAATCCGGTCTATTATGTGCAGTACGCCCACGCGCGTATTTGTTCGATACTCCGGCAGGCAGGGGCGGCGCAGGGAGAGGCGGCCTCCCGCCTGCGCGCGCTGACCGCTGCGTCTCCAGAGCTGCACCCCGCTGAGCGTGTTTTGATATTGAAAATCATCCGTCTGCCGGAAGAGCTCGAGGCGGTCAGCCAGTCATATCATATTCACAGGCTCTGTTCCTACGCGCAGGAACTGGCAGCCCTATTTCATAATTTTTATCACGAGTGCCGGGTGATTTCCGCGGATACAGCGACCACCGCCGCGCGCCTGCAAATAATCCGCGCGACGCAGACGGTTTTAAAAATCATTCTGGATTTACTGGCTGTGACCGCGCCGGAGCAGATGTAGCCGCAGGGACATTAATTCCACACAGCCCCGTAAATTTGAGTGGCGGAGACCCGGCCGTTGATGTCTATGACATTGCCCAAAACCCGCACATTGCCGTTGACATGAAGTTGCTGTTCAGGATTCTCAGTGCCAATTCCCACCCTGCCCTGCACAAGCAGACCGCCCTTCATAGTCCCCACACCCACGGTCGCGCCGGCATAATTACTGCCCAGCATTACCACATCATTAGCGCTGTCATAATAGACACCCCTGACCGACAGGGCATAGGGCACGGCATTGAGCTGGATACGGGGGTTTAATTTGTTACCTGTTTGATAAGGATCACTGCCGGCAAGCCTGTCTACATAAACTTCGATCCATATATCATCCTCGCCATTAAGTTTCTTAATTTCATCATCCGAAAAGCTTATTTTAGTAGAATAGTTGCCGTTAAAAACGGGAACAGACCTGGCTCTCCTATCAGTAATAAATTTACTGCCATTGGTCGCAGCATCATAAAAGCGAAAACCCATACTGACAGTCCCTTTGTAAGGGAGAGAAGTGTTAGAGTCAGCCAAATACCCCTGAAAAGTAATCGAATTGTTCGTCTTATAGGAGTCGGCATCAGCCCAAAGACCGCTCAAAATTAAACACAACCCCGCCAGCATAACAATCTTTTTCATGAAAGCCCCCCGCTCATAGTACCACGATCCTGCGTTCGTCTCCAAGTCAAGTATCGGTGAATAAACACGCATAAATGCATTGAAATATTCTGTTTAATGTGCGGCCCGGAGAGATTAAATAAATACCCAATATTTTCTGAAATATACCTTTTATATCTGACGCTCAGCATGTCCCGGAGAAATGGACAGACAAAATGCCCGGAATCAATCCTGCATCCTGTAAATATTCGTATCCTCGCCCTCAATGATAGTTATCAGGCGGAAGCGGTCCAGCTCGTGGTATCTGGCAAAGGCCTCTTCGTAACGCGCCTGGATCGCCAGTTTTTTATCGCGATTGACCGCGGCCTCCAGCATCTTAAACATTTCGGCTTTGCGGCCGGCCAGCGCGTACATTACCGCCAGATTGTAAAAAACCATCGTGGAATTGGTATCGCGCAGACTTTCGTACACCTCAATATTTTTCTTAATTAGATAATTGTAATACTTCGCAATACTTGCCGATTGGGGGTACTGGCTCATGGCGTTTTGGAAAAGCAAAAAAGCCTCGTTGTAGCGTTTTTTGAAGACATATATTTCGCCCAGATCCAGATACACTTCTTCCGGCGGAGTTTCGCCTTCCAGCTCCAGCTCCAGCACGCGCTCGTACAGATCCAGCGCTTTCTTTTTGCGTTCCAGCAGCTGTTTGGGATCCAGTTCGCTGCCTTCCCAGGCGATAATCTGCTGCAGGGCTTTTTTGTAAGCTCTGGTCAGTAGCAGTAAATCCAGATATTCATAACAGATCTCGGCGGAGACTTCCTCGGCTTCCAGCTTCTGCTCGATGCGCAGGATCGCCTCATTGCGGATTTCCAGCAGTTCTTTATCCACAAACCAGTAATCTTCCCGGAGATTTTTGGAGCGCTCAAAATAACGGTAAGCGTCGGTCAAATGATTTTGTTTTTTGGCCAGCAGCCCCAGAAAATAATAAATGATATGCGCGTCTTTGGTGTTTTCTTCCAGATGCTTGAACATATATTCCGCCTGAGTGTGCTCGCCCAGCAAAAACAAAACTGCGGCTTCATAGACTTTGTACGCGGCAATGCCTTTGGTCAGCTTATTCAGAATATCCCGCGCGTAAATATCCGTCTGCAGCTCCAGCATGACCAGCACGGCTTTGTCATAAGCCTGCGCCAGCATATATAATTCCAGCAGATTGCGGCGCGCGGATTCCTGTTCAAAATATTGAAAATAATATTTCTCCGCCAGCACGTAAGCCTTATCCAGATTGACCCGCGCCTCGCGGTTGGCCGGGGATTTTTGCAGGACGGCCTGATACTGTTTGACCGCTTCCAGATATTTATTCTCATAGACCAGCAGCAGGCCGTAATTGATCTGCGCCTGCACAAAATTGGGCGCGATTTGAATTATTTTTTCCAGCGTCTGTTTGGCCGCAGCATAATCGCCTTTGCGGAAATACAGCGTGGCAATATCCATCAGCGCGTCAATATCGTGCGGATCCTGCCGCAGCCTTTCGGCATTCTGCTCCAGAATACCCGCAAAACACTGCTCGACACGTTTTTTTACTTTGGGCAGATTCCGCTCTCCGCATTTGAGATAATGCTCCAGCGCCTGCTCCAGACTGTCCGCGCGGTACAAAAGCCCCGCCAGATAATAATGACCGGGCAGATAATTTACATTGAGCGAAATAGTCTGCTCCAGCTCCGCCTGCGCGGCCGTGAAATCTCTCCGGCGGATATGGATGCGCGCCAGCAGATAATGCGCCTCGATGTCGTGCGCGTTGAGCTTCAGACATTTCTCCAGCTCGGTGTAAGCCTTGTCGTATTTTTGGCTTTCAAAATTCAGCAGCGCCAAAGCGTAATAAGCCCGGGCATAATTGGGATTGACGACCAGCGCCTTGGTACATTCCCGCGCAAAAAGCCGCCGGTCGCCCTGCAGATAATAAGTATAGCCCAGCTGATAATGCAGATCGGCGTCGCGAAAATTAATCTCCACGCCCTGCCGCAGGATTTCCGCGGCTTTTTTATAATTGCGGCGGATCTGAAAAATACGCGCCAGCATTTTGAAAGCCGACGCGTAAGTATTGTCGATCTGCAGAATTTTGCGCAAATAAATGATCGCCACACGGTAGCGTTTTTCATTGAAAGATTCCTGCGCCAGCTGAAAAAAAGAATTGACCGACTGCGCGTCGCCCTGCATCTGCTGCTCGGTTTTAAAGGAAGTCAGATCAATGCTGTTGTCGATCTCGCCCATTGCCTGAATTATAGACGATTAGACCCGGCCAGACTACAGGCAGAATAATCTCTTAGCCCGGCAGTTCGGCATCCCGGCTTTGCCCGGCACAAGCCGCTCGACGACTACAGGCTCACTGCCCGCAGCGCGCGGCTTAACCGCCCGCTGACCATACGCCCCGCAGCTAGATCAAAACTTTCCGGGCAGCCGCGTCGAAAAGATGCATCTTTTTGAGATTGAGGTACAGAGCGATGCTTTGATTTTCCCGGCACTCGATATGCGAATCCACTCTGGCGGTCAGCGACTGCTGGCCGGCATGCGCGTAGACATAATTCTCCATGCCCAGCTTTTCACTAAAATCAACTTTGGCCGTGATCGGCTGCTCTTTCTCCAGGTGCAGCCAGGGCAGCGCGGTCTTGTCATAAATATCCGTCGGACGAATACCCAAAATCACTTCTCTGCCGAGAATTTTGTCGTACTCCTCGGCCAGAGATTTGGGCAGCTGCAGATTGAAAGCCTCGGTCTCAAATTCATAAACATGGCCTTTTTTACCGATGCGGCCCTGGAAAAAATTCATCGCCGGCGAGCCGATAAAACCGCCGACAAAAGTATTGGCCGGCTCGTCATAGACCTTAATGGCCGGCGCGCACTGCTGAATAATACCGTCATTCATCACGGCAATACGGTCGCCCAGCGTCATGGCCTCAACCTGATCGTGCGTCACATACACCATAGTGGCGCTCAGCCGATTGTGCAGTTTTTTGATCTCGCCGCGGGTCTGCACGCGCAGCTTGGCATCCAGATTGGAAAGCGGCTCGTCCATCAGGAAAACCTGCGGATGTCTGACGATCGCGCGCCCCAGAGCCACCCGCTGCCTCTGGCCGCCGGACAATTGCCGCGGCTTGCGGTCCAGATATTCCTCCAGACCCAGAATTTCGGAAGCTTCCTGCACTCTTTCTTTCACCACCGCCGGAGGGGTTTTGCGCAGCTTCAGGCCAAAAGACATATTCTCCCGCACGGTCATATGGGGATAAAGCGCGTAATTCTGAAAAACCATGGCAATATCGCGATCCTTGGGGTGCACATCATTGACCACTTTGCCATTGATCAAAACCTGTCCGCCGGTGATATCTTCCAGCCCGGCGATCATCCGCAGCGTGGTGGTCTTGCCGCAGCCGGACGGGCCGACCAGCACGATAAACTCGCCGTCCTTAATTTCCAGATCAATATTTTTGACTATGATATTAGTGCCGTCATAGGACTTCACTAAGTCTTTCAGCTCTACACTGGCCATTATGCGTCCTTTGCCTGCAACTGTTTAAGTATATTTGCCGTTTCTATGGCCGTCATCGCCGCTTCAAAGCCCTTGTTGCCGGACTTCACGCCGGCACGCGCCAGAGCCTGCTCCACGGTATTGGTGGTCAGGATGCCATTAATAATCGGCACCTGAGTTTGCAGCGCGGCCTGGCTCAAGCCTTTGGCCGACTCCGCGGCAACCACTTCAAAATGCGCCGTCTCGCCCTGAATGACCGCACCCAGCGCCAGCACCGCGTCGTACTTGCCGGAAAGCGCCAGCTTTTGGGCGATCAACGGCACTTCCAGAGCGCCGGAGACCCAGACCACCAGGCCGTTTTTGTCCGCAAAACCGTGCCGCGTCAGGCAGTCCAGCGCGCCGTCCAGCAGTTTGCGGGAAATTAATTCATTAAAACGGCTGACCGCTATGGCAATTTTTAAGCCGGCTGCTTCGTATTTGCCGGTGATTTCCTGCATGAACACGCTCCAATTCTTTAGCCTAGAAAAACTAAGGCTATGATTATAGGAAATAGCGGCGCATTTGACAATCAGGTAATCCCCTTATTTTTTAAGGGGCACCGCCGCGAATTGATAACCGAGAGACTTAGCCACCCGCACAACGGTTTTGAAACTGGGATTGCCGGAGCGCGACAGCGAGCGGTAGAGATTTTCACGATTTACTCCCGACTTTCGAGCAATGTTGAGCATGCCCCGCGCCTTGGCCGCAACGCCCAAAGCGTGCGTGATATAGCCGGGGTCGTCTGTTTCGCCCGCCTCCACAAAAGCCGCTTCCAGATATTCTTTTATATCTCGTTCAGTTTTGAGTTCAGAATAAATATCAAACTTTACGGTTTTTAGCATTTATATCTCCCTGGCTAATTTTTGGGCTCTGGCAATATCCTTACTCTGGCTGGACTTATTCCCGCCGCAAAGCAGCAAAATAATCCGTCCGGTCTTGTTTACAAAATAAAGCCGATAACCCGGACTGAGATGCATACGCAGCTCAAACACACCGCCGCCCACCGGCTTAGTGTCGCCCAGATGTCCGAGCGTAATATGGTCAAGCCTGGCGCGTATCGCTCTAACGGCCTTAGAGTCTTTCAGGCTGTTTCGCCAGTCCTGAAAAATCTCCGTCATCTCGACTTTATACACAAAAATATTTTAGCGTATAAGCTACAGCTTGTCCAGCAATAAATAAAGCCCTGAAAAATTACACCTTAACCAGTTTTTTCGCGGCACGGCGTTTTTTGGCCGGTCTGGCGCCGGCAGACGCGCTAAAAGTCAAAGTCTGGTTTTTTAGATCGATCTGCACGCTGCTGTGCTCCGCGATCTCGCCGGACAAAAGCTTGTCGGCCAGCTGATTTTCGATCTGATCCTGAATAATTCTCCGCAGCGGCCGCGCGCCCTGATTTTCCACAAAGCCCTTGTCCACCAAAAACCCCGCCGCCGCGTCGGAAATAGTCAGGGTCATGCCGCGCACGGAAAGCCGTTTGTTCAGGTCGGCCAGCATAATGCGGATGATTTTCTGCATATCCGTTTTGTCCAGCATCCGGAAAATAATCGTGTCGTCAAGGCGGTTGAGAAATTCCGGCGAAAAGATATTTTTAAGCTCACCCAGAATCGTCTCTTTAATCTTCTCATAAGATTTCTGGCCCCGGTCTGCGTTCGTGACAAAACCAAAAGTATTGTCCTTTTTGAGCAGCTGCGTGCCGGCGTTGGAAGTCATAATGATGACCGTGTTTTTGAAATCCACCTTGCGGCCGTTGGCGTCGGTCAAAATACCGTCGTCCATTATCTGCAAAAGAATATTATGCACTTCGGGCGCGGCTTTTTCGATCTCGTCAAAAAGCACTACCGAGTACGGCCGGCGGCGCACCGGCTCGGTCAACTGTCCGCCTTCATCGTGGCCGATATAGCCGGGCGGCGAACCGACCAGCCGGGACACGGTGTGTTTTTCCGTGTATTCGGACATATCAATGCGGATCATATTATTCTGATCGCCGAACATAAATTCGGCCAGCGCTTTGGCCAGCTCGGTCTTGCCCATGCCGGAAGCGCCCAGAAAAATAAACGAACCCAGGGGCCGTTTGGGATCTTTCAGCCCGGCCTTGGCGCGCTTGATCGCCTTGACCAGCGCGGCCACCGCCTCATCCTGACCGACAATCCTTGCCTGCAGCTCCTCGCCCATGCTGAGCAGCCGCTCCGCTTCGGTTTTAGAGGCCTGCGCCACGGGAATGCCCTTCCAGAGCGCGACGATCTCGGCGATGTCTTCCGCGGACACGGATTTTTTCTTGCCCTTGAGTATGACGCGCGCCGCCGCTTCGTCAATGAGATCGACGGCTTTATCCGGCAGCTGGCGGTCTGTGATATAACGGATGGACAGCTGCACGGCCGCTTCCAGAGCCTCCGGCAAAAATTTTACTTCATGAAATTCCTCATAACGCCCGATAATGCCCCGCAGTATCTTCAGAGTCTCTTCATCGGTCGGCGGATCGACCAGTATGGACTGAAATCTCCGCTCCAGCGCCGCGTCGTCTTCGATAAACTTGCGGTATTCATTCAGGGTCGTCGCGCCAATGACCTGTATCTCGCCGCGCGCCATGGCCGGCTTGAACATATTGGCCACGTCCAGCGAGCCCTCGGTGGAGCCGGTGCCGACAATAGTGTGCAGCTCATCGACAAACATAATGACATTGCTGGCTTTTTTGACCTCGGCCAGGAGTTTTTTCATCCGGTCTTCGAACTCGCCGCGGTATTTGGTGCCCGCGACCAGCAGCCCCAGATCCAGAGTCACCACCCGTTTGCCGCGCAGATTTTTGGGCACTTCTTCTTTTAAGATACGCTGCGCCAGACCTTCCACGATGGCGGTCTTGCCCACGCCGGCATCGCCGGTGAGCACCGGGTTATTTTTGGTGCGGCGGCTCAAGATCTGCACAATGCGCTCGATCTCGCGCTCGCGGCCGACTACCGGATCGAGTTTATTTTGCATGGCCAGCCAGGTCAGATCACGGGCAAATTCATTGAGCAGCGGCGTGTCCGCCGGCAGTTTGTACTCCGCCGCGCTGGACTTCACTTCCGCGCCCAGCAGGGCCAGCACCGCGTTCTTGACCGTGAGCAGCGAAACATTGTGATTGTTCAAAATCCTGGCCGCCACGCTGTCCGCTTCGCGCAGCAGTGCCAGAAACAAATGCTCCACGCTGACCGAAGAATGGCCGAGCTGTCTGGCCTCTTCCCAGGCAAAACCCAGCACTTTTTTGACCTGCGGCGTAAAAGGAATATTCTCCGGCACAGCCGTTATGGACTTGCCCGAAATTATTTCTTCCAGCTCGTCGATCAAATCCCCCCGCTCGATGCGGATATTCTCCAGCACCTTGAGGATAATGCCGCCTTTTTCCGCCGAGTCCAGCAGAGCCAGCAAAAGATGCTCCGTGCCCAGCGCCTCGCTGGCAAAATCCCGCGCCAGGTCCTGCGCTGTAACAATTAATTGTATCGCTTTTTCGGTAAATCTTGAAAACATACAACCCCCACAGCAAAACTGATTTCGGACTATCTTACATTATTATATATTATTTTACAGCCGGTGTCTTATACGAACTAAGATCGATATATTGTATGCCCGGCAAATCCTGTTTGAGATCCGCCAGAATGCCGGCCAGCGCCTGACATTTGCGCCCCAGGTCAACCGCCTGACCGAATTTGATAGTCAGGCGGTCTTGCACCAGTACCTGAATATTCTGCCGATTGCGGATATTTAACTGCAAATCCGCATAACGGTAAATACCGCCCAGGCCCTCATAAAGCGGCAAAAGATTTTTGCTCAAATATTCCAGATCGGCCGGGTCGTCGAGCGGCGCCACGCGGAGCAGACCGGCCGCCGGTATCTTCAGTCCGGCCTGATTGAGCACCACGCCCTGCGCGTCCACGATGCACTCCCGGCCGTTCACCGTCACGGCAAACAAAGGCTCGCGCGGCACGATCTCCAGCGTGAGCGCCGGCGGAAAAAAGCCGCGCTTGATCCGGTAATCCTCGATCCAGAGCAGATCCAGAGCGATATTTTGCCGGGTCGACAGGAAGATCGAACGCCCCTGCCAGCGTGCAACTCTTTTCTGAATAAGCTCCGCGGGTATGTAACCATTGCCGGTGACGGTCACCGTCCGGATCTGCCAGACCGGCAGAGCGGCCAGCCACCACAGACCGGCGGCAGTCAGCGTCAGGAGCAGCAGGATAAAAATTTTTCTCAGCATTTTTTAATATTTACCGCAGGCCGCGGACAGCAAAATCATTTCCACCAATTCCGGAAACTCAATCCCCATAGCTCTGGCCTCGGCCGGCAGATCGGACTGATCCGTCATACCGGGATTGGTGTTGAGCTCCAGAATCCACGGCTCTTTTCTATCCCGCACGACAAAGTCCACCCGCACCGCTCCGGCGCAGCCCAGCGCGCGGTAAGCCTGTCTGGCCAGCTCCTGAACCTGTGCAGCAATCTCCGGCGCCAAAGCGGCAGGCAGGACAAACTCTGTCCCGCCCGGTGTGTATTTGGCAGCAAAATCGTAAAACTCACTACGGGGACGCAGTTCTAGAACAGGCAGCGCGGTTAAAACGCCTCCGACCGGCAATACGCCGACCGTCACTTCCGCGCCGGAAATAAATTCCTCTAAAAAAACATCTTTGTATTTGGTCAGCGCCGCGCCGACCGCCGGCGCCAGCTGCTGAATATCCCTGACCAGCGAGATACCGATGCTGGAGCCTTCGGAAGCCGGTTTGACCACGCAGGGGACTTCGACTTCGCTCAGCTCAGGCGCGGACATCCCGACTCCGCTCGATGTCCCGGCAACCACCCGGTAACGCGGCGTGGGCAGGCCGTTTTGCTCTAAAATTCTTTTAGTTTTTATTTTGTGCAGGCAGTTTTGCGACGCGCTGATCCCGGAGCCGGTGTAAGGAATTTTCAGCTCTTCCAAGAGCTTCTGGATGCCGCCGTCCTCGCCAAACTCGCCGTGCAGTATATTGTAAGCAATATCGATACCCGCCAGCTGACCGGCGCAGTCCCGGGAAACAATATCAATTTTTTGCACCCTGTAGCCTTTGCCGGCCAGAGCCGCCGCGACATTTCGCCCGGAACGCAGGGAGACCTCCCGCTCCGAGCTCACGCCGCCCATTAACACGCCGATGGTCTGGGTTTTCATTTTACAAATTATAGCAGTGTTGGTTTTTTTGAGCTATTTTACCGTCCGCTCCGGATTTTTTATAAAATACCTGAAAAATGGATCCGTTATGAAATACTCATCTTTGTTTTTTTCAACGACTCCGGTTTCCAGCAATTCACTGACTGCTCTTTGCACAGTAGCGCCACTGGTTAATTGATTTTTCCGGATATACTCCGCAGAAAAAATATTTTTACCGCCGCGGCTCAAAGCGGCCAGCAGCCGTTTTTTACTCTGCGACTGCCGGTCAAATAATTCCAGATAATAATCCGCATTTGCGGCCAAAGCCTGCTTGATGCACAAATCGATAATCTCTCTAGTCACGGTGCTTTTGCTAT
>JAISQA010000021.1 GCA_031274525.1 Candidatus Margulisiibacteriota bacterium
GGAGTTTACCCTGCAGGATAGGGTGCAGTTTAGCGGCCCGCGGCATTTTGTTTTGCTCGGCAGATTGGACAGGCTGGTTAAGATAGAAGAAAAACGCGTGTCCCTGCCGGAAATTGAGGCGCGGCTTGCTGCTCTGGACGTAGTGTCTCAATGCCGGACTGCCGCCGTGGCTGGCAAACACGGACGCTTGATTATCGGCGCGGTCATTGTGCTTTCTCCGGCCGGCCGCCAGCAATTGCTCGCTCAGGGCAAAGCGCAGCTGGCTGCGCAGCTCAAAGCGGCTGTGGCTGCTGCTCTGGATCCGGTGGCCGTGCCGCGCCGCATCCGTTTTGTGTCCGAACTGCCCTGCAATTCTCAGGGTAAGATTTTAGCGGCGGACATTGCCCGAATACTGGCCAGTAACCTTCCTGAGCCGGTAGTCTTAGCCGCCAAATTCAGGGAAAATTCCGCGGAGTTTTCTCTGGTTTTTCTGCCTGCTGCCGTTTATTTTGACGGACATTTTCCTGCGTTGAAAATTTTACCCGCGGTTATCCAGATTTATTTTGTTCAGTACTTTGCCAGACGGTTGTTAAAAACGGCCCCGCTGTCTTTTAAATACCTGAAAAAATTAAAATTCACCGGATTGATCCGTCCGGACATTCAGGTGAACCTCGCGCTGACAGTCAGCGCCGGCAGCATCAAGTTCAGGTACTTCAATGCGGAAAAAATATTTTCTTCAGGAGAAATAGAGTTATGACTTTCAAACCCTGTCTGGTGGTGCCGGTATATAATCACGCGCAGGAATTTTCCCGGTTTGTTAAAAAGTTTCCCGAAAACATTCCGCTCATCATCATCGATGACGGCAATGCTGAAGCCCAGGCCTTAATTTTACAGGACATTGCGTCCAGACATAAAGCGGAGTTAATTCGTCTGCCCCAAAACAGCGGTAAATGTGCGGCTTTGCTGGCGGGCTTCCGGCGGGCGCTGGCTTTGCGGTTTACACACGCACTCCAGATCGATGCGGACGGGCAGCACAATTACGCGGATATACCTGAGTTTTTAGCTTTGGGTAAAACGCATCCTGACACTTTGCTGCTCGGCGCGCCTGAGTATGGGGCGGATGCTCCGGCCTCCCGGCGTGCGGGAAGGCACATTGCCAATTTCTTCCTGCGTTTGGAGACCGGCGACCGGACGCTGCAGGACGCTATGTGTGGCTTCCGCTTGTACCCGCTTAAAGCGCTGGAAGGGCTGATCAATAAAGGCCTTAGATTCCCCCGCATGGGCGGCGACATAGAATTTCTGGTCAAAGCCAAATGGCTGGGACTTCCGCACCTGAGTCTGAAAACACAGGTAAAATATCCACCCCACGGGCTTTCTAATTTTAGAATATTCCACGATAATGTGGAGATAACCTTGCTGAATACTTACTTATGCACGCTGGCCGTGCTTAGATTATTTAAACCGGGAGTATATAGATGATCGCGCAGGAAATCCAGCGAACCGTGGCTTTTTACGATGTGGACTCCATGGGCATAATGTGGCATGGCAATTATATTAAATTACTGGAAGAAGCCCGCTGCGCGCTTTTGTCGGAGCTGGGTTACAATTATATAGATATGCAGAACAGCGGTTATGCCTGGCCGGTAGTGACGCTCAAGATCAAATATGTCAAACCCGCCGTGTTTGAGCAGCAGCTCAGGATCCGGGCCGAATTGCTGGAATACGAACACCGCCTGAAAATAAAATACCTGATTCGGGATGCCAGCACCGGAGCCAAAATAAGCGTGGCGGAAACTGTGCAAATGGCGATTGCTATGGAAACCCGCCAAACCTTGTTCACTTCGCCGAGCGCGTTGTCTGATAAAGTAAAAGCATATCAGGCCGGCCGCAATGTTTAGAGTCGGCTTATTGCTCCTTGCGCTGAGTCTGGGAGCCGCCGCCCACGCTATTGACCGGCCCCCAATACATACAGCGCAGAAATTATCCGGAGAGTTTACCCAGAGTAAGTATATTAACGATATGGGCCTGAGCCTGGCCTCTTCTGGCAACTTTGCCCTAGACCGGGAGGCCGGAATACTGTGGCAAAGCACCGCGCCGCTAAAATCTAAAATAATAATTGTCTCTGGGAATATCTTTATTGATGGGCAGGAGGTCAAAGCGGATAGTTCTGTGCTGGTAGAAATGCTGGCTATTTTGCAAAGCGTTTTAATCGGCGATCTGGAAACTCTGGCAAAATACTTTGAAATAAAAATTGAGCTTAACGCTGACGATTTTTACATTGTAATGCAGGCCAGAGAAAATCTGCTGGCGGATCTATTTTCGGTCATCACCATGTCTGGCCGCGATTATGTGGAACAGGTTCAAATTCAGGATAAGTCCGGCGATTATACGCGTATCCAGTTGTTTAATATAGTGGAAGGTCAGGCCCAAATTGAATAAACTGCCGAAAATCTGGCTCGGACTCTGGATCTGTCTGGTCACCGGCCTGACGCTTACCCTTGTTTTCCGGCCGCTGGATATACAAAGCAATTTGTTAGCCGCTTTACCCGGCGGTCAGTCCAGCCCGCTACAGCACCGGGTAGTCGGTCAATTGCTAAACTCCTCAACGAACCGTTTCAATATTTTGTTCGGAGCGGGAGACCTGTCCGCCGCTATTACTGCCGGTAATTATTTTGCCGGGCAGCTTCCCGCCTATGCGGTGGATTTTGAATTGACCGGAGCTGATAGCCGGATCCTGACTTTACTGGCGCAGCATAATTATCTCTGGTTAGCTGGAGAGACGAAAGCGCAGATTTTACACGGGGATTTTGCCGGTATCGCCGCGCAGGCTTATACCCTGCTGCTTTCCCCGGTGCGGGCCGGACTGCTGCCCTTTAGTCAGGATCCCTTTATGTTAATGCCCAGATTTCTGCTGGAAATAGTTCCGGGCCATTCCGGTTTTACGCTCGACAGGGGAGTGTTAAGCGCGCGGCAGGATGACCTGAATTATGCTTATCTGACTGTGCGGCTGCCGGACAATGTTCCGCTGGACGCCGTGTTTCAAGCCGCGGCGGCTGTGCAAAAAGCCAGAGACGCCGCCCTGTCTGTTTTTCCGGAGGTGCGGATCAATATCAGCGGCGTTCCTCTGCATACAGTTTATGCTGCCCGGCAAAGCATCAGGGAAATAAACATAATTCTGACTATCTCGACCCTGTTGATCATTCTCCTGTCCGGTATTGTTTTTCGTTCCCTGACCGGTCTTCTCGCGGCTGTTCTGAACATTGGCTCCAGCATTTTGGTGGCTTTACTGGCGACTAATTTTGTTTTCGGCCAGATCCATATTCTGACCCTGACTTTTGGGGCTACGCTGCTGGGGCTGGCTGTCGATTATCATATTCATTATTTCGTGGCCTTAAAAACCAGCGGCAAGGGCGAGGACATTATCCGGAAGATCGGTCGTTCCTGTACGCTTTGTCTTGGTACAACCCTCGGCGGCTTTGCCGTACTTTTTTTGTCCGATATTGCGCTGGTCAGGGCTATGGCTTTTTTTGCGCTCTGCGGCTTGTGCCATGCTTATTTTATAATAATGGGTATATATCCGCTACTGTTCAAGCCGGCGCAGCCCCGGCCGCAGTCGCCAATTGCCGTCTGGGATGCCTGGCTGGTCGGTCGGATCACAGCGTTCTTCTCCCGGCACGCTTATCTCAAGATCGCCGTATTATTGGGTCTGGCGGCGGGGGGTATAGCTAAAAGCAATTATTCTGATGAAATAAAAAACATATACAGCGCCCCTGCTGATCTGCTTAAAGCGGAAGCCCTGTTCGCTAAAATCAGCGGATATGCTTCCGCGCCGCTTTATATACTGGTGGCCGGTGAGGATGCGGAAGACGCCGCGCAGAAAGAAGAAGCAGTCTGTATTATTCTGGAGCAGAATAAGGTGCCTTATCAGGCTATTACACAGCTCGTGCCGTCTCGCAAACAGCAGGCGGCCAACTGGCAGTTAAATTCTGTGCTGCTGAAAAACACGCTGCCTTTGCTGTCCGCCTATGTGGGTCTGGACAGGGCAGGGCAGGCGGAAATAAGCCGGAAGCTGAACGCTCAGGAAAAACAATACATTCAATTAGCCGATCTGGCGGCAATTCCGGCCTTTGCTGCGCTGGCGGATTTCCAGATTACTGACCGGGAAAAAGTCTACCGCCTTATCCTGCAAACCCGGCCTCAGAAAATAAACCTGCCGGAGGACTTAAACGCGGCTTATCTGGATCCGCTGGCGGATGCCTCTTTGGCGCTAAGACAGGCCCGGCTCAAGTCAACGGTAGCCCTGTTTATGCTCTTGGCCGGTATTTTTATCTTGGTGTCTTTAGTCCTGAAAAGTTACAAAAAAGGTTTCTGGTTGACCCTGCCTTCTTTGCTGGCGCTGGCTATTTGCTGGGGTGTTTTAGGCTTTGCGGGCGTAAAACTCTCGCTCTTTCATATACTGGCCATGTTTCTGGTGATCTGCATCGGCATAGATTATGCGGTTTTTCGTCTGCATAGCCGCGGCTTCACGGAAGGTGTGCCGACCGCCTTTCTTACCACGCTGGCTTCTTTTGCGCTGCTGGCTTTTACGAGTTTTTCTATTACCAGAGCGATAGGTGTTACGCTGGCTATTGGTATTTTGGCGTCCTATCTGCTGTCTCCTCTGGCAGCCAGAGCGGCGGATACGGAAAAACCTTTGTAATGTTATTTTGTGTTATTCTACTGGAAAGGAGCGACAATGCTGGACACGAATCAGCCGGTTTACCGGCGTAACCGTAAAACGAAGTTCTCCGCTACCGAGGCTTTGATGGAAGCGCACAAGATCGCTTTTTATCCCCTGCTCTTTGAATGTGTGCGCGCCATGTTAGAATTTGGCCTTTTGCCGTCTTTGCTGGATACGGCCTTGGCTCCAGCAGAGCTGCAAAAAAAATGCGCGGTGTCAGAATATGCCCTGACCTTAATGCTGGATGTGGCGGAATACCTGAATATTCTGGAAACAGTCCCGGACGGTAAATACCGGGCCACCAAACTGGGCCGGATATTAGCCACGGATACGGCGCTCCGGGTGAATATGGATTTCATGCACGATGTCTGCTACCTCGGCGCTTTCCGTTTGACGGACAGTTTGCGCAGCGGACGGCCGGAAGGTTTGCGGTTTTTGGGCGATTGGCCGACTATCTATGACGGTCTGGCGCAGTTGCCTGCGCGTATCCAGCAGAGCTGGTTTGCTTTTGATAATTATTATTCGGATCTGGTGTTTGATCACGTGGTGCGTATTGTGCTGGCCGCTAAGCCGGGCGTAGTCTTTGATGTGGGCGGCAATACCGCCAAATTTGATATCGCCCTGCTGCAGGCCGACCCGGCGGTCAGGAGCGAGATATTTGATCTGCCCGGCCAATTAGCCAAAGCCGGACAGAACTTGCAGGCCGCCGGACTGGCGCACAGGGTCACGCTGCATGCCTGTAACGTGCTGGCGGAAGATACGGAATTTCCGCCGCAGGCGGACGCTATTTTTATGAGCCAGTTTTTGGATTGTTTTTCCCGGGAAAATATTGCCTTAATTTTGCGCAAGGTAAGGTCTGCGCTCAAACCCGCGGCCAGATTTTTCATTCTGGAGCCTTTCATTGATCAGCAGCCCCGCGGCGCGGCCGTCTCGCTGCTGGCGATTTCGCTTTATTTTACCTGCATGGCCAATGGCTATAGCCGTATGTACCGGCAGACAGATTTTACTGCTTGGCTGAAAGAGGCGGGTTTCCAGATCATCAAAGCTCATCAAGGACTGGGAGAGTTTGACTATACTCTTCTGGAATGTGCTGTGGCTGATGCGCGCTAAATGGCAGAACCGGGAAGTGGCTGCGGGTAAACTGCGTTTGCGGCTGATCTTCGGGCTCTACAAGCTGCTCGGCAGACGGCTGCTGGGTGTTATTCTGGTGCTGCCAGTGCTGGCCGCCTATCCGTTTTTAACCAAAGCCAAAAAGGCTTCCCGGGATTTTTTTCAGGTACTGCAGAACTATACGCATAAACGCTATTATTTTGCGACCTGGCGGCACATTTATTCTTTTGCGCTTTCTCTGCTGGATAAGCTGGGCGCCTGGAGCGGCAGGATCGGGCGCCAGCAGCTGCATTACACAGATGTGCCCGCAGCTGAACTTTTCTGGACTAATTTAAGCCAAAAAAAAGGTATGCTGTTAATCTGCTCCCATCTGGGCAATATTGAACTTTTGCGGGCTATGGCGGATGACCCGCAATACCCGGTGCGCGTGAATGCTTTTATGGACACCACCCCCAGTCAGGCTTTCAATGAATTTATAAAAGACTGCGTCAATGCGCAGGCCGGTCTCAATTTGCACTCCGCGGAAAATATCGGCATTGATAAGGCTTTAGAATTAGCCGCTAAAATTGCCGCCGGAGAACTGCTGGTCATTGCCGGGGACAGACTGAGCGCGAGCAATCCGCAGAATACCGTGGAGGCGGAATTTTTGGGCCGTACTATACGCCTGCCTCAGGGCGCTTTTGTGCTGGCGCGCATTTTGAAATGTCCTGTTTTTTTTGCGGCGATCACCCCGGCCAAACGAGGAAAATATAATGTCCGCCTAAAATATTTTACCGCAGATCTGGCGAGAAATTCCGCGCTGTTAGCCCGGGAATACGCCAGCTGGCTGGCCGGGCTGGTGGAAAAACACCCGTTTCAGTGGTATAATTTTTATAATTATTTTGAATAAAGGGGTTTTATGCTAAAAAATATTTTAATTTTGATCGCTGGTTTATTTTTGTGCGCTTCCTTGTTTGCTTATGAACAACGCTCCGTGTTGTTAGTTAATTGCAGCGACTATATTTTTACTCAATCACTTCTGAAAGAAACCACCCAGCTTTTCCGGCGGTATGACCCTGTGGTGACGGAAGAAAAAGATTCTGCGGTCACTATCGAGGCGCAGTACGGCCGCAATAAGGTGATTGTCAAAGGTTTTATTGATGAGCAGCAGCGTAAAACTATTGTGGTAGAAGTTCCGGATGCGCTTACCGATAAGGTTGGCCGCTGGCTGGGCAATATCGAAAAAGGCACCAGAAATTATATTAAAGAAGCAACTGCTGGAGAATAAATAAAAAGATTTAAGCAGTTTTAGCCTGAAGATTAAGCGGTTCACACTGCTTAATATTTGCGGGGAAAATCATCCTCCGTATTTTTTGAAAATAAGCGACGTGTTTACCCCGCCAAAAGCGAAATTGTTGCTCATCACATATTCGGTATCAATATCCCGGCCCGTGCCGGTAATATAATCCAGTTCGCCGCAGGCGGGATCCAGATTTTTTAAGTTTAGCGTGGGATGAAACCATCTGGCGCGCAGCATAGCCACGCTGGCGATCGCTTCCAGCGCTCCGCAGGCCCCCAGAGTATGCCCGGTATAACTTTTGAGTGAACTGATCGGCACTGCTCTGCCAAACACCGTGCGCGTAGCCTGAGTTTCCGCTATATCGCCGTGCTTTGTCGCCGTTCCGTGGCCGTTTACATACCCGATGGCTTCCGGCGTCAGGCCCGCGGTTTCGATAGCCTGCGCCATGGCGATAGCCATAGTCTCCTTGTTGGGGGCGGTTATATGCGTGCCGTCCGTATTGGTGGCAAAACCCACGATCTCGGCATAAATTGGCGCGCCTCTCTGCCGGGCCGACTCTAAATCTTCGACGATCACAGTTCCGGCGCCCTCGCCGATCACTAAACCATCCCGGCCTGTATCGTAAGGCGAGGGCGTGGCCTGTGGTGTGGTGTTTTTGGTACTGGCCGAAAACAGCGTGTCAAAAACCGCGGCCTGAGAAGCGCTCAGCTCCTCCGCACCGCCGGCGATCATAATATCCTGCACGCCGTTTTTGATCAGTTCGTAAGCCGAGCCGATAGCCAGACTGCCTGAAGTGCAGGCGGTGGAGGTTGGCACCAAACGCCCGGTCGTTTGAAAATGCACGGATATATTCAGCGCGGTGGTCTGCGGCATCATTTTGATGTAACTGGCCGAATTCATGTTTTCGGTGCTGTG
>JAISQA010000073.1 GCA_031274525.1 Candidatus Margulisiibacteriota bacterium
ACAAACATCTCCACAAAATCCGAACCGCTGATATGCATAAAAGCCACGCCCGCCTCGCCGGCTATCGCTCTGGCCAGCAGGGTCTTACCGCAGCCGGGCGGTCCCATGAGCAGGACGCCGCGCGGTATTCTGGCGCCGATGTCCAGATATTTTTTAGGATTTTTCAAGAAATCCACCACTTCTCTTAATTCCTCGATCGCCTCGTCCGCGCCCGCCATATCCTTGAAAGTCGTCGGCTTTTTACCGTCTTTCGTCCATTCTCTGGCTTTGGATTTGCCGAAAGAGAGCGCCTGATTGTTCGCGCCCTGTGCCTGCCGAAAAATAAAAAACCACAAGCCGGCAAACAGGGCAAAAGGCAGGAGCACCGTGCTCAGCAGCGAAGCAAACCAATTGGCGTTAGGGGAAGTAATGGTGATATTCACACCCTTGCTTTCCAGCACCGGAATAAACTCGGAATACATCACAATAAAAGTATGGACTTTCTGGTTGTCTTTCAGCGTGGCGGTGACCGAAGAATCAATAGTGTCTATTTTTACTTCGGACACCTCGCCATTATCCACCAGCGCGCGAAATTCTGAAAAAGTAACATCTTTGACCGGCGCGGCGGCCTGCTTATCGACCAGCGGTTTGACAAAGGACAGTACCACCAGAGCGATCAGAATAAACAGCAGTAGCTGCCGCCAGAAAAGATTGGCATCCGGCCGGGGAATTTTTTTCGGCGTTCTGGGTGAAGCGGCCATCAGAGTACTCCTTTGGTCGACGGTATGCCTTTAACCAAAGGATCGCGCGCCGCGGCCATGCGCAAAGCTCTGGCCATGCATTTGAATATCGCTTCCGCCTGATGATGCAGATTGGCGCCGGACAAAAGATGGATATGCGCGGTAATCCCGGCCTGCGTCACAAAGGCCCGCCAGAATTCTTCGATCAGTTCGGCGTCAAAATCACCGACTCTGGCTTTTTGGAAATCCGCGGAAAAGCGCAAAAAAGGCCTGCCGGAAATATCCACCGCGCACTCCGCCAGAGCCTCATCCATAGGCAGCACAAAAAAACCATAACGGTTAATGCCGGATTTATTCTGCAAAGCCTGGCGAAAAGCGTCGCCCAGCACCAGACCGACATCCTCAACCGTATGATGACCGTCCACCTGCAGATCGCCTGCGGCCGCAATAGTCAGATCGAAATTGCCGTGTTTGGCAAAAAGCTCCAGCATATGGTCAAAAAAAGCCAGTCCGGTGTGGAGCTTAGCCCGGCCCTGCCCGTCCAGCTTCAGTTCCAGCGTTATGCGTGTTTCTTTCGTATTGCGTTCTTTCTTTGCTGTTCTCATGGTTCAATCCCTTTGAAACAAAGTGCCCGGCACGTCCAGACTGCTTGGCGGGGTTTTGCCAAAATGCTGATACGCGGCAGTAGTGCAAATTCTACCACGCGGCGTGCGGTCGATAAACCCCAGCTGCATCAAATACGGTTCATACACATCTTCCAGAGTCAACGGATCCTCGCTGATCATTGCTGCCAGCGTATCCAGACCCACCGGCCCGCCGTTAAATTTGTCTATAATCGTCGTCAGGATTTTTTTATCCACTTTATCCAGACCCAGCTGATCAATGGTCAGGGCCAGCAGACATTCATCCACCACTTCCGGTGTGATGCGGCCGTTGTGCTTGACCTGCGCCCAGTCGCGGATGCGGCGCACCAGCCGGTTGGCGATACGGGGCGTGGCGCGGCTGCGGCGGGCAATAGCCAGCGCGCTGTCAAAATCAATATCCACAGCCAGGATCCGGGCCGAGCGCTGAATGATCCGGCTCAGCTCGGCTTCGGTGTAAAATTCCAGTTTATTCAAAATCCCGAAGCGGTCGCGCAGGGGCGCGGACAATAAACCAATGCGGGTCGTCGCGCCGATCAGTGTAAAACGCGGCAAAGTCAGCCGCAGCGAGCGCGCCGAAGGGCCCTTGCCGATCATAATGTCCAGCTCGAAATCTTCCATGGCCGCGTACAGCACTTCCTCGACCGCGCGGTTGAGACGGTGAATTTCATCAATAAAGAATATATCGCCTTCCTGCAGATTGGTCAGGATCGAGGCCAGATCGCCCGGCCGCTCTATGGCGGGGCCGGAAGTGACCTTGATCGCCACACCCATTTCATTGGCAATCACATTGGCCAGCGTGGTTTTGCCCAGACCCGGCGGCCCGTAAAATATCGAATGCTCCAGCGGCTCGTGCCGCGAGCGCGCCGCGTCGATAAAAATACGCAGATTGTCTTTGATCGTTTCCTGTCCGATATATTCATCCAGCGTGCGCGGCCGGATAGATTCCAGCAAATCTTCGGGCTGCGCCGCGCGGTCGATCAATCTTGGCGTACTGGCTTCCTGTTCGGCCATAAAATTCCCTCTAATCCTCAGGATACAGCGTCGAATACAGCCAGTATCCGCGCATCACTCTTTTAACATAATTACGGGTTTCTGGGTAGGAGATATTCTCCACGAAATTATCCACATCAAATCTGGCCAATCCGCCCTGCTGGCGCAGCCAGCGCCCGACGACTGTCGGGCCGGCGTTGTACGCCGCCAGGGCGAGATAGGGATTGCCTTCAAACCAGTTGAGCATTTCCCGCAGATAATAAGAACCCAGCTGCACATTGATCTCCGGCTGGAACAAAACGTCCGCTGCCAGCTCCTCCGTAAAACCCAGTTTGGCAAAGATCTGCGCGGCTGTCGGCGGGATCACCTGCATCAGACCGTAAGCATCCGCCGGCGACAAAGCCAGCGCGTCGTACATAGACTCTTCGCGGATCAAAGCGTACACATAATTTTCGTCCAGAGAATTTTTCCAGGCATTTAATTCCACCTCGCGGCGGAAAGCCCGCGGATAACAGATCCGCCAGAGATCCGGCAGGATCGCCGCATACTCCGGGTTATTGTGCAGCGTGTCGGAGCTCAATTTGATCGCTTCTTTGTAATCGCCGGCCCGATAAGCGGCGTCCGCCATATAAATTTTTAAAGCGGCTAAAGTCTGCTCTTTCTTTTCCTGATCGGCGATCCGCTCCGCTTCCGCCAGCGCGTCGTCATATTCGCCGCTCTCCAAAAACTCGCGCAAAGCGCGGTCTGTCCGCGGCCGGATATCCTGCAGGCTCAGCTGCCCGGCAGGCAGCGGCGGAGGCAGCTTTAGCTGCTGCGCCGCGCGCCAGCCGTAAAACCGCGCCGGAAACTCCTGTCTGGCCAGCAGAAAAAGCCGCTCCGCTTCCCCGGCCTCGCCCAGTTTTTGGCAGGCTTTACCCGCCCAGTACAAAAGCGCGTCCGCATGGTCAGATTTTTTGTCCAGAGCATAGCCTTCCAGAAAAATCTGCGCCGCGGCCCTGTACTGTTTTTTGGCATAATATTCCCAGGCTGTTTCCCAGGCCGCATCATCGGCATAACGCGAGCCGGGATATTTTTTATAAAGCTGCCGGTAGTAATTCAGCCGCGCGGTTCCGGAGCTGCGGCGCGCCAGATTAAACAGCGCCTGCGGCGCATACTCGGAGTCCGGATATTTGGCCAGCACTTCCCGGTATTTACTGTCCGCCAGTTTGTACTGCTTGCGGTGCTGGGCCAGCGCGCCGAGATAATAAACCGCCCCGGCGCCGGAGCGGGATTCTAAAATCCTCCGGGCTTCCTCCGGGTCGGCGCAGTACATATAGGAACGCGCCAGATAATAATAACTGTCTTCCGGCAGCAGGGACATAGCCCCATTAGCCGAGACCAGCTGCCAGAGCCGCAAAGCGCCCTGATAATCGACCTGCCTAAAAAGCCTCAGAGCTTGCTTGTGAGCGGCCAGCGGCTGAATGTCCTGTTCCCGCCCCAGCTGCACATAACATTCATTCAATAATTCCAGCGCGGCGTCCTGATAAGGAATATTTTGCTGCGCGGTGTATTTTTCCAGCATACGCGCGGCCTGAATATATTGTTTCTGCCGACTGGCCGCCACGGCGCGGTAATAATCGCAATAGGGCCGCAGATAGCGGCGGTGCGCGCCGACATAGGCCAAAACTTTCGCGGCTTCTGGATAGCGCTCTTCCCGCAGATATTTTTTGGCCTGCGCGTAGTCCAGATCGGCAGCGCAAAGCAGCTCCAGCAGAAACAAAGCTATTAATATAAAACGCAGCATAAATTAATAATTTTAACGCATCTTAGCAAAACTTAATACGTGCGGCGCCGCAGCGTACTAAAAATTAATCGTGCCTTTGGCGTAAAAAGCGTTCAGGGAATAAGAATAAGAGTCATTAATTTTGTCCCAGAAATGCAGTCTGGTCAGGTTAATATCAATGACCAGATTGTCAATTATCACATTGGAAATATCCTGATTGACCTTAAAGACCAGCGTATTGGTGACTTTGATGTCGTCGCGGTCTACGACCGCCGTCTGCACAAAACCGTTCTGATTGTTCATACTGTCGTTTTGTTCCGGATCGTTCGTGCCTTTGCCGTAAGTAAACACATTTTCATAATCGTAACTGAGTTCGCCAAAATCAAATTTGAGCGGCGTGTATTTGGCGGTAAACCGCGATTCCTCGCCGTAGCCCAGATCAAAAATATTCTGCCGCCAGCCGTAACGCAGGGACAGATCCGCGAGCAGTTTGTAGGTGATGCCCAGTTCGTAGGATCTGGTATTGATCGTACCGCGGATTTTTTGGGCCTGACCCGTCATATTGCCGCTGACCATAGTCTGCTCCACGCTGCGGAAATACAGCGAGGCGTCGGCCAGCAGCTGCGGCAAAAAAGTATAATCGACCTTGTACTGCTGCGTGTCATCATAACGCAGCAATTTTTCATTGTAAGTGTCTTTAAGCAGTCTGGCCCTGCTGAGCGTTTCGTCCGTATGGCGGAATTGATTGTTGTACACTCTGGTCAGCCCGTAAGTCAGTCCCAGTCCGGTAAAAGGAATATCATAGCGCATGGCCAGAGTATCCGTCTGACCGTAAGAATAACGGGAGCCTTCCTGCGTTTTCCGTTTGTATTCTTCCAGAGTCTGCAGCGCATGCGTATTGGTAAAAAAACCCAGATAATTATAGACCAGCCCCATTCTATGCGTATTGCTGTCCAGCGCGTCTTTGTTGCGGGTCGGCGCATCTAACAAATTGACAATAGTCTTATTGATGCTTTTCTGCGACAGCGCCGCTTTCCAGGTATATTCGAGATTATCCAGGATCAAGAAGCCCGGCAGAGAATAGCGCAGATCCATACTCTGGATATTCTCCGGCTCCAGAGTCTCCGTGGTTGAAATACCCGTTTTATAAAGAACCTCGCTGTAACGCTCCACATTTTTACTGTCAAACTGCAGATCCAGCGATAATTCCGCCAGCGGGTTCAGAGAATAACTCTGAACCACCGTGTAATAATTATCTATAGAGTAGGTGCGCAGGGTCTCCCCGGACTGGGCATTGCGGCCGTTCTCATTGACCTTTTTGGCCAGCTCCAGCTTATTCACGATCAGAAAATCATCCGGCAGAAATTTCAGATATTTGGTCGGATAAAATCTGGACAATTTGTATACATTCTCCTGATAAAAATCCTCGCGGTTATAATTTTCCAGAATACGGAAACTGTAGCGGTCTTCATACCCCAGAGTAACCAGATCATACGGCCTCAGGCCGGCATTAAGATTATTCAGGCGGGAAATATCCGGAGCCTGCTGATGCAGATCCGTCGCGATAGAGGAATAGGTGTTGTCATAATGCGCGTATAATTCTTCCCACAGCGCGCTGCTCAGCTCCGGCGGGCGGCGGAAAGTAAAATTAAAAACCTGCCGGCGATCCTGCCCCAGCGTCCGCGCAAAATCCTCGTGATTCTCCGCCATGCCTTTGACATAATCCGCTCCGGAATACTCCAAACTGGCGTCGATAGTCCAGGGATTGTAACGCACCAATTCTGTATAAGCGTGGGACTCATTGAGCGCGCGGCTCGCGGTAAACTGATCGTCAATATTGCGGGCGTAAGAGCTGGTAAAATTCAGATTTTTGAAAGGGCGGAAATAATTGGTCAGTTTGACATTGCGGTTATAAATCCGGGAGCTTTCCAGCGTGTCATAATTATCGGCAAAGGACTCGGCGTTCTTCAGAAAAACACCTGTGCGGATAGCTTCCGGCCCAAAATTCAAATCCATTTGATAGTCCTGCTGGCGGTTATTCGCGCCGGCCTGCTCCCGCGTGCTGCCCGGCTGCTCGACATCCGTGCGGTTGTAAGCCAGAGCTATACTGTCATTGGCATTAAAGCCATACACCGCTTTATAGTTTTGCAGCACGGTGCTTTGATAACGGTCAAGGGTCTCTTCATCCGCGTAAGGGCCCAGTCTGGTATCCAGCTGCTCCGTGCGGGAATATAATTGCAGCCGCTCTGTCGGGCGCGAATTGATAATTATATTTTTACCCTCCGTGCCGGGCACATACAGGGCCGGAGCATTGCCGACCGGATCATAGCGCGAGTCCACCGTGACATAACCGGCGGTGATGTCCGTATTGCCCAGCCGCATAGTCACGCCCACCTTCGCGGCCTTGGCCGTCTCGTCAATGCTTTCCTCCTCGCCGACATTAGAATAGTACTGAAACTCTATGCGGATATTATCGGAGGGCGACAGGATCATTCCTGCCCGAAAACGCAGGAGGCCGCTTTTATAGGAGACGGAATAATGCTCATTCTGGATCTGCAGCCGGTCATTGATATAGACTTTTTCGCTGTTTTCCACCAGCTCCAGCACTTTTTGGTTTTGGTCCATGATAGTGATGCTTTGCTGAGCAGAGCCGTCGCCATTGGCGGTGACCATACCGGACGCGACGGAGCGCTGGTACTGCTTGCGGCTTTCGTTATACTCCACATCCGCGCGCAGCCAATCCGTCGGCGAATAGGTGAACTTGGTGCCGTAAGTCTGATGCATTATATCGCCCGGATCCGTAGAGCCGGCATCGGATATTTTGTAGGTGAGGCGGAATTGATCATCCTGAGAAAACCCGCTGTATACGTTATAGCCGGAGTTGATATTGCCGGTGATAAACGTAATCACGCCGCGCTGCCAGGCTTCCTGATTGTCCCGCACCACGGCGTCGCCGTTGGCGTCTTTGGCGCCGGGGGACAGATCTTCCCGGTAGCCGACGATATAATCGCGTTTATAAACCAAAGGCACATAATAAAGACTGTTCCGGCTTTTTAATTCCAGAATCATCGATTCATACACGATCGGCTTGGGCAGATTGGCCACAATATCATCCAGAATGACTCTCGTCTGGTCATATTTATCGCCGCTGAAATAAACTTTGGGCGCGATAACCGTATTGTACTGGTCAAAAGTTATAGTCAGCGTATTCGCGGTATAGTTGCCGGAGAGCACGATCAGTCCGCTGTATTCCGAGATGCTTTCACTGACCAGATAATTATCTCTGGAGACAGGAATACCGTTATCGTAAACCTGCGGATTTTTCAGCGGCAGATATTTAGCAGGAATATTGATCGTGGTCACCTGACCATTGGTGGTGAGCGTAAAATCACCGCCGGAAAGCGTGTGGGAGGTATCGCTCTCCGCTTCCGCAGACTTGGCCTGCTCCTGCACAAAATACGAGCTAATCGAGAATTGCTCCCGGCGCTGGCTGGCCTCCGGAGTAAGCGAAACATAAAATTTGTAGCTGACCTGTATCGTGTCCACCGAGCTGATCCTGCGGGCAAAACTGAGCGCGCCGTTCGCCGCGTCCAGTTTGTAATCCGCGCCTTCGAGCATATTCAGATTATTGACCATTACAGAAACGCTTTCCGGCACGATCAGGCGGTTGGCCAGTTTATACGGCCCCTGACTTTCCGCGCCTTTGATTATCTCCTGCACGGCCTTGGTTTGATTATAACCGTATTCCACGCGCAGCTCCCAGGTGTCCGTCGGGATCGGCCGCAAAAAGGTCACCATGCCGGTCGCATAGTTGATTTTATAATCCTGATTGGGCGCCAGCAGCTGGTTGCCATAATAAATTTTTTCACTGAAAGAAAGCAGCGGGTATTCCAGCAGCTGCAGTCTTTTCAAATCGCTCTGCTGGGTCTCATCATAGGTCACAATAAAAGGGATTTTCCGTACTACTTCCGTGCCGTCATAATTCAAAACCAAAAAGCAGTTATTCTCACCGGGCTGCTCCTCGACGGTCAGCGGCTTTTCCAGAATATAATCGCCGGACTCCAGTCTGCGCAAATCCTGATATTCTTTTTTAAAACTAACGCCTGCTTTTTCCAGGGCTCTATCCTGCGGCCGGAAAGTAAAACGCAAAATAGAATTTTGTCTGAAATCGGCCTGCGCAAACCGCACTTCGCCTTCCGGCAAAAGAACCAAATACTCCGGCTCCGGCGTGACTTCCGCAAAATACTTTTTGACCAGCACCTCCTGCGCGGCAGGCGGTGCGGCCGGCCCCATTATTTCCGGGGCGCCAGACACCGGCTGCTCTTCCAGCGCGGTATCTTCCGCAGAAATTACCGCTGCGGCCGTCACAGTCCTTTCCACAAAACTGACCGTACACACATAGACCAGACTGTAATCCGGCAGCGCATATTCCAGCGCAACCCGTCTTTCCTGCGGCCCGGAGGGCAGACTGACCGTCCAGAGTCCATCCTCCTGCCGCAAGGGCAGCTTGTCCGCGCTATTGACGGCATCCAGATGCAAATAAACCGCCTGCGCCTGCGGAGCAGCCACCGTCACGCGGATATTCCGTTCCTGATACTGGAACTGCGGCGCCTGCCGCAGGGTCTCCAGCGCAGAGGATGGCGCGGTATAGTCCGGCGGTTCATATTTTTGCACAGCGCTGGCCGTGAGCATGACCGGCTCGGCGCCGCGGTAGCTCATATAGCGGTGCTGCAAACCGCTCAAGCGCACTTTGGAAGCAATAGGCAGAAAGTCCTCGATAGGATCCAGATATTCATAAGTGCCCTGAACACTGTCCAGCACAGACAGGATTTTATTAAAAATAATTGTGCCGTCAAAATAATCAACGCGGTACTCATCCTCGGAAAGCGCTTCCCCGTTCAAAAAAACCTTCAAAGACCCTTCGGAAATATTAGTCTGCCCCAGATTGTATTCGCGTTTGCCGGAACCGTTGAAAGAAAATGTCCGCTCATGCGACCGCTCCTCGCCGTAAATACCCTCGATCTCAAAATTATCCGCCAGATAATCCATATACAGGCCGTCAATATTTTTGTTCATCGAGAAGAGCTCGCCATTGGTCATAACCGCGTCATACTTGCCGAAATAGACCGAAAATCTATCGTATTCCACGTAAATATCCGTCTCCTGCGGCAGATCGGGATCCTGGCTGATCTTGTAACGCACATACAGTTTTTCGCTGATCTGGCCTTCCAGATCGATCAGGCGGCGGTGGCGCAGGCCATCATAGACGCGCACCGAGGCCGGCAGATTGAGATACTCCACACTGTTCTGGTATTTTTGCGGATCACCGGACTGGTCCAGACTGTTGTATTCCAATTCTTCATAGCCGGAAATATCCACCTGCGGATAGGAACGCCCCGGCTGAAAAGCGGACTTGCCCCGCCCCATCGGATCCTTGGCGAACAGGGGCAGCGCCAGCAAAAGTAAAAAAAGCAGCAATAATTTTTTCACATTAACTCCAGCAAAATCTTATTCAAAAACAAACGCCCGGCAGCAGTCAGACGCCAGGTCTCGCGCTCTTTTACCAAAAAATCCATCTTCATAAATTCCGCGGCTTTAGCCCGCTGCCGGTCATTCAAATAGCT
>JAISQA010000024.1 GCA_031274525.1 Candidatus Margulisiibacteriota bacterium
ATAGAAAGAGATCCATTGCAGAGGTGGCTGGCGTTCTTTGACAAAGGTACGCCGGAGAAGACTTTAAAGGAGATAATGAGTATGGATAAGGCGATACAGGAAGCGCAGAGGAAGATAGCATATGTCTCTAATGATGACGAGGCTTTTTTGCACGCCTATGAAATGCGGGAGATAGGATTGAGCGACTGGAACAGCCGGTTGGGCGATGCCAGGCGGGAAGGTGAACAAAAAGGACTGGAACAGGGTTTAGAAAAAGGCCGTCAGGCCCTCCAGACCAGCGCGCGCAAGATGAAAGCGCTGGGTATTTCTCCGGAGCAGATCCGGGAGATTACCGGCCTCTCCCCGGCAGAAATAGAAAAACTATAACTGAGGGCGCGGCCACTCCGGCGCATACACACCGAGCGAGGGCGGTCAGTGAGCCTGCCAGGCATAATAAACGGGACTGTAAAGTTACCTGTGTAAGCATTTACCCAGCAGGACAAATATGTTTACTTCCATGCGCTATTGCGCAGCACGGCGCGCCTAATGGTGTGCTTGCGACTGCGAGCGACCACAAGTCGCCGCAGAACGCGGAGGAACTGGCCATTGTGCTGCTGGCGGAAGAAACTCCGGGCTGGCTGCGCAAAATAATCCTGTGCGACAAACGGATGGTGGATATTATCTGCAATGCAGTGTACATGCCGTATTTCGGCACGCCGTATCACAGTTACAGCAGCGAGAAATATTTTGCGGACGAGCAGGCGGGAACCGCGGAAATGGACAGGGTATACGCTCAGGCACAGAAAGCAGTAGAGTGGGCTGCCGGATGCCCGCCGGAGTATCTGCCGGTAAAGATAGACCCGTATCCGGCGGATATGCAGGACTGCGCGGTTGTCCGGCTGGGCAAAGAACTGGACAAACTGCCTGCGGACAGAGTACTGACCGTTATCTCGCTGGACATATTACCGGCGTGGGTGCGCCGGGCGGCCGAGCTGTCCTTTGCCGGACGCGCTCCGGCCGGGACTACTGCGGATGCTCAGGCGCGGCGCCGGAGACGCTCGGAGAGAATGAAGCGCCGGAACAATCTCCCTGCCGCTTAAAGCCTATCATCCTGCCGCGGCGCCCCGGCTCCTTTCAGAGGTGGGTCTTGCGCCACACCCGGTAATCCACTAAGATCATCCCGTCGCTGGAAGTCCGATTATTGTTCCACCCAGGGCAACTAACAGGGCTTCCGATCTACGGCAATTGACCGCTCAGGCCGGTTATTGTATAGTGATTCTCACTTGAAGCAGGAGGTAAGTTATGTTAATTTGCTCCGACTGTGGCACAGAAAATCAGGTTAATTCCAAATTTTGTCAAAATTGCGGCTGCGCGCTGGAAGTGCAGAGCAATATCGTCAAAATCCAGAAGACCGGCAGCGGGGTCAGCAAATTTACGCCTTTGAGCCGTGAAGAGAGATTTCGCAAAGCCAAACTCGCGGCGCTCAAAGCGATCAAAGATAATGAGTCCGCGGAAAATACCCAAAAAAGCCGGGTTGTTTTCGTAGGCGAAAAAATCTTATAATATTCCGCTTGTTTCAATAATCTGGGGGACGCTTGAAAAAACTGCCGTTGTTATTTTTTCTGCTGTCCGGTTTAGCCGGCGCGGCTTTTCCGGTCGATCTAATGGATCGCTCTTCCGGACTGGCCGGTCTGGCCTGCGGCGGCGCCGGCACGGCCCGGACTGATCAGATCAGCGCGCCCTACTGGAATCCGGCCGGACTGGCTTACGCCACCAAAAGCGGCGTGGAATTTACTTATTATCAAAATCTGGGGCTGGTCAATCATATCTCTCTGGACGGCGTACTTCTGCTGGGCGGCAAATTTCCGCTCGGACTCAATTATGTGCAGGAAGGGATTAACAATATTCCCAGAACCAGTGAAGGCGATGGTGGTCTGCCTGCGGAGCAAGGCACTTTCTCCGATGAATACCGTTTTTTCAATATTGCCACCGCCACCCAGCTCAGTCCGGGCATTTACGGCGGTCTGAATTACAAATTTATTTCCCGCTCCATACTCGACTATCACGCCAGCGGTATGGCCGTGGATATCGGCATAATCCAGAGAGCCACCAGGGAGCTGCAGCTCGGACTTAATTTTCATAATTTATTTTCTTCACTCGAATGGAGCACCGCCACGCAGGAATATCTGCCCCGCAAATTAACCGCCGGTCTGGCCTACCGCCAGAACCTGCTGCAAAAACGGACTTATTTTCTTGTGGATCTGGATATATACAGCGAAGAGGAGCGCGGCTGGGGCGTCGGACTGGAAAGCTGGCTCATCGACAATGTTTTCTGCCTGCGCGGCGGGCTCAACAGTCAGGAAGAATTAAGCCTGGGCAGCGGTTTCAAATATTATGACTTTCACTGCGATCTGGCTCTGCTGCTGCGCACGCCGGAAAAACAGCTGGACAATTCTTTCCTGTTCAGTCTGGGTTTTGACTTCAGTCTGGATCGGATAGAAAAATCCGCCCCGGACAAAACGCCGGCAAATTTCCAGCCGCAGTTCCGGCTGGAGGCCAGTAAGTTAATCATCTCCAATCTGAAGCCGGAACAGCTGCTGGAGATCGCTTTGCTGGATCCGGACTATAATGTAATCCAGCTCCCGCTGGCGGAAACAGTCACGGCGCCAGTCGCTTCCGGCAATTACACGTTATTTTTCCAGCTGCGGGATAATAAAATAATCCGCAAAACTTTTACTGTGAAGTAAATTTTTAGACAATTAGCCACTGATACTCCGGAGCGCGCTTAGCCGGTGGTGGCGAGAGCCTCAACCGCCGTCTACTCTACCCGGCCTCTGGGCCTGGGCACCCAGTCCGGGTCTATATAAAAGCTATTATTATCCGTCTGCTCCGGTGCGCCCGGCAGCGCGGTATTGGCCTGCGGCTCAAGCTCATGGCGCAGCCGTTCCAGTCCGCGGACATTCTCGGTCAAACCCGCGATATGCTGATTGATAGCCGCGTCGCCGCGGGACTGCCGGATCTGAGTATAAGCATCGCTTACTCCGCGCATGACCGCCGCGCCTTTATTAAAAATATCGCCCAGCAGACCGAAGCCTTCCCATTTCACTTCTTTGATAGCGCCGGCTATTTTCTGCACCGGCGAGGCTCGCTGCAACTCCTGAATATACTGGACGCGCTCCACCGACGACATGCCCAGTCCCACGCTGCCGACCGGCCCCATGCCGCCGCCGCCGCTGGAATATACTCTCTCGCCGGAATCCTGCTGCCGGGGTTTTTGCTGTTTCGCCATTTTGTTTGAAGCCTCCGTTTAAATTTTCATTTTATTGCCCGCGTTCATATCCCGGCGCATCTTGCTCAAAATCTTTTTCTTATAGGCCACCAGTTCGCCCGGACTCATTCTGGAAGTATCTTCCGAGATCACGGAGTGTTTCTCCGGATTGACCGCCTGACGCAGCACCGTGCCTTTCTGCTGTTTGGTCAGCTCTTTATACAAAAGACCAGCCGTCTGCTCGACCTGTTTTTCCTCAGTCTCAAAAGTGTCTCTGGTCAGCAGCTCACCCGCTTCCGGCGCATTCAAAATAACCGCCTGCCGCAGCTCCTCCTGCCGTTTCTTTTCCGCGGCCAGCATTCTGGCCTGCGCCAGCGCCTGCTTTTGTTTTTGCAGCTCCTCCGCATTGTCTTTGACCAGTTCTTTAAGTTCAGCCACATCGGTAATTTTCCGTTTATTTTTGTCCTGCGCGCGCTCCGGCACCAAAAGCGCCAGCAAATCTTCCTGCTTGTCAGCGGAGTTCCGGTACTTGAGCATTTCTTCATAGATCGAACCCTGCATTTTGGCCTCGCGCAGCAGTTTGTCCACGTAACGGTTGATCTGCAGGGGATTGCTCAAACCCAGAAAATATTTAAACTTCTGCTCGTCAATGCTGCCGTCCAGATAACCGGTCAGCAGGAAATTCAAGAGAAAATCATAGTATTCTTCCTGCGAGCCGCCGGACAGGAGAAAATCATAAAATTCGTCCGGGTTCATCTCCTGATAAGATTTGGGCCTGGGGTCGCCGGGCGCTTTGCTCAAAATCTCTTTGAGCTGCAAAAAACGCTGCAGGCGTTCCAGTAATTTTTTGATGCTCCCTAAACCCAGCATAAATTCTACCCCAGTGTTTTCTTAAAAATACGCCCCACATTGCGGATCGTATATTTATAGTCAAAGAGTTTCAGCAGCTCTGCCTTAGAGATCAGCTTCAGGACTTCCGGGTCGCCGGTAATATTATCGCGGAAGGAACCGTCTGCATCTCTGGCCCGGAGCGCATTCCGCTGCACCAGCGCATAAGCCTGCTCGCGGGTAAGCCCCTTGCCGACCAGCGCCAGCAGTACGCGCTGTGAAAAAATAATCCCGCCGTAAGCATCCATATTTTTCTGCATCCGCGCCGGGTAAATCTCCAGACCGGAAATTACTTTCTGCATTAAAGAAAACATATAATCCAGCAGAATACAGCCGTCGCCGAGAATTATCCGCTCCGCGCCGGAATGGGAAATATCCCGTTCATGCCACAGGGCGATATTTTCCAGAGCCGTCACGGCATAGCCGCGCAGTACCCGCGCCAGTCCGGTAATACGCTCGCAGATAATGGGATTGCGCTTGTGCGGC
The DNA here is from genome assembly GCA_031274525.1 of Candidatus Margulisiibacteriota bacterium. GTDB lineage: Bacteria > Margulisbacteria > Termititenacia > Termititenacales > Termititenacaceae > JAISQA01. The sequence continues at coordinate 4,622 of JAISQA010000024.1, forward strand.
ATGGCGGACGAACCTTTTTGGCCTTTGCCGAATGGCTCCGCGGCTTCGGCAGTGTCGGTCTTTTGCAAAAGCCGTATCTCCACCGCTATTTTTTCCAGAGAGGCACCGATGAGCGCCAGCGTGGTCACAAACTCCGCGTGCCGGTCGCGCTGCACCACCTGCGTGGCCACCGCACAGGGCGTCAAGCCCAGCTGCTGGCAGACATATTTTTCCACAGACGGATCGATATTGGCATAAGTGCCGACCGCGCCGGAAAGTTTACCGACAGATATAGTTTTTTTGGCCTGCGCCAGCCGCTGCTGGCCGCGCCGCAGCTCCTCATACCAGAGCAGCAACTTCAGGCCAAAAGTCGTCGGCTCGGCATGAATGCCGTGAGTGCGCCCGATCATAATCACATCTTTGTATTGCAGAGCCTGTTTTTTTAAGACAGCCAGCAATTTAACGAGGTCTTTTTCCAGTATTTCCGCCGACTGCTTGAGCAGCAGACAGAGCGCCGTGTCGCCGATATCGGAAGAGGTCAAACCCAGATGAATAAAACGCGAGGACGGCCCGACATTCTCCGCCACATTGGTCAGAAAAGCGATGACATCGTGATTGGTCTCTTTTTCGATTTCATTTATGCGCTCTACCGTAAAGGCCGCTCTGGCTTTAATCGTTTTTAAATCCTTATCCGGTATCAAACCCAGCTTGTTATTGGCTTCACAGGCGGCTATTTCTATAGCCAGCCATTTCTGAAATTTATTCTGCGGCGCCCAGACCGCCTGCATTTCCGGCAGAGAATATCTATCGAGCATTATTTACTCCCAATATAAAACATTCATAATTATACCATTTTATATTATTTCAGATAGCTTACTAAAAATAAGGTTGCAAAGGTGTGACCGGAGACAGTGCGGCGCGGCTGATATATTCGATGGTTCAACCCACACAACTGTGAAGGTACGACCTCTTCCGGCAAATATTTAACGTTGTCTTTTTTGAAACTATCAAGGCTCAAATTAAAAGCCGTCGCCGCTTTTATCTCCTCATATTCCGCGGTCTTCTCTGCTTTGGCCTTTTTATCTTCCTCGATTTTTTCGAGGATTTCATTTTTGTCTTTAGTCTCTTTCCCTTTTTTTTCTTTCTCGGGCGGAATAGATTTTTTGAACTCCTCTAACGCTTTAGCGGTAGCTGTCTCCACCGCCTTGCCTAACATCTCCTGTAACTGTTCCGGGGTAAGTTCCATACATTCGCTCCTTTAAGAGTTTATTCGTATGGATAGGAATACTATAACATATTAGGTGTAATTTTGCTATCCGAAAGACGGGGTTTTAGGGTCAAATCCTTTAATAGTCAATCTGAGGTACAAATTCTGTACCCTATCCGTATTTTTTGAGCTTGTTTTTTGCGGGGTTTTATACGCCAGCGGCACGGCGGCGTTTTTCTATGCGTATCATATCAGCAAGGATAAGCTGCTTATCCTTGCCCTCTATATCAGGGTGTTCTTTTTCTAAGTATTTTAGACATTTTTTCTCAATCTGTTTCAAATCAATGCTATTCATTGACAGCCTCCAACACCATGTAATTATACCCCTTTTCATTCTGTTTTATAAGCCTTTTTTCAAGCACCTTATATTTCTGTCCTCTGTTAAGCAGTAGTTCTTTTTCACCTGCATGGTAACTATTTTTGCCTAAATACAACGCTTTTGTTTTTTAGTGTTACCTATGTGACCAATGCGCCTTATTGCCTTTTTCAAAATTTTATGCTTCAATTACTTTAATGATGCAATCCGCAAAATTAAGTATATTTTCGGGTAAGTTTCAACTAATTTCTAAAGCAAACTCTATCATTCCCTTGCGCTTTTCATTGGCGAAGAATAAATGCATTTCATTTTAAGGAGGTTATTTTACGAAAAAATTACTGTTCATTCTGGCCGCTTTGTGTCTTGTTAGCTCTGTTTTTGCTGATGATACCGCAGTATCAAAAAACAATATAGATTTAGGTTTGTATGAGTTAAGACTAAAGCAGTATGAGTTAGATAAAGGGCATAATATCGACAAAGTTTATGCTCTGGCTATGACCTCTCTACTGCCAGGGTCAGGACATATATATGCTGGAGAACCTGGGCGCGGGCTGTTCTTTGCTGTAGGCGAAATTTTATTTTTGTTAATTAATGCTATGGGAACGGCTCAACTGTATAAAACAGCTACTAATGAAGAATATGAAAGCGCCATATTTACTATCTCATGGGGAGCAATAGGCTTTACTATCGTAAAAATATTTGAGATGTATGATGCAATGCTTGTTATTGATGAAAAAAACGAAAAATTACGTGATAGTCTTGGGCTAAAAGTTTTGTTCGAGAAAGAAATTTTTACGAAAAGGTTCGAGGACGTGATAAGCATAGATGCCGGTTCACCATAACAAGAGCAAGTTATACAGCCCTCTTTTACCGGGGAGATCGGTTATATTGCCGGAAATGTTTATCCTGAATTGCAGAGATTGGCCTATGTAATTAAATGGGCTGCGCAACCCAACAACAAGTTTCAACCCGCACACCTACAAAGGGGTGACCCGGGCAACATAACCCTGTGCATCCTGCGTCGTAACATGCGCAATAAAATCCGGCATAGCCTATAACCTAACCCTATCCGTCGCGGACGGATTTTTCTGTTTGCGGATATGCTCCTCATAAGTATTGGAAAACACCGAGCTCCCGTCGCCTTTGGCAAAGAAATAAAGATAATTATTTTTTTCCGGATACAGCGCGGCGTCTATGGCATTTAGTCCCGGCGAACAGATCGGGCTGGGCGGCAAATCATAGTTTTTGTAAGTATTGTACGGTGAGACAACCTCCAGATCCCGGTAAAGCACTTCTTTTTTCCGCGGATTGCCCAGCGCGTATTTGATCGTCGGACAGGAGCCCAGATGCATGCGGATACGCAGCCGGTTGTAATACACCCCGGCAATGCGCGGCATTTCGGTCTGGAACACCGCTTCTTTTTCAATAATCGAGGCTATGGTCAAAAGCTCATGCAGATTGTACTTGCTCTCCGCGGCCTGCAGACGCGGATAGACCAGCTTCTCAAAACGGCTCAGCATAAAATCCAGCACCGCCTGCGGCGTGGAATCCTCGGCAAAAATATAGGTGTCGGGATAGAGATAGCCTTCAAAAAACACCGCACCGGAGAGCTTATTATCCGCCAGAAAAGCATAACGTTCCCGCCAGTACTGCGGGTCATAGGTGGCAAAATAATCCATAAAAGACTTTTTACTGACCACACCGGCTCTGGCCAGAACATCAACTATTTCCATTAAGGAATAACCTTCCGGGATCAGCGCCTGCCGGGAAGAAGTCAGGCTCAAGCCGCGGCGTTCGCCCAGCGTCTCAAATATGCGCATCAGTGACATGCCAGGTGAGAGCTTATACTCTCCGGCATGTATCCGGCGGTCATAGCCGCCCAGCCGCGTCACCAGCCGGATATTAAATTCATTGCGCGCCAGTCCGTTGTGCAACAAAACGCGCAGAATATCCTGCGCGGTGCTGTCTCGCTGCACTTTAATATAAAATTCCCGCCGCGAGAAGCTGTTGTCCACCGCCAGAAAAACCGCTGACCAGACCATGAGCAGCAGAACCGCCGGCAGCGTGTAACGGCAGAATATCCTGTTCAGCGGTTTTCTGTTTCTATTCAGCCAGACATATATTGTCCGCAGCAAGGGTCTCCGAATTTTTTTAAATTTTCTGGACATCCTGTCCCCTCAAATAATCTTCCAGCAGTATGCAGGCCGCCAGTGAATCCACCTTTTGCCGGCGTTCTCTGGCAGGTATATTATATTGTAACATCATTTTATGCGCGGCGGCGGTGGACAGGCGCTCATCAATAAACTCGATCGGCAGGCCCAGCGCCGCCAGCGCCGCCGCGAACTGCCGGACTTTTTGCGCGGCGATACTTTCCTCGCCGGAGAGGGCGACCGGCAAACCCAGAATTAGCTTCTGGATATTTCTTTCCTGAATAAGCCGCCGCAGTTTTTTTAACTTTTCTGAAGTGTTTTCCAGATACGGCAGCGGGTGAACCGCCAGACCCAGCGCGTCATTAACCGCCAGACCGATCCTTTTAGAGCCGTAGTCCAGGCTCAGCAGCCGCTCCTGCATCAGAAATCCACAGCCGCCTGCAAAGCCGCGGGAATACCCTGAATATTTTTACCGCCGGCCTGCGCCGCGTCCGGCCGGCCGCCGCCGCGTCCTGCTACCAGAGGCGCGATTTTTTGAATGATCTTACCGGCATTCAGCTCCGCCGTTTGATATTTTGGCGTGACCAGCACCAGCAGTATGGCTTTGTCCGCGTCCACGGCGCCCACCACCACCACGCCCTCGCCCAGCCGATTTTTCAGGCTGTCGGCCACCGCTCCGGCGATATCGCGGCTGGCCGCGCCGATATTGACGGCAATCACCGGAATGCCTTTGCTCTCTTTTTGCTGCGCGGCATATTCACCCAGCTTAGCCAGCGCTTCCTGCAATTTTTGTTTTTCCAGAGCTTTTTGCGCATTTTTTAACTGTTCTTTTTTCTGCTCGATCTGCTGATAGCCGGATTTGAGCTGTGCGTCCAGTTCCCCGGGTCCGGTCGCGCTGTCATATTTTATTTCCGGCAAACCCAGTTTGCTCAATTCGCCGTTCAATCCGGCAAATTCTTTTTGATAATAAACAGCCACCGCGCCGCCAGCCACGGCCTCGATACGGCGGACGCCGGTCGATAACGCGGATTCCGAGACCAGCTTAAACGCCTGAATATCGCCGGTATTGGCTACATGCCGTCCGGCGCAAAACTCCCGGGAAAAATCCCCGATAGACACGACCCGGACGATCTCGCCGTATTTCTCGCCAAAGAGCGCCAGAGCGCCGCTGGCTTTCGCTTCCTGTATGGGCATTTCTTTGACCGACAGGCTGCTGTTCTTTTTAATTTCCGCATTGACCAGCTCCTCGACCTGTTGTTTTTCCGCCGCGGTCAGCGCCTGAAAATGATTAAAATCAAACCGCAGTTTTTCCGGCGAGACCATAGAACCGGCCTGCGTCGCGTGCCGACCCAGTGTTTTCTGCAAAGCCGCATGGAGCAGGTGGGTCGCCGTGTGATGTCTGGCCATAGCCTGTTTGGCCTCCGCGTCGTCCGCCTCAAGGACTATTTCACCGCCGACACCGCCTCTGGCGCCCAGTCCCGCGGCGCGGGCTTTGTCCCGCTGTTTCTGCATCTCCTGCGTAAAGCCGGGCAAATCCACGGACAACCCCTGCTCTTCCGCCAGCACGCCGGTCAAATCGACCGGAAAACCATAAGTGTCATACAGTTTAAAAACTTCCGCACCGGCTATAGTCTTTTGCCCGGCCGCTTGCGCTCCGGCAGCAATCCCGGCAAACAAAGCCAGTCCGCGGTCTAAAGTTTTGTTAAAAGCCTGCTCCTCGGCCTGTAAAATTTTTTCCACATACCCGCATTTATCTTTGATCTCCGGAAAAATATGTCCCAGAGTGTCCGCCAGTACTCCGACCAGCCGGCACAAAAAAGGCTCCCGCAAACCCAGCTGCCGTCCGTAACGCGCGGCCCGGCGCAGAACCCGGCGCAGGACATACCCGCGGCCGTCATTGGACGGCAATACTCCGTCCGCAATGGCAAAAGACAGCAGGCGCAGATGATCAGCAATGACCCGGTGCGGCATACCTTCCGGGCCGGGCTGATACGGCGCGCCGGAAATTTTGGCGACGGCCTGAATGAGCGGCACAAAAATATCCGTGTCATAATTGGACGGAACATTTTGCAGCACCGCGCACAGCCTTTCAAACCCCATGCCGGTGTCCACATGTTTCCGGGGCAGCTCCCGCAGTTCGCCGGAAGCGGAGCGGTCGTACTGGATAAAGACCAGATTCCACAGCTCAATATATCTGGCACAGCCGCTATTGACCGCGCAGACGTGACCGGGAACAGCCTGTTTATCACAGCGTTCCGGCCCCAGATCAATATGGATCTCCGAGCAGGGACCGCAGGGGCCGGTCTCGCCCATTTCCCAGAAATTTTCTTTTTCGCCGAAAAAGCCGATATGTTCCGGAGCGATATCCGTCTGTGTCCGCCAGATCTCCGCGGATTCGGCGTCCGTCTTATACACCGTGGCGTAAAGTTTGTCTTTGGGCAGCTGCCAGACGCCGGTCAATAATTCCCAGGCCCAGACAATCGCTTCTTTTTTATAATAATCGCCAAAAGACCAGTTGCCCAGCATTTCAAAAAAAGTATGATGATAAGTGTCTTTGCCGACCTCTTCTAAGTCATTATGTTTGCCGGAAACACGGATGCATTTCTGGCTGTTGACCGCTCTCCGGTAAGGGCGGGTTCCCGTGCCCAGAAAAATATCCTTAAATTGATTCATCCCGGCATTGGTAAAAAGCAGGGTCTGATCGCCGAGCGGCAGCACCGGCGCGCTGGGCACAAAAGTATGCCCTTTGTTCTGAAAAAATTCGATGAATTGTGCGCGGATAGTTTTGCTGTCCATACAATCGTTATTATAGATTGGTACGGTCAATCACGCTAGACCGGCCGCTCACACGATCAGCATCGCGTCGCCGAAAGAAAAAAAACGGTAGCGCAGGCGCACGGCCTCCTGATAGGCCTGCAATATCTTTTCCCGGCCGGCCAGAGCCGAGACCAAAAGCAGGAGCGTCGAGCCCGGCAGATGAAAATTAGTAAGCAGCGCGTCAACGACCCGAAATTTATAGCCGGGGTAAATGTAAATACTGGTGCAGCCGGCTAAACCGGCGGCTGGCACTGCGGAAGCCGCAATATCCGCCGCGACTGTCTCCAAAACGCGCGCCGCGGTCGTGCCCACCGCGATCACCCGGCCGCCGCGCTGACGGCAGGCCTGCACCGCGCGGATAGTCTGCGCCGGGAGAATATACTCCTCGGTATGCATTCGATGCTCGCGTATATCGGCGGTTTTGAGCGGCTGAAACGTCCCAAGGCCGATATGCAGGGTCAAAAAAGCGGTCGGGATGCCTCTGGTTTTTATTGCGGCCAGCAGCTCCGGGGAAAAATGCAGCCCCGCGGTCGGCGCCGCGCTGGCGCCCGGCACGCGGGCATAAACAGTCTGATAGCGCGCGGCTAATTCTAACCGGTCGCTCTGGCTCTGCGCCGCGTCCGGTTTGATATAAGGCGGCAGCGGCGGCCGGCCGTAATGGTCAAGCACAGTTTGAAAATCACCGGCAAATTCAAACTCCACCAGCCGCCGCCCGTCCGGCAAAACGTCCAGTATTCCGGCTGAACAATCCGGGCCAAAAGAAACCACACTGCCCTCCGGCAGACGCCGGCCCGGTTTGACCAGACATTCCCAGCGTTTCCTGTCCAGCTGCTTGAGCAAAAATACCTCGCACCTGGCGCGGCCAGACCTGTTATTACCCGGCAGGACTTTTTGACCGAGCAGCCGCGCCGGCAAAACTCTGGTGTCATTGAAAACCAGCAGATCCGGCGGGGCCAGATAATCCAGAATAGCGCGGAATTGTTTATGCTCCAGCGCGGCGGACTGCCTGTGCAGCACCAGCAGGCGCGAATCCCCCCGTCTGGCAGGCGGCTTCCGGGCGATCAACTCCGGCGGCAGGTCGTAAGCGTAAGCCGCCGCAGAAAACTCCCCGGCCATTATTGCTGTTTGAAATACTTCTTGAAATCTTCCGGTTTGACATTATCGATAAAATCTTTAAATTTGGCGGTCTCTTCTTTGTCTTTCTCGGCGTTGACCATTTTGGCATTCAGCATCACGCTCTCGGAAACATAGATGTCCGCGTCCACACGCACCGCCACGGCTATAGCGTCGGACGGCCGGCAGTCGATCTTGAGGGTCTCTTTGACGTCTTTAACCCGCACTTCCAGCACGGCATAAAAAGTGTCCTCTTTAATATCCGAAATAATTACTTTTTCGATCGCGCCCTGCATTTTGGCAACTATGTCCACGATCAAATCATGAGTCATCGGCCGCGGGGATTTGAATTCCTGCAGCTCCATAGCGATAGCCGCCGCTTCGAACATGCCGATCCAGATCGGCAGGAAATTGCGCTCCTCGCTGTCCTTGAGCAGAACTATCGGCGACATATTGCGCGGATCAAAACCTAACCCGCTTAGCTCCATCTGGATCATTTTTTTAAGCCTTTACTTTTTCCACGATCTGCTGAAAAGCCGCGTTATCCACTATGGCTAAATCGGACAAAATCTTACGGTCCAGCCGCACATTAGCTTTTTTGAGCCTGCCGATAAACACCGAATAAGAAAGCCCCAGCGGCTCCAGAGCCGCGCCCAAGCGCTGGATCCACAAAGCGCGGAAATCTCTTTTTTTACGGCGGCGGTCGCGGTAAGACTTCAGCCCGGCCTTGATCGCCCGCGCATTGGCCGAAGCCTTGAAAAGCTTCTTGCCGGCTCCGGTGTAGCCTTTGTTCCGCTTAAATACTTTTTTCTTTTTTTGTCTGGCGACATTGCCTCTTTTTACCCGCATACTATTGCGCTCCTTTTAATTTACAATATACCATATTTTCACCTATACATAGGGCAGCATAACTTTTAATTTTTGCGCGTCGGTTTTGTGCACCGGCTGCCGCTTGCTCAGCTTCTTCTTGTTTTTAGGTTTTTTACATTCGCGCAGGTGGGCGCTGCTGCCCGGCTGGCGCATCAGCTTGCCGCTGCCGGTCGCTTTGAACCGCTTGGCCGCGGACTTTCTGGTTTTCATTTTAGGCATTCTGTTTCTCCTTTATCTCTACGGTCTGGGCGGGCGGTGTCTCCGCTACCGTGCGTCTGCGTCCCGGCACGATCACTATCGACATCTGCCGTCCCAGCAGCCCCGGTCTCAGCGTGGGACTGTCCGTCCAGCCCAGATCGGCGATTTTTTCCAAATACTCCGCGATCAAGGCATGCCCCAGCTCCGGGTGCGTGCCCTCACGTCCCTTAAAAAACACGGTCAATTTTACCTTGTAACCCTTGCCCAAAAACTCCCGGCCGTGTTTTAAGCGCACATCAAAATCATGCTGGCCGATGCGCGGGGTCAGTTTTAACTCTTTCAAGATATTACTTTTATTATTGCTTTTTTTGTGCGCGTCTTTCTGTTTTTTTTCTTTTTCGTAGCGGTAATGCCCGTAATCCAGGATTTTCGCCACCGGCGGCTCAGAATTCGGCGAGACCAGAAATAAATCCAGACCCGCGTCTTTCGCTCTGGCCAAAGCCTCGTCTCTGGTCAAAACAACCTGCTGGCCGTCATCCAGAATTAATTTTACGTTCACAGCACGGATATGCTGATTTAACAATTCGTTTGGCTTTATCTGGGCACCTCACTCTTTAAATAGGCCTGGCTTTCGCCGCGGTTTATTATTTTAAAAAACAAGGGTAGTATTATAGGAGAGGGGTATAAGGGTGTCAATGCAGGGTTAAGGCCTTTCTTCCGGCCACTCCATATAGTGGAACAATTTGCCGTTAAGATCAAAATAAACCTGCGTGCCGGACTCCACCGTCAGCAGCGTGTCGTCTTTCAGGAACAGGGTCGCGGACTCGGCCAGTCTGGCTTCAGAAAAAAACCAGACTATATTAAAAGCCACATGATCCACTCTGGCCGTATCTTTGTTCGGAAAAGTTACCCGCACCGGCTCCCGGAACCAGACATGCAGGCGCTCGTTAAAAAAAGTGATCGCGCGGATACTACTGGCGTCTGCCAGGCCCAGCAGGGTCACAACCGTCTGTTTGTGTTTACTGTAGCGAGAGACCCCGGCATCCTGACCGCTGCTGTCCTTGATTAGTTTATTGTAAAGCGCCCGCATTAATTATCCTGTAAACAAAATTTTTCTGACAGTGCTCTTAACATTTCTCCAGCCCGAATTCCGTATGCACAGCCCGGAGCGCTTTTTTCAATTCTTTTTGGGCAATGATGCAGGATATTTTGATCTCGGAAGTGGAGATCATCTGAATATTAATTTTCTCCCGGCCCAGCGCCGCGAACATCCGCGCCGCCACGCCCGGAGCGCTGGCCATGCCGATGCCGACCAGCGAGACTTTGGCCACCGCTTTGTCGCCGATCACCGCGCAGCCCCAGGCCCCGGCTTTGGCCTCGGTTATTTTTAAGGCCTGCGCATAATCATCATGGCCCACCGTAAAAGAAATATCATTTTTTTTCGCTTCCTCATGAATACTCTGCACGATAACGTCCACATTGATCCTGGCCGCGGCCAGCGCGCCAAAAAGCTCCGCCGCCATGCCCGGCACATCCGGCACATGCAGGAGGCCGATCTTGGCCACATCATCAGCCGCGGCCACTCCGGACACGGTGTTTAATTTTTCTCCGACCATAGTGATCAACGTCCCCTTTCCGTCCTGCTGACTGTGTTTCACCGCGATAGTCATATTATTGACCTTAGCACATTCCACCGCCCGCGGATGCATCACCCCCGCGCCGAGGCTGGCCATTTCCAGCATTTCTTCGTGCGAAATACGCTCCAACCGTCTGGCTTCCGGCAGGATATGCGGATCGGTGGTGTAAATGCCGTCCACATCAGTATATATCTCGCAGATATCCGCCCGCAACGCCGCGGCGATCACCACCGCCGAAGTGTCCGAACCGCCGCGGCCGATAGTCGTCACATCGCCCCGGGAATTCAGGCCCTGAAAACCGGTGACCACCACGATCTTCCCGGCTTGCAATTCCTGCCGCAGCCGCCCGGCCCGCACATTGGTAATTTTACATTTGTTGTGATTGTCCTCGGTCTCCACACCCGCCTGCCAGCCGGTCAGGGACACGGCCCGTCCGCCCTGCGCGATAATGGCCTGCGCCAGCAGCGCGGCGGATTCGTTCTCGCCGATAGAGACCAGCGCATCGTACTCCCGCGGGTCATAATCCGCCGTCAACTCTTTCAGTCTGGCAATAAGCACATCGGTCGTCGGCCCCATGGCCGAGACCACCACGACCACCTGATTACCGGCCGATTGCGCGGTCAGCGCTTTTTTCGCGACATTTTTAATTTTCTCGATAGTACCGACAGAAGTCCCGCCGTATTTCTGGACGATCAAAGCCATTTTTACTCCGCTAGAAAACGCAGGAGATTATAACACCACTTAGTTTTTCTGGACAAGAATTTTAAGCATGGCCAAAACCGCTGCCTGAGTTTTGGCGTCCAGCTTTTTAACCAGGCTGGAGATTTGCAGTTCAAAGGCCTTTTGGCGGACCGGCGTCTGTGCAGTCCCGTCCAGCTCGCTGAACCACCAGTCCATGCTCACGCCGTATTTTTGGTTGATGCGCAACAGCGTGCTCAAATGTGGCAGGCGATGGCCTTTGAGAATACGGTAAAATTCGCTCAAATCAATGTCCAGACTATCCGCGGCGGCCTCATTGGTTTCACCGCTGTTTTTTCTTAAAAAATCCAGTTTCTCACTGATGAGTTTTTTCAGCACTTCATTTGTTTCTTTGGTCACTTGACATACTCCTTACTGGTTAATTGACAAAAGTTTAACGATTGTGTATCATTCCCATAATAGTCATAGTTCTATTATTTAATGGAACTATGACATTAAAATAAAATGAGCAAAAAATGCCGCTAGAAGCCGGAAAGCCAGGCAGGGCCAGTGCAGTGAATGTTGTGCTCAATATCAGGGGAAGTATCAACAGCAAATAAAAGGGGGAGTTTTATGGCAAATGATTACACGGGAACATATACAGGAATACAAACCGGCGGACAGATGAAAGCGGCGGATGTGACCGGCGCTTTGAATAAAATGGAGAAAGTGGCCTACAAAGTGACGGAGCTGACCGCCAGTTCCACCGACACCCAGTATCCCTCGGCCAAAGCGGTATACGATAATCTGGCCCTGAAAGAAAATGCCAGTAACAAGAAAACTACCATATCCAGTACTTCAGATACTGAATATCCCACAGCCAAAGCGGTAGCCACGGCTTTAGCCACCAAACAGGCAAATCTCCCCGTAGGCACTATTCTGATGTATGACGGCAGCGGCTGGGTAAATAACCAAACCCTGCCCGGCTGGTACAAATGTGACGGCGCTAATGGCACACCCAATCTAACCAATCTGTTTGTCCGGGGCGCGGCCAGCAGCGGCGGCACGGGCGGCGCGAACAGCCAGAGTATAACTTTAACCGCGGCTAATATGCCCAAACACAGCCACACCCTGTCCGGCACACTCACGACAGGTAATCAGAGCGCGGGGCATACGCACAGCATAGAGCATAACCATGCCGCTTTTACGTCCGGCAACGCTGGCCACCATACACATACTGTTTACATGAAAATTGAGAACAGTAATGCTGGAGCCGAATTTTTCAGCGGCTGGGGCATAGTAAATAACACGCGCGATACAAGCAATGTCATGGGTATACACTGGTCCGCTCCATTTTCTACCTCAGACCCCGGCGATCACGCGCATAGCGTTGATATGCCCAATTTTACCGGCAGTTCCGGCGGTGTCAGCGCCGGTCACACGCACAATGTCACTTTGAGCGGCAGTACCGGCAATGCTGGTTCGACCGCGGACACCCCGACGGCTATCACGGTAAATACCGTGCCCGCTTATTATGCGCTGATCTATATTAAAAGAATTGCCTGAATTACCGTTGTGCTCAAGCCCGCCGCTACGGGCTTATGACCTGTCAATACGTCAGCAGCTCTTCCAGCTCTTCTTTGGTGATTTTCTTTTCTACGGCAACATCGCTGGTGATAACGGCGTCGATCAGCGACCGTTTCTTTTTCTGCAGGGCCAGAATTTTTTCCTCGACAGTACCTTTGGTAATCAGCTTGTAGACAAACACTTCTTTGGTCTGGCCGATGCGGTACACGCGGTCCATGGCCTGCTGCTCCACAGCGGGATTCCACCACGGGTCATAAATGATGACGTAGTTGGCGGAAGTGAGATTGATGCCGATACCGCCGGCCTTGAGCGAGCACAGAAAAATTTTTATCTCCGGATCGGCGTTAAATTCCGTAATGACCGCCTGCCGGTCCCGGGTCGAGCCATCCAGATAAGCATATTTTATTTTCTGGCCGTCCAGAAATTTGCGCATGATCGCCAGCATCTCCACAAACTGGGAAAACACTATCACCTTGCTGTTATTCTCCATAATTTCCGCGATCAGCTCTTTGAATTGATTGAATTTCGCCGACTCCGGGATAACCGTTTCACCTTTCAATAAAGCCGGATGACAGCAGACCTGGCGCAGCTTGAGCAGACAGGACAGGATATTCAGCTGCATGCGGTTAATATCCGTCGTCTGCAAAGCGGAAAATAATTCCTCGCGCTGTGAGCGCAGCACGCGCAGATAAGCCAGCTCCTGTTCCGGCAGCAGCTCACAGAAAGAGTCGATCTCATTTTTCGGCGGCAAATCCTTGAGCACTTCTTCTTTCGTCCGGCGCAGAATAAAAGGATGGATTTTTTTCTTGAGCCGGCCGTAATCCGCACCGTACACCGCCCTAAAATAAGAAAGCGTCGATAAAAATCCCGGCATCAGAAAATCAAAAATCGACCATAATTCCGACAGATGATTTTCGATCGGCGTGCCGGTCAGCGCCAGCCGCCAGCGGGTATTCACGCATTTCACGGCCCTGGCGATCTGGGCTTTGGGATTTTTGATGTACTGCGCCTCGTCCAGCACCATATAGCTGAATTCCATATGCGCGTAATGCTCCAGATCGTTGCGCAGCAGCGCGTAGGAAGTGATCAGCACATCGTACCGGGCCGCGTCTTTCACCTTCAAGACCCGGTCACGGCTGCCGGACAAAACCAGCACGAGCAGCTCCGGCGTAAATTTATCGATCTCCGCCACCCAGTTGTAGACCACCGAAGTGGGCGCGACGATCAGCGCCGGGCGCGTCAGACGGCCGGACTGTTTCAGCCGGGCCAGCAGCAG
>JAISQA010000035.1 GCA_031274525.1 Candidatus Margulisiibacteriota bacterium
CAGGAAATTTCATTTATTTTGCGCAGCTATTCCATACAAGTTTGAGCTGGTGATACAACGATATACTAGTAGTAGTTAAAAATCGTAAACTTACGGGAAATTTATGCAGGAAACCACTAAAGTATTAACCGAACAAAACACCGAATACTCCGTCAACCCGGAGGTACAGGGCGAGTCGTTCTTTTCCGCAGACATAGAGAGCGGCGGACTGGGCCTGACCGGGGACACGGTGTCTTTCCACAGCTCCACCCTGCCGCCGCCCAAACTGGCCAAAAGCAAAAGAGCCAAAGACAGGGGCAATGCCGCCGCGCAGCCCTTTCTGGCCGGATTTATGCAGCGGCTGTTTATCCGCAGCAAAAAGACTAAGGCGGCAAAGCCGGACAAAGCCGCGCTGACCGGCGGTTTTCGTAAAAAAGAGCAATTCCCGGCGGCCAAAACCGCAGACACCAGCTATCTGCGCAATCTCAAAGGATATGACCCGGCGGAGCAAATCAAGCAAGACCGGGATTCTTACTATACGGTCGAACAGCGCGGCGGGAAAACCGCGGTCAATAACGCCTATGGTTACTCGGAATTGACCGGCGGTTACAACAGCGTGGATACATATATCGAACCGGACAATCCGGCTATTCTCCGCCTGCTGGACAGTATACCGGGGCTGAATGACACCGCGCTCAGCACCGAGGAAAAACTGCTAAAGCTCTACAACTATATAATTGCTAATTTTACGTATATTCCCGACGCCAGAGACGACTGGGGATTTGTGGACGAGACTATAGCCCGCCGCGGCGGCGACTGCGAAGATCTGGCCACGCTGCTGGCCTCGGCCATGCTCGCCCTGCTGCTGCGGGAAGGCCTGGACGCGGAAACAGCCCGCAGCAGAGTTTTAGCCGTGGCCGGCCAGGACGCTCTGTACGGCGACCATGTTTTCGTGGAATATCTGGCTGATGATGGCAACTGGTATGTTTTTGACGCGGCTATGGCAGATAAAAAAACTGCCGGCAGTCTGTCCGAACTCAAACAAACCAAAGAGCTGGATTTCCGCATTTATTTTCGTTTTAACGATAAGGCAATTAGCGGTGAAACTCTGGACAGCGCGGATATATCCGCACAGGCCATTGCCTTTCGCGCCGCGGCCAATGCCAGACCAGTAGCCAATGCCGGTAACGATCAGACCATCACCCTGCCGACCAGTTCGGTTACGCTTAATGGCAGCGGCTCTGATACCGACGGCAGTATCACAGCCTACAAATGGTCTAAACTACAGGGTCCGGGTTCGCCAGTAATAAGCAATAGCACTTCCGCCAGCGCCACAGTCACCGGTTTGCAGGAAGGCACCTATGTATTTCTGCTCACCGTCACGGATAACGCCGGAGCAGCTCACTCCGACTATGTGACCATTACCGTAAATCCCGCTCCGCCCAACAAGTCCCCTACAGCCAACGCAGGTAATGACCAGACCATCACTCTGCCCGCCAACTCCGTGACGCTCAGCGGTTCCGGTTCCGATCCGGACGGGTCTATTGCTTCCTATAAATGGTCTAAATATAGCGGGCCGGGCTCGCCGGTAATAAGCAACAGCACTTCCGCCAGCGCCACCGTCACTGGCTTGCAGGAAGGCACTTATGTATTCCTGCTTACTGTCACGGATAACGCCGGAGCAGCTCACTCCGACTATGTGACCATTACCGTAAACCCAGCTCCGCCCAACAAGTCCCCCACAGCCAACGCTGGCAATGACCAGACTATCACCCTGCCGGCCAATTCTGTGACGCTCAGCGGCTCCGGTTCCGATCCGGACGGGTCTATTGCTTCCTATGCCTGGAGCAAATACAGCGGGCCGGGTTCGCCAGTAATAAGCAATAGTACCTCCGCCAGCACTACAGTCACCGGTTTGCAGGAAGGCACCTATGTATTTCTGCTCACCGTCACGGATAATAAAGGAGCAACTCACTCTGACTATGTGACCGTTACCGTAAATCCCGTTCCGCCGCCGCCGGCCAACCGCAGACCCACAGCCAATGCCGGCGGTGACCAGACCATCACCATGCCGGACAACTCCGTAACGCTCAGCGGTTCCGGTTCCGATCCGGACGGAACCATTGCTTCTTATGCATGGTCTAAACATAGCGGGCCGGGTTCGCCGGTAATAAGCAATAGCGCCTCCGCCAGTACCACCGTCACCGGCCTGCAGGAAGGCACTTATGTATTTCTGCTCACCGTCACGGATAATAAAGGAGCAACCCACTCCGACTATGTGACCATTACCGTATTGCCAGAACCGCCACCACCCAATATGCCGCCCGCCGCCAATGCCGGCAATGATCAGACTATCACCCTGCCGGCTGATTCTGTAACGCTCAGCGGCTCCGGCTCCGATCCGGACGGGTCTATTGCTTCTTATGCCTGGAGCAAATACAGCGGGCCGGGTTCGCCGGTAATAAGCAATAGCGCCTCCGCCAGCACCACCGTCACCGGTTTGCAGGAAGGCACTTATGTATTTCTGCTCACCGTCACAGACGATAAAGGAGCAACTCATTCCGACTATGTGACCATTACCGTATTACCAGAGCCGCCCAATATCAGACCAACAGCCAATGCGGGCGGCGATGTTTACCTGACTCTGCCAAACAACCAGGCCTATCTCAACGGCAGTAATTCCTATGACGCGGACGGAGAAATTATCGCCTATCAGTGGTCAAAAATCAGCGGGCCGGACACCTATACCCTCACCGGCGCAGACACAGACTTCGCCACTGTGTCAGATTTACAGGAAGGAGTTTATGTTTTTCTGCTCACTGTAACGGACGATAAAGGAGCAACTCATTCCGACTATGTGACTATTACTGTATCCCATACACCGCAGGAGCCAATAAATCCGAACAAGGTAGAAGGCACGCATGTCCCTATAGAATCTCTGGGCACTATTATCAGTCAGGAGGTCACCGACGCGCTTATCGCCCTGAGCTATGATGAAAATTTCTTTGAAGTTTTTTACGCCTACGGGATCAGCGATGGCATGCGCGCCGGAATGTTCCTGAGCGATGATATTCAGGCTGAGCTGGAGCGGCTGGTAACAGCTGGCGACAAGGACGCCTTAAATGCGTACATTTTGAAAGAAGTGCTTCCCTGGCTGAGAAAACAATACGAACAATATGACGAACTTGCGCATCAAAGCAACCAATATTACAACAATTGCCGCCGTATCCAGAACACCATCGATGAACTCAATAAATGGCTGCAAGCCCAGGACATGAATACAGTGATTAAAAGAGCCTTTAAAAAAATAAAAACCCCCTTCCTCATCATGCGCTCCGACAAGCTGGAGGAGCTGAAAGACAAAATTCTAACCAAAGCCAATCTGCAAAAACTCCTGACCATGCTCACGCAGGCCAAAGGCGACAGCTACAATGCCGTGCTGCAAATTCTGACCCAGCAGAGCGGCTACCAAAAAATGAACATCGAGAAACTGAATGACCGGCAGATCGAATCGCTGACCAACTATGTCAATACCCGCACCAAAGAAATTGCGGATTTCGTCAACAATTATAACACCACCGAAGAAAATAAAATAAAGCAGGCGCAGGCGGAGCAGCGCAGGCAGGAAAACGCCAATCTCTTTTTAAGATTGGTCGCCGGCATCATTTCAGCGCTCATCAGCATTGTGGCCGCGATCTTCAGCGCCGGCATCGCCACGCCGATCGTCGTCAGCATCATTGCTGCCTGCGTGGACATTGTGGCCACGGCGCGCCAGACGCAGAGCGACATCGAGATCAAAAAAGCGCAGGAGGAAATCGAAGAGATGCTGGCTCTGCTGCGCACCGCCGAAAAAAAACTGGAAACAGACTATCTGCAAAAGAAAAAAGAAGAGCTGGAAAAACTGCGGTCTGAGACCGACGCCAGCAGCGAATACGCCAAGCTGCTGGATCTGGAGATTATGCAGCTCAACGCCGTCCGCGCCAGTTCCGCCCTCACCCCTGACTCCGGTTATCTGCGGTTTGACAACGCACAGCATCTGCAAAATTCGCTGCGCGTGCAGGCGCTTATTAATCTGCTGCGCATTTACTCCCTGCTCAAGAAAGAAGAGCACGAGAGCCGCAGCCGCGTGGCCGCGGAGCTGTCCCTGCCGGCGGCCGCCGCGCCCGTCAGCGGCGAACAGGTCGTCAACAGCAAGGCTACAGTCCTGCTGGAAAAAATGAACAAACTGGGCGAGCTGGAAATAAAGGTTGCGGAGGCTTACAACCGGCGCAAGGCCGTGTCCGAAGAGATCAAGCAAAGCCGGCTGCGCACGGGATTTGATATTCTGGGTAAAGTTGTTTTTACGCTGGTCAATCTGGTCACTTTTGGTTCGGGCGGCACGGCTCTGGCGGGAATGTTGAGCGGCGCCGGCGAGGCAGCCTACAATATGTTCAGCAAATACCTGCTGCTGCTCAAGACCAGCTACAATCCCGGCAAGCCTGCTGATTTCCGGGCGCCGGCCAAGAAGGCGGACAGGCCCGGTCAGGAAGATTTTAATTCTATCTATGCCGAGCTGCTCAGTAATTCCAGCGAGCTCAGCCGTGATCTGACCGCGCAGAAAAAAACTCTGGATTATGACCAGTATCTGCGGCTGCTCAAAGATATTGAGCTGCAGCAGCTCAAAGAAAATCTGCTTATCTCGCTCAACGCGGCGGAGAAAAACAGCCGCAGCATTGTCCATCAGGAAATGACCGACAGCAAAGGCCGGACGCAGAACACTTTCGTCAAGATCGCCGCCCAGCAGAATATCGCGCTCCTGCAGGATGTGGTCAAGAAGCAGGCCTATCTGACGCAGCTCCGCAATCAGACTATCAATCAGCAGGTCGATCAGCGTACAGAGATCGCCAACGCCGGATTTAATATTCTGGCTTCCGCCGCCACCGGTTTTTTGAGCGGACAGGCGCGGCTGGCCGGTGCGGACAAGAAAACCACGGATGCTTTTCTGTACGGTCTGGGCAGCGGACTGCTGGGCAACAGCCAGCAGGATATTTTTGACCTGATCATCAGCGATTCGGCGCTCAAGTTTAAGACCGAGGATCAGCAGTATTCCAGCAGCAATTTCCTGTCGTCCGGCTCTTTTGAGAATATGCTGGCCGATGATCAACAGGGCAATTACACCGTAGAGCAGAACACGCTGCTGCGCAATTACGCCAAACTGCAGCGGCAGATCCTGCTGGAGCAGGCCCTGACCTCTGTACAGACCGCCAAACAGAAAGCGCGGGAGATTATCCATATGGAAATAGCCGAAAAAAGCGCGCCCGCTTCCGAATTGACCAAAACCTTTGCCGACATCCGGCAGGAAAGCGTAATGAACCGCTGGAATGTTTTTGTGGAGCAGGCCTATGCCGCGGCGGAACAATTAACGCAAAAGAATACCCGCTGGACAGAATTACAGCGGAATTTTTTGATCAACCTGACTTCCGCGTCGTTCTCCGCCGCCGCTTTCGCCGGAGGGCTGGAGCAGGAACAGGCCGCCAGTATCCAAAAACTCACCTACCTCTCCCTGCAGTTGATCGCGCAGGCCTATGCCTTGCAGGACACCACGCTGGATCTGGCCAACCGCGTGCAGGCCGGGCATTTCACCAGCGGCGAGCTGGCTGAGACGCTGGGCTTGAACCGTCTGTCCGGGGCCGAGCAAAAATTATTGACCGAGGCTCTGGAGCTCAAAACTAATTCCGGACTGTACGGCTTTCAGGCGGAAAACAAAGGTTATCTGGAATACCTGAATGTCCTGCTGGAACGGCTGCAAAAAATCAAAGAAATAATCTTGCAGATCAACACGGCTATACAGAGCAGCCGCAGTAATGTCCACGCGGTGCTGTCCGCCGCGGCCGCGGAGATAGAGTCACTCCTCGATGACTGGAACAAACAGAACAGCGGCTTTCTGCGCCAGATCATGCAGAGCATCAAAAAAGGCGACAGCGAGATCATCAAACGGCGCAATCAGCGCAACACCAAAAAATTTGAAATGTACATGGGTCTTTTTTCCGGCGCATCCACCGCTTTCAGCTCTCTCGTTCCGTTTATGCAGGAAGGCACGGCGCGCGAGACCCTGGATATTCTGGCGCAGGATCTGCAGAGCTTCCTGCCGCTGCTGCAATCCGGCCTGCTCTATATCAACCGCGGCAGCCAGACCAGCGCGGAACTGCCGGAGCTGAGCGGACTGACCCGGAGCGAACAGGCGCAGGTCTTGAGCGCCGCCTCCGAAGCGGATCTGGCGCTGGCCGAAGCCCCGCAGGAGCTCTGGCAGAAAAACATTGAGCTGGCCGAGCAGGGCATCCGTTCCCTGAGCAAACTGGCCGCGCGCAAAGCCGTCGCCGCCATTATGGATCAGCGGCTGGAACAGCTCCTGCTGGACAGCCGTCTGGTTGAGGCCCGGCAGCAGGCCGCGGAACTGGCGGAAAAACAGGACGAGCAGCGCCGGAACATTGCCGGGTTATTCAGCGGATTAGCCGGCAGCAATTATTACGCCTCGCATATTCTGCCGGCCCTGGAGCTGCATCAGGCCGGCCGCGCGGCAGAGGCGCTGACCAGTCTCAACGAAAAATGCACGGAAAATTTCCTGACCGGCGTGGAGCTGCCGGAACAGGAAGTCGCCGGGATCCGCGCCCTGCAGTCTGGCTTAAAAGAATTGCAGCAGACCGCCGCCGGACTGGCCGCCGCGCAGACCGCGCTCACCGCGCTGGAATCCGGCGCGCAGGCCGAGCTGGAAAAATTCCGGGAAGGGCTGGCTTATCTGCAGGCCCATTCTGCTGGATTTAACGCAGCCAGTCAAAAATACACCGCGGCGCTGCAAAATGTCGGCCAGTATAAAGAAGAGTTCAGCCGGCTGTTCGCGGACAGCAATTCGTACCACCTCAATATTCACCGCTACGTGCTGGCCAGCGACAGCGCAGCGCAGGAGCTGGAAGCCAGAGTCAGCCCGGCAGCGGCCGCCTGTCTGCGGGATTTGCGGGAATACAGCCAGGCCTACCGGCAAATGCTGCAGGCCCTGCGGCCGGTCGCGCCGTTATTTACGGATGAAGCCCGCTACAAAACCCTGCTGGAAGGGCTTGCGCCCACGGCTTCTTTTTACGGCGGTGAAGTGGACAGGGTGCTCAATGTGCTGTTGAGCGCCCAGAGATTATACGGTTCATTTATTGATAATTATAATTTGCTCAAACCGTACAGCGCCGCTTATATTGAGTTAGCGCCCTTTTTCGAAACAGAGCTTTTGGCCGCTGCCGCTGAAACGGAAAAACCGGCTATGCTGGCCGAATATGCGGTAGCAGCGGCTATTTATCAAAAACTGGATTATCCTGTTCTGGAGCCGGGCAAAGGTACGCGGCATAGTGAAATCGCCACGCAGGCCACCAGCATCTATACAAACCACCGCTATCGTGAACCCGGCGGCGACCTGAGCGAGCTGTGGGCGCAGTATTTTCAGGAGCAGGGAGACAGAGGCAAGAATGACGGGCTGCGGCAGAAACAAATCTCCGCGGCGCGGACAAACCGGGAAAATGCCCAAAAAGATCTGGCCAACGCCGCCGCTCTGTTTGAGCGGCACAAAGGCCTGCAGGAAGAGATCGATATCTCCACGGCGGATCTGACCCCGGAAGCCAAGAATTATATTTTGCAGCTCTGCGGCAACGGCAAGATCTTCAATGAAAATCTGCGCGCCACTATTCTGGATTATCTGGAACGCCGCAAGGACAACCGGGAGATCGCGCTCTTGAATGAAGAAGCTGATGTGGATTTTGCCCGGACGATCATCGACACCGACTGGCTGGATATTCAAAAACTCCAGAGTGAATATACGGAACTCGTCCGGCAATACGCCGGCACCGGCAACAACGCAGTCACCGATGCAGAGCTGGCCGAATTAAAAAAACGCAAAGATGAGCTGGAGGCCAGAGAACGGTCTTTCCGGCAAAAACGCGAAAGGTTTTTGACGCGGCGCGGGCGCAACTAAGCTTTCGGGAACTGCAAACTCCGGGCTACAGCAGTTTCTGATCTTTCATCCACGGAATAGCCGCGCGGATTTCCCCGCCGGTCTTTTCGATCTGGTGCTCTTTGGCCGCGGCGCGCATTTTTTCCATATGCGGCTTGCCGGCCCGGCACTCCTCGACAAACTCTCTGGCAAACTCGCCGCTCTGGATGCGCTTCAGGACTTCCTTCATTCTGGCTTTGGTGTCCGCGTTGATGATTTTCGGACCGACCGTGTAGTCGCCGTACTCGGCCGTATTGGAAACAGAATAACGCATTCCGGCCAGACCGTGATTATAAATAAGATCGACGATGAGCTTCATCTCGTGGCAGCACTCGAAATAAGCCATTTCCGGCTGATACCCGGCCTCGACCAGCGTTTCAAAACCGGCGGTGATGAGGGCGGTCACGCCGCCGCACAGGACAGCCTGCTCGCCGAAAAGATCGGTTTCGGTCTCTTCTTTATAGGTGGTCTCGATCACTCCGGCTTTGGTGCCGCCGATACCTTTAGCATAAGCCAGCGCAATATCTCTGGCCCGGCCGCTGGCATCCTGATAGATGGCAATAAGATCCGGCACACCGGCGCCTTCGGTGTAGACACTGCGCACCAGATGTCCGGGGCCTTTGGGCGCGATCATCACCACATCGATGTCTTGAGGCGGCACGATATATTTGAAATGAATATTGAAGCCGTGGGCAAAAGCCAGCACATTGCCGGGTTTTAAATTCGGCTCGATGTCCTGTTTATAAACCTCCGCGGCAAACTCATCCGGCACCAGCACCATAATCAGATCGGCTTTTTGAGACGCTGCGGCCGGGGTCAGCACCTCAAATCCGGCTTCCTGAGCCGGAGTAACAAACTTAGAGCCGGGGCGCAGGCCAATAATCACCTGCAAACCGCTGTCTTTAAGGTTGAGCGCGTGAGCGTGGCCCTGCGAGCCATAGCCGATCACCGCGATAGTTTTATCTTTCAATACACTGATATCCGCATCTTTGTCATAATACATTTTTACCATACTAAATCACTCCTTGTTTTTAGCTAAAAAGAGCAGACAACCCGTCAGCAGGGCGTCCAGCCCGAGATTGACCAATAATAACCCAAAGTCCAGATAATATAAAGCAAATATATTGGCGGCAAATACGGCAAAAAACCAGTTGAGCGCCGTCCGGTTGTCCGCAAAATCGAAGAAAATTTTGCGCAGGCCGGCCCGTATATCCAGTCCCTTCCGGGCATACGGGCTATGCAGCAAAATATAGCCGCCCAACAACAGCAGGTAAAGGAACGCATTCAAACGATTGTGCGCATAGACCGCCAGCGCATTGCCCAGAAATAACAGGCCAAACAGACCGAGGCTCAAGCACTCGCGGGCCTTTTTCATTTTTTACCCCGGGCCAGCGCGATCTTGCCGGTGCGCACCACAGCGTGTATGCCGTATTTTTCGAGCAGAGTTTCCAGACCGTTAATCTTCTCTGTATCGCCGGTCACTTCGATAACCATGCTCTCTCCGGCAATATCAATGACTTTGGCGCGAAAAGCATGTGCCAGCGTGTAAATCTCCCGGCGGGTTTTGGCTGTGGCGCGTACTTTGATGAGCAGCATTTCCCGGCTGATACACTCGGTCTGCGTCAAATCCAGCACTTTTTTCACATCCGGCAGTTTATTGAGCTGTTTGCTGATCTGCTCCACAATATCGTCATTGCCGTGCACGACCAGCGTGATGCGCGAAATATCTTTGGTCTCGGTCGGCCCCACCGCCAGCGAATCAATATTGTAGGCCCGGCGGCTGAAAAGTCCGGCCACCCTGGCCAGCACGCCGGGCTTATTGTCCACGATGACCGCAATAATATGCTTCATTTTTTACGCCTCTTTTTCGAAAAGCATTTTATCCAGCGTGCCGCCGCGCGGCACCATGGGATAAACATTTTCGTCGCGCGCCACCAGCACATTGACCAGCGCCGGGCCCCGGTGCGCCAGCGCCTCTTTTAATTTTTTGCGCAAAGTCTGCGGCTCGGTGATTTCCCAGCCCTTGATCCGGTAAGCCTCAGCCAGCTTGAGAAAATCCGGCTGGGCGGCGGACATATCGGTGTGCGAATAATGACCGCGGAAAAATAACTGCTGCCACTGACGCACCATACCCAGCCATTGATTGTTTACAATAATAACTTTGACCGGCAGTTTTTCGGTGGCAATAGTCCCCAGCTCCTGAATATTCATCTGGATGCCGCCATCACCGGCCAGACAGATTACCGGCTCCGCCGGCCCCGCCGCCGCCGCGCCCATAGCCGCCGGCAGACCAAACCCCATAGTGCCCAGTCCTCCCGAAGAAAGAAAATGTCTGGGCGCTTTAATTTTAAGATACTGCGCCGCGAACATCTGCTGCGTGCCGACATCCGTGACGTACACCGCGCGTCCTCCGGTCAGCTCATTCAGGGTTTCCATGATCTGCTGCGGCTTGATAAGCTTACGGTCCCGCGTATAAGCCAGCGGAAAATCCCGCTGCCATTGCGCGAGCTGTTCAGTCCAGTCCGGACGGGCCGCCGGTTTTTCTTTTTTGTACAGGGCCAGCATTTCTTTTAATATTTCTCTGGCATCGCCGATGATCGGCACCGCGGCCGGGATGCATTTATTGATCTCCGCCGGGTCAATATCCGCGTGAATAATTTTGGCCTGTCTGGCAAAATGCGCGGGATTGCCGGTGATGCGGTCGTCAAAACGCATGCCGACGGCAAAGATCACATCCGCCGCGCAAATAGCGTAATTGGCCGCCGCTGTGCCGTGCATACCGGGCATACCCAGAAAACCTTCCGCGTCGGACGGCAGCGCGCCCAGACCCAGCAGGGTCGTCGTCACCGGAATCTTAGCCAGCTGGGCCAGCTCCGCCAGCTCCTTGCTGGCGCCCGCGGTAATCACACCGGCGCCGGAAAGGATCAGCGGCCGCTGGGCGCTGTGCAGCAGCTCCACAGCCTGTCTGATCTGGCGCGGATTGCCTTTGAGTGTCGGCTTGTAATTGGACAGTTCGATTTTATCGGGGTATTTGAATTCCGCGTCCTGAACACAGATATCCGAGGGCACGTCGATCAGCACCGGCCCGGGCCGGCCGGAGCGGGCCAGCGTAAAAGCCTCTTTGATAGTGCGCGCCAGATCCCGCACATCTTTGACCAGATAATTGTGTTTGGTGATCGGCATCGTGATGCCGGTCATGTCCGCTTCCTGAAAAGCGTCTTTGCCGATCTGCTCGACGCCGACCTGACCGGTGAGCGCCACCAGCGGCACCGAATCCATATAAGCGGTCGCGATAGCCGTGACCAGATTGGTCGCGCCGGGGCCGGAGGTAGTCAGGCAGACGCCGACTCTGCCGGTACTGCGCGCATAACCATCCGCCGCGTGCCCGGCGCCCTGTTCGTGCCGCACCAGAATATGCCGGATGCGTTTTTCCTGATATAAAGCGTCGTATATTTCCAGCGCCCGGCCGCCGAGGGCCAGCCTGCGCACGGGAACAAGAGCGCTCCGGAGCATCTGTT